>JAAAOU010000278.1 GCA_009908745.1 Bacteroidota bacterium
GTCATCGACTACGACCGCGACGGATTGCTAGACTTGGTCTGCGGCACCCGCAATGGCACCATTTCCTATCTCAGAAATACGGGAACCGGACAGACGCCAGATTTTACGCCGGTCACAGACACCCTCGGCGGTGTTTTCCAAACCGAGGGGTTTTACCAAGAGTGCAGCGTTGCCTTGGCGCCACAATCTGAAAACGGAAACGGCTACTGGCTGTACTACGGCCAACGCAACGGGAAAGTCGCCCTGTACGAAATCAACGGCCTTGAAGAGGCGCAGCTTATCAATCCGGCCCTGCCCGGCATAGACTTTGGCGAACGGCCGGCGATTCGATTGGCAGACCTCAACAACAACGGCGCGCTGGAAATCTGGAGCGGCAACGCCCGTGGCGGGGTGGAAACCCTGGAAGCGCAACTGGTTAACCCCACCCATGCAACCACCGCCCCCAACCCGCTCAATATCTACCCGAACCCAGCCACTCAGCAAGCATGGCTGCAACTGCCAGCACAATTCAAAGGCGGCACTCTATACACCTATGACGCTACTGGCCAACAAATCGCCTCCCAATACCTTCAAAAGGGGGCAAGCCAGTGGCAGCTCCCTATCAAGAACCTATCTCCCGGCCTTTATTTCTACCAAATCAAAACCAAAGGCAAGCACTACAGCGGACGGCTTGTCGTCAATCACTAACTTACTATGCATACACAAACAAAAAATATGTGGAGAAAACTTTTACTCTTGTTATTGCTTATCGTTACCCTGCCCATCTTGTCTAGGGCATGTGACGGCTCTGGTTTTATCATCAATAACATTACAGATAACGGAGATGGGACGTACACGCTAAATATCACGATCTTTGTCGCCGGCGTCGATCACCCGGGAGGTATTTTTGGCGGCACTACTGGTTTCTTTTTTGGAACCGACGCTGCGGGCGGCATAGTAAGCGTATCGCCGCCTAGCCTTACCAGCCAAAACGGTACCACGCTGAATGCTAATATCGCGGGGAATCAAGTGAACTGGGGCGACCCCAATACGCCTCCCTATTTCGTGAATGACGATGAGCCATCGCAGCAATTCAATGTATCTATTACAGTCTCCGGCGAGCCCTCTTCGTGGTTTGGAGGGGGGATGGAAGACAATGCTTGCGACCAAGCAGATAACGACGGTGATGGCCCTGAATACTCAGGCTGCTTCCCCCCGACTATCGAGGTGTTGCCTGTCAACAACCCACTCTGCGCAGGCGACCCCGTCAATGTCACCGCGCTGGTCGGCGGCGGTAATGTAACCGTGACCTGGTCTACCGGGCAGACTGGTACGGATATTGTATTCACCCCTACCGAGAGTACGGTCCTGACAGCCACAGCTGACAATGGTTGCGAACCGGCTTCGGACGCTATCCCCATACAAGTCATCCCACAGCCCGAACTCCCGCCTCTTGCGCCGGTACAAGCCTGTGAAGGCGAACCCGTACAACTTGTGGCCAACCCCGAGAACGCTACTGGCCCGGTCGAATGGTCCAACGGGCTAGTCGGCAATACTATCGTGTTTGAAGCGGACTTCTCGCAAACGATTACGGCTACCGCTTCTAATCAGTGCGGTACGGTATCCCAGGATGTGCAGGTCGATGTGACGCCCCTGCCCCTGGTCTTTATACTCGACTCCCCCCCTACCGTATGCCCGGGCGAGTCCGTCAGTCTGGAAGCCGACGCGGAGTTCGAGACTTTTTTTAGCTGGTCCACTGGGTCGACAGCAGAGTCCATCACGATCACCCCGCCCACCACTGGTGTCATTACGGCCACAGCCGGTAATGAGTGCGGCACGGTAACCGATGACATACTGGTGACCGTCAACCCCCTGCCGGAAATCAACGACATCACAGAGGAACAATTTATTTGCCTAGGGGATACCGTCGACTTACTGGCCAACGCTACCGATTTTGACCAACTCACCTGGTCTAACGGCACCAACGGGCCAGTCAATACCGTCATACCTGACTCCACCCAGTCCTACAATGCCATCGCCATCAACCTCTGCGGCACGGACACCGCCGGCGTCGATGTCAACGTCAACACCCCGCCGGAACTTACCACGCTGGCCGGCGAACAGGATATCTGCGAAGGGGAATCTGCCACCTTGGCGGTACAAGCGGCCAATGAAGACAGCTTTTTCTGGTCGACCGGCGAGGCCACAGACAGTATCACGGTGGCCCCTGTACAAACGGATACGTTTATCGCTTCCGCTACGAATGAATGCGGCACCGTGGACTCTTCCTTCGCTATAAACGTACTGTCGCTTCCAGCCTATTCAGTCGTGGACGGCGCGCAAGACATCTGCGAGGGGGATACGATCAGCCTGAGCGTAGACCCGGATATGGGCAACGATGTGCTTTGGTCCACCGGTTCAGCGGACACTAGCATACAGGTCAGCCCAACGGCCAACAGCTCCTTCTCCGTGACGGTCAGCAACATTTGCGGGCAGCTGGATACTACCTTCGATATCGGGGTGACGCCGCTTCCGGAACTTAATGTAGTGGAGTCGGGCAACCCGATTTGCGACGACGAAAACACCACGCTCACCGTAGAGGTATTCGACGAGGACAATTTTTCTTGGAGTACCGGCGAGACAGCACCTTCTATTACGGTAGCGCCAGATACGACCACCACTTACACCGCCACGGCCTCCAACAGTTGTGCTACTGAAGAGGCGGAGCTTACGGTCTCGGTTTCCCCTACCTATGTGACAGACCTTCCGGTAACGATCTGCCCGGATGAAACCTTTGAGTACGAAGGGGTAACGATGCTACCCGGCGACAGCCAGAGCTTCAGTCTGTCTTCGGTACAGGGCTGCGACTCTACGGTCAACGTCAGCGTGACAGCCTACCCGAGCTACGAGGATAGCCTGACGCTGCAAGCTTGCACGGGCAGCACGGTGAGCTACAATGGCAACACGCTCAACCCCGGTGATGTGCAGACCTTCAATTTCAATACCATCAATGGTTGCGACTCCGTCATTACCGTTACCGTGGTTGAAGTGCCTGTTTTGACCAGCAGCCTGAACTTGCAGACTTGCCCGGGCACCACGGTAGCATACGAGGGCACCTCCCTAGCGCCCGGCGACGTACAGGATTTTACCTTCCTGTCTTCCAACGGCTGCGATTCTATCGTGACGGTGAGCGTGGATGCACTGCCGACTTTCAGCTCCGCTGTGCAATTGGAGGCTTGTACCGGCACCACGGCTAGCTATCAGGGGGTTGACCTCAGCCCCGGGGACATTCAGGACTTCACGCTGGTGGCGGAAAACGGCTGCGACTCCGTGGTGACCGTGAGTGTAACAGAACTGCTGCCGGCTTCCTCTACGGTAAACCTGCAATCCTGCGACAATGAATCGGTAGACTACAATGGCAACTCGCTGGCACCGGGCAGTACGCAGGACTTTGTCTTTACAGCAGCCAACGGCTGTGACTCCACGGTCACCGTTGTCGTGGAAGCTTTACCGACTTTTTCCTCCGCCCAAGTCTTCGAAGCTTGTCCCGGCACTACAGTTTCTTACAATGGGACGACGCTTGACCCAGGGGATACGCAGGACTTCACCCTGCAGGCTGAAAACGGATGCGACTCTCTGGTCACGGTGACCGTTCAGGAGCTGCCCACCTTCGCATCGACCCTCACGCTGCAAGCCTGCGAAAACGAAACGGCAGATTACAACGGTACTACGCTTAACCCCGGCGACACCACGGACTTCACCTTCTCCGCCTTAAATGGCTGCGATTCGGTCGTAACGGTAATCGTGGAAACCTTGCCGACTTTCACCTCTACGCTGGAGCTGACCGCCTGCGAGAATGAAAGTGTGGACTACAACGGCACCACGCTCAGCCCCGGCGACACCACAGATTTCACCTTCTCCGCCCTCAATGGCTGCGACTCGGTGGTCACGGTGTTTGTCACGCCTTTGCCTACCTTCACTACGGTGCAGCAGCTGTCGGCTTGCACCGGCACCACGGTGAGCTACGAAGGCGTCGACCTCAACCCGGGCGAGATGATGGACTTCACCCTGAGTGCCGAAAATGGCTGCGACTCCGTGGTGACTGTCATGGTGGAAGAGTTGGAGGTCTACGAGTCAGATTTAACCTTGCAGGCCTGTACCGGCTTTACCGTCAGCTACAACGGCGTAGAACTGGCACCGGGCGACGAACAAAGCTTCACGCTGCAAGCGCAAAATGGCTGTGACTCGGTGGTAAACGTCACCGTAGACGAGGTAGAGACCTTAACCTCCTCGCTTACCCTGCGAGCCTGCCCCGGCAGTAGCGCCAATTACAATGGGACAAGCCTGGATGCGGGGGCCACGCAAGACTTTACGTTCACCTCCGTATCGGGCTGCGACTCCATCGTCACCGTTTTTGTAGACCCCTTCCCGGTGTACGAGGAAGACTTGGAGCTGACCGCTTGCAGCAACGAAACCGTGTCCTACAACGGCGCCACGCTCAATCCCGGCGATGTTCAAAGCTTCACGCTCAGCACACAGCAGGGTTGTGACTCCATCATCAACGTCACCGTGGTGGAATTGCCGACCTACGAAGAGGACCTACAGTTTGAAGCCTGCCCGGGCACTACGGTAAGCTACAACGGGCAGGCCCTGCAGCCGGGCGCTAACCAAAGCTTTACGCTGCAAGCCGCAAATGGCTGCGATTCGGTCGTCAATGTATCGGTGCTGGAACTCCCCACATTCGAGTCAGACCTCACCCTGCAGACCTGCTTAGGTGAACCTACGGTCTACAACGGTACTACACTACAGGCTGGCGACCAGCAAAGTTTCACGCTCACCGCGCAGAACGGTTGCGACTCCGTGGTCAACGTCACGGTAGAAGGCATTGATATCTTTGAGACCGATTTGATGCTGCAAGCCTGTACCGGCACCACCGTGGACTATAATGGCACCACGCTCAACCCCGGGGAGACACAGGCCTTTACCTTCACCTCGCAGATTGGCTGTGACTCCATCGTGACGGTCATGGTAGAGGAATTGCAAGTCTTTGAGCAAGCGCTCGAACTGCAAACCTGCGAAGGGACCACTATTCAGTACAACGGTACTACCCTAGCACCCGGCGATCAGCAAAGCTTCACGCTGACGGCCCAGAATGGTTGCGACTCGGTGGTCAATGTATCGGTACTGGGGGTAGAAAACCTATTCACCAGCGAATCCCGCACAATTTGCCAGGGTGACTCCAGCATCATTTTCGGTGATGCGGAATTTACTACCGGTACTTACCAGCAAACTTTTGTCTCGGCGCAAGGCTGCGACTCCACGCATACTGTGGACCTGACCGTCACGCCCCTGCCCCAACCGGCAGTGGACGTGCAGGACGGCTGCCCGGACGAAGGCAACGGCATTGCTTCCCTCAGTGCCAGTGGCTCCCAAGCGCCCTACAGCTTTGCCTGGGGTGATGGCGCCGGCACCGCCGAACGGATGGACCTCGGCGCGGGGGATTACGAAGTGACGGTGACGGACGACCGCGGTTGCCAAAATACCCTGAGCTTTGCGGTAGGCGAGCGTAGCCTGCAGTACGAAGTCATTACCGAAGATATCAGCTGTTTCGGGGCGGGCGACGGCTTGATTCAGGTGAACGCGCAGGGCAACGGCTTGACGTACAGCATAGACGGCGAAAATTTTGGCAGCAGCAGCAGTTTCCTCAATCTGGAAGCGGGCAACTATGCGGTGGTTATCGAGGATGCCTTTGGCTGCCAATTCGAGGCCCCCGGGCAGGTGGTCAATGAACCGGATGAATTGATCGTACAGCTGCCGCCCAACGCGGATATCAATATCGGGGATTCCGTGCTGGTCAATGCCATTGTCAACACCTCTGACAGCGTCAGTTACAATTGGGAGCCGAGGGATATCCTCAGCTGCCTATACTGTAGTGCGCCCTACGCCAGGCCGTTTGAAAGCACCTTCGTGACCGTGAATGTCGTGACGGAAAACAACTGCCGGGCGGAGGACCGCATGCAGATTATCGTACGCAAAGACCGCAACGTATACATCCCGAATGTTTTCAGCCCGAACGGCGATGGGGCCAATGATATTTTTTACATCCATTCGGACCCCACTGTTGCCAACATCCGCACCTTCCAAATTTACAACCGCTGGGGCGAGCCTGTCTTTGAGGTGAACGATGCCGACCCCAATAACCCGGACTTCGGCTGGGATGGCACCTACCGGGGTGAGCTGATGAACGGGGCGGTATTTACCTACTTCGCGGAGATTGAATTTATCGACGGCGTGGTAGAGTTGTTTGAAGGGGACGTTCTGCTGATGCGGTAAACGATCTATGAATAAGGGGCAGCAGTGATGCTTTTGACGAAAGTGCTGCCCCTTTTTGCTCTCCCCGCCTAAGGAGTAAACATAGCCACCCGCTTAGGCCTTCCACTTAGTAGTTACCGTAAACCATAAACCAACATGAGCTACTACATCGAAACCGGCGAGTCCTTCCCGGCGGGTATTGCCCGCATCGGCGCGGAGCAAAACGAGAAGGCTATAGAAGCACTCGACCAACCCGAGCAACTGCACCAAGGCATCCACAAAGCCCGCAAGCACTTCAAAAAGCTGCGGGCGATCTTCCGCTTGGTGCGGGATGAAACCGGACAAGGCTATTACAAAGCCTCCAATGTGTTCTACCGGGACCGCGGCCGGGAGCTGGCCCCGCTACGCGATATCACCTCGCTGCTCAAAGCCCTGGATATGCTGGAGGACTACTTCAACAGCCAAGTCAAGAAAGCCACCTTCGATGAAATGCGGGAATTGCTGGAAACAGAACGGCAGCACATCCGTCAGGAATTGATTGACGACAACAGTCAACTACAACAGGTCCTAGCACAGTTGCAGGATGCTCGCTCTTGGTTTATGGCGATGCCCGTAGAGAAGGACCACTTGAAAGATACCGTCCATAGCTTACGGCGGGTATACAAGCGGGGGTACAAACGCTTTCAAAAAGCACAGCAAAACCCTACGACTTACCAGATGCACCAATGGCGGAAGCGCACCAAATACCTGTGGTACCACCACCGCTTGCTTAAGAAGACTTGGCCGAAGGTGTATAAGGCTTACGCCAAATCCATCCATAAGCTAAGTGATATCTTGGGCGACCACCATGATTTTGCACTGCTGGCTCAAAAAGCGGAGGGGCTTGCGCCTGACCTTTCTGAAAACAACCGCCGGGTTATACGCGCGCTCTGCCGGGAGCGGCAAGCGGAGCTGGAGCGGGATGCTTTTGCGCTGGGCCGGCTCATCTACGCCGAGCACCCGGATGCGTTTGCGGAGCGGCAGGAGGGGTGGTTGGGAAGTTGGAGATGGGAAGTTGGAAGTTGGAAGTCGGAAGTTGGAAATCGGAGATGGGAAGTCGGAAATCGGAAGTTGGAAATCGGAAGGTGAAAATCGGAAGTTGGAAGTTGGAAGTTGAAGGGTTGGGAAAGTTGAAGGGTTGAAAGGTTGGGAAGGTTGAAGAGTTGAAAGGTTGAAAGGTTGGGAAAGCAAAATGACTTGACAAGTTTCCCGAGCCGCAGTACAAGCCCTTGTCAAGTCTACCTCCATCGGGCAGAGTATGATTTCCCGCCTGCTGGTTTACGTACCAGTATAAGGCAGTAAGGATAAACAAAAATCAGTGTATGGTGTAATGATATATGTCAGCGCAACAAAGCTGTTTTTTTATTATGACGCTATTGCTTAGCTTATTATTGACTAGTGCTTCCCTAATAACTACCGTACCGGAGGCGGTGAAAATGGCTTTTGAAGAGCGCTACGGGGAAGTAGCAGCTGGAGAAGTGGCTTGGGGCGTAGAAGGTGAGACGTACATTGCTTCCTTTAACAACGTACGCGATCAGCTTTTTAAAGTCTATTTTTCCGCCGATGGGAACTGGCTGCAATCGCAAGCCCGTATTTACCCTTCTGCCCTGCCGGATCGCGTGTACGACCACTACGAGACCAATTACTTTGAGAAAGACGTGACGTTTCTGGCAGAAGTCACACTGCCTGACCAACTCACCGAGTACCGCATCGAGTGGGAAAGTTACGAAGCGGTGCACGTGGTGCGGCTCAGTATCAGGGGGGAGCTGCTGGAGGCCAAGGAAATCCCCTTTACGGATTTGTGGTAAGTAGATGCTGCATTAACCGCCCTGCTGCTTATTCCATCTTATTCAGCGCGGAATAATAGATCAGATGCCAGCCATCTTCGAGGCGGGAAAAGCGGCGTTCTATTTTCAGACCATACTCCTTGTTCACGATCTTCTCGATGATCAAGTCTTTGCTTACCCGGACAAGCTGCTGCTCGAACTGTGATTCTTCGAAATTGATGGGTTGTTGCATACGCCAATTGTCTTTCGTCCAGCGAAAGCGGCCCGAAGCAATAAGGCTGCTGTCGGCTTCCCTCGGCAGGCCCGGCAACGGAAATAGGACCCGCTCCATCTGAAATGCGGTGTCTTGGTGAAAACGTTCGTAAAACTGGGCAAATTCCCGCAGGGCAGAGACTTCGTCGTCTTGTTCTGCCTCGGTGCCGTTGCAAGCACTGATGGATAAAGCTAGGAGAAAGAAGAATAGTAGGTGTCTCATGTTGCTCAGGAATTTCGTTTAATGTTTCAACAACTCAAAAGCTGATTTGTGAACAATATAGCCTAATAATGAAACCACCATTGCAAGGTTACACCCTACTTGCTGCGTTCCATACTGCGGCTGCACTAGCCGGTATAGCTTCATTATGCGGGCAACTCAAGCCGGTAAAGAGCAGGAAAACAGGCCGGCCGGATTGCTGCGCTATCGACAGCGCCTGCCCATAATCTTTTACCAAAGGGATAGAAGGGGTAGAGCTGGCAAGCAAAAGGGCGAGTACTAAAGAATAGAGCATAGTAGGAGGGTTTCAAATACTAAAATACCCCTCAAGCTAGCCAATTGTAGGAGCATGGCCAAGCCAAACCCAAGATTTAAGGCTATTTTAAATATGCACAGCCCACAGAAAAAAGCTATATTTAGGCTCCCCCCGCATTGACACAACCAAAATGAAGAATATGGCTTACCGTATACTATTGTCTAGCCTGATTGTACTTTTTTTAGCAGTGGTGCCGGCCCAAGCTGCCGTCAAAGTGCCGGCCAAGGAGCAAGCGGAGATGAGTTGGGTGGAAAAACGGGCGGTGCGCAAGCAAGAGCGCCGGCAGAAACGTGTGGAAAAGCGGCTGAAGCGCCTGAAAAAGCGTTTGGAGAAACGCTCGGATGATGAAGAGCAATCCAATCTTGGTATATGGCTGATTGTTATTGGGTCCTTGCTGGTATTGGGCGGGTTGGTACTCGGCATCTTTTCTTTTGCCGCGCCTTTGGGGGGCTTTTTCTACTTCCTTTCGGGCTTGGGGCTCACCTTCGGCTTGATCACGTTGATCTTCCGGATACACCGAAAGAATGACTAAAGGCAGGCAGGCTTATCCGCCGGTTTCCTTACGCAAGTCCTCCATCTGGCTTTCCCAGAGCTGCTTTTGGTCGTCTACTTCGTCAGCGTCGCAAAAGTCGGTGAGCTGCACGATAGTCTCCCCTGTCACCGGAGACTTGGAGAAGTCAAATTCGAAGTACTCCTCCTCCCCTTCGGCATCCTCCCATTGGAAACGCAGCCTTTTGTCTTCTTCGTGCTCGATCAGCTCGGCCTCCTCGGCGGAGCCGCTCCAGTAAAAGACAAAACGCTCCCCCTGAATGTCCACCTCGTCGCAAAACCAGCGGACCAGGCAGGAAGGGGTGGTAAAAAACTTATATAGGATGGCCGGAGATGCTTTGAATAAGAACTCCATGTTGAACTTGACTCTTTCCATGGTGTATAGGATAGCTTAACAATTGGCCCGGGCAGGATTGCTCAGGGCAGCTTGGAATGGCAAATCGCTTGAAATCAGCGACCGGGCCGCTCCAAACCTGCTCTCAAGGGTATTGGGTACGTTCCCTTGCGGCTCCCTCACAATAAAGAATAAAAAAATGGTTTTTCCAAAATTTAACTTGCTGCGGGCCCCTCAAACCGCCGGAATGCCACTTTTTCCGGCTTTTGGAAACTAATGTTAAGCCTATGGTGTTGCCTACTTGTACGTTAACCAAATATTACCCCACCTATTGACTATAAAGGGTAAAACCCTTACTTTTGTGGGCTGTAAACGGTAATCAACAGGGCAATTGCAAATTCGGGAAATAACCATGCGAGCCAAACTATCGCCTGCCTCCACCGCGGAGCAGCTTTCCCGCTTAACCCCACGCGACCAATATCGTGTCCTCCCTATTCGCCGTTCCTCAGCCTACATTCATGACCTTTGTTAAACTTTAAACATTAAACTCGCGTACATGAGACAGCTTAAGATCACTAAGTCTATCACCAACCGGGAAAGCCAATCACTGGAAAAGTATTTGCAAGAAATCGGAAAAGTGGATTTGCTCACCCCCGAGGAGGAAGTGGACCTGGCTAAGCGTATCAAGCAAGGGGATCAAGCCGCATTGGAAAAGTTGACTAAAGCCAACCTGCGTTTTGTGGTTTCGGTAGCCAAGCAATATCAGAATCAAGGTCTTTCGCTAAGTGACCTTATTAACGAAGGTAACCTAGGGCTTATCAAAGCCGCTCAGCGCTTTGACGAAACCCGGGGCTTCAAATTTATATCCTACGCCGTCTGGTGGATCCGCCAATCTATACTACAGGCACTGGCAGAACAGTCTCGTATCGTACGCTTGCCCCTAAACAAAGTAGGCTCCCTCAACAAGATCAACAAAGCCTTCTCCGAACTGGAGCAGGAATACGAGCGCGAACCCTCCGCCGATGAACTGGCCGATACGCTCGAAATTGCGACCGAGGAAGTAGAAACCACCCTAGGCGTTGCCGCCCGCCACGTTTCTATGGATGCGCCTTTCGTCGAAGGGGAAGACAACTCCCTGCTCGATGTATTAGAAAACAGCAGCACGCCAAACACGGACTCCAAACTGGACTACCGCGAGTCACTGCGCCGCGAGATCGAGCGCTCCCTGAGTACGCTGACCGACCGGCAGTGTGACGTGATCAAGCTGTACTTCGGTATAGGCGTAGAGCACCCGATGTCATTGGAAGATATCGGCGAGAAATTTGACCTGACCCGCGAACGCGTGCGGCAAATCAAAGACAAAGCAATTAACAAGCTGCGCTCCGCTAACCGGAGCAAACTGCTGAAGAACTACCTCGGCGCGTAATTTCAATAAAAAATAGACTTAGATACCTTGACCGGAAACAGGCATAGCCGCCTGCTTCCGGTTTTTTAGTTTACCCCCATTGGGGTATTTCCTGCAATCACGGTATCCAATAGTTGTTTTTCTGCCGCCGACAATGTATATTTATAGCTATGCGCCTCTACCCCCCTTCCTGCTTAGCCGCTTCGGCCGCTATGCACGCAGCGCTATAACTTATACCTTTTTACCAAGCGATGCTATGCTGGCATCACTAACAAATCTACATCCATGAAACACTTACCCTCTACACTATGGTGCAGCCGCTATCTGCGGTGGCTGTTGCTTGTACCCGTTTTTTGCCTAAGCATGACCGCCGCTCCCGCGCAATGCTGCCCGCCGGATATTGACGCACTGGAAACAACTAAAGAGGCTTACCAACTGCAAGGCACCTTGGATTCCAATGCCCCTCTACTTCCTGATGCCAACTTCTGCCTGCCATACGCCGACACATTGCCGCAGCCTGAAGCCCCCCGTCATGTGCACCTGATTCCCTTGCAGGTCAACACAAATGACATCATTGTCGTACATACGCCCATGGATAGTACAACGAGCATTAATGGATCGCTTTTTCTGTCGCTGTACCGAGGGCCGATTGATCAAGACGCCCTCTGTCAGAACCTCGTTGCGGTATCCAACTTAGGCCCGGCTGAAAATTCAGCTATCCGGCTAGCCGCCTCGCTCAAGTCAAGAGAAACGTACACCTTGCTGGTCACGACTACCACCCCAATGACAACCGGCGACTACCAGATTCAAGTCACCACGAACCAAGAAGCCACAGAGGTATTTATGGAAGACCTTACCATCGTGACCAATCCAGACTCGACGGTAGACACCATCGTCTCGACTACAAGTTTCCCCACCGCGCCCTTTACGTTCTCGATACCGCTCAATTGCGAAGATGACGGGCTCATTTCCAGCACGGGCCTACAGCTAACGGGCGACCCTTTGGAGCAACCCGGCTGTAGCACGATAGAAAACCTGACCTACCAAGAAGAAATCAACCAATTTCAGACCTGCGGTTCTACTTTTGTCAAGCGTACCTTCACCTTTGACGGCCCCAACGGAGCGACCGCATCCTGCATACAGCGTATCATACTGCGCCCGCTATCCAGCAAGCTGCAGCAGGACATTTGGTTGCCCCCTGCTAATGTCACTATCGACTGTGGATTCCCCAACGTATACACTGATGGTACTCTACCTAGCCCGGAAGAAACGGGGGCTCCCTTTGTGCTTACCGTTAACGGGCCCTATTTTATGGACGGGCATAGCTTTTGCAACCTAGATGCTTTCTACGAGGACAGCGCACCGACAGAGGTGTCCGAAACAGATTATACCTTTACCCGCAACTGGTTTATCCTAGATTGGTGCCAACCGCAAGATTTACTTACGTTTGAGCAGCGCATCCAGGTCGGTACCGCTCTTTGCCCCGTCACCATGTCCAGCCAAATCGTTACCGAAGATGAGGAAGGCGTGGCCAACGTACTTGTCGAGTTTACCGCTAGCGGTGTCACCGATACCGTATATACCGACGATTCTGGCAACTATGGCATCCCGCCGGGCTTCGAGATCGACAGCACCCTGAGCATACGGCCGGAGAAAGACTACGATCAACAAAACGGTCTCTCTACGTTCGATATGGTGCTGATCAGCAAGCACATATTGGGGGTCACCCCACTGTCTTCCCCCTACCAGATGATCGCTGCAGATGTCAACAACTCAGGTAATATTTCCATCCTCGATTTACTACAGATACGCAAGCTGATACTGGGCATCAGCAGCGAATTCCCCAATAACAGCAGTTGGCGCTTCGTCAATCTCGGCTTTGTCTTTGATGATCCGTCCAACCCGTGGGCTGGAGGGGATATCACCGATACCCAGCACCCCCTATGGCCAAGGGACTTTATCGGTATAAAAATTGGTGATATTGACGGTTCTGCTGACCCTTCTAGCCTACAGCCAAGCGGCAACGTCATCGTACGCGACGGTACCCCTTTCTACCTGCACACCGCCGCCCGACAGCTGCAGGCCGGGCAGTCCTATGACCTCCCCATCTATGCCCATAACTTGCCGGATATCGACGGTTTCCAAGCTACTTTGCAGGCCAGCGCAGCGGTCGAGCTACTCGGTGTAAAAGGAGGGCTGATAGGCGCTGACCACTTTGGCCCCGTACGGCCCGATGGCGCGATGGCAATGAGCTGGGTGGCGCCGCAGGAGCTACCGGACGGAAAGCAGCCACTATTTACCCTTCAAGTGAAAGCTAAGGCCCCCACCGCCTTGGAAGAGGCCTTGCATACAGGCGCAACGCTGCTACAGCCCGAAGCTTATGGCAAAGATGGCCGCTGGGGTGCGGTGGCTTTCCGGTTTGACGCCCCCGTAGCCACGTCTGACATTCCGCAACTAGGCGCTAACCACCCCAACCCTTTCCGCGAAAGCACCCAAGTGGATTTCTACCTACCCACCGATCGCCCCGCCCGGCTGAGTGTGCACAACACCATCGGGCAGCTGCTTTATACGGTAGAGCTAACAGGCAAGGCGGGCTGGAATACCGTTCAGCTCGACCGTAGCTTACCGGATGCGGCTACCGGCTTGCTCCATTATACCCTCGAGGTTGGCGAGCACCGGCTGACGAAGCGGATGCTGCGGTTGCGGTAAGTGTGTCCTGTAAAAGAGCCCTCCCTAAGTTTTGGCAAAGTGCAAAATTTGGGAGGGTCTCAGTCAATTGTGGATACTGTTTTCACTCCGCCGCTGCGATCTGATTTTCAATCACGGGCAAGGTTTGCAGATACGCCCAAAGCGCTTCCACTTCCTGGTCACTCAGGTTAGTGAAGCGGGGCATAGAGTGGTCCAAGTCCTTGCCATTCAGGCTTTTTCCATAGCGCACCGCCTGCCCAAATCCAGCCAGATCGTATCGGCCGAGCCCGTATTCGGGATGTGGCGTCAAGTTGGAAGATGGGATTTTCTTGGAACCATCCTTCTTCAGAATGAGGTTTCCACCGCCAAAGTAGCCTTCAGACTGCTCTGGATCCGCTTCATTGAGCGTCGCAAAGTCAGCCGAGTGGCAATGGTAGCAGGCCAGGTTTTGCGCTAGGTATTTCCCCTGTTCCACCTTATCATCAGGGACAGGGTTGTCCACGTTTTCACTATACGGTAATGGCTTGATGGCTATCTTGGTGAGCAGCTTAGCTAAGTAATTGATTTCGCGCTCTGGCCATTGTTTGTCAGAAGGGGCTGTCATAGGCGCATCAGAGCGCAAGAAGGCAATAATACTCCCCAAATCCGCGTCAGACATTTGCGCGTAACGCGGCATTACCAAAGCTACCTCACCATTTCGTTTCACCCCGGTACGCAGCAACAAAGCCAGTTCTTCATCCGAGTATTGCGAAAGGGTAGAGTTGGGATGGTTGGTCAAATTCGCTACGTACAAATCGCCCAAGTCTTTTTCCCGCCAAGGGCCCCCTTCCATCGCTTGGCCACTTTTGCCTCTATGGCAAAGTGCACAGGACAGTGCTGTAAGGTGTTCGCCTCTGGCAATCGATGCAGAATCCGTGGGTACTTCTATTGTGGGGGTTGCAAGCTTGTAAGTGGGCACCGGTGAATAGTTGACATAAGCTGCGCCTAGCAATAGGAGTAGAACCAAACCAGCTAGGGTACTCAGTAGAATTTTCATCCATTTTTTCATGGCTCATATGTTTTAGGTGTAAAAGGCATGTTGTATCGGCGGCGATAGCAGCTTCGCTATGGCTGCCGGCTATGGGAGGGCATGCATTGCCTTACAAATACAACAACTTGCTGACAATATTTTGACAATTCAGCTGGTGGTACGCAATGCGAGCCTCAGGGTGCGGGATTGGGTATAGTCTCGTGTACTTCTTCGATAGCCTGCATGAGCTCAGCGGGCAGCTCAACATCTATGCTGCTGATATTCTCTTTCAATTGCTCCATCGTCGTTGCGCCAATAATATTCGAGGTCACAAAGGGCTGCTGATTGATGAAAGCCAAAGCCATTTGGGTAAGGCTCAGCCCGTGCTCTTGGGCGATGGCCAGGTACTTTTGGGTGGCCTCATAACTTTGCTTGCTATTGTAGCGAGACATCTGCTTAAAGCGGTTCAGCCGGTCCCGGGATTGGGCTTCCCCCCGGTGGTATTTGCCGGAGAGCAGGCCGAAAGCCAGGGGCGAGTAAGCCAGCAAGCCACATTTTTCCCGCATAGCGACCTCCGCCAAACCGACTTCGAACGTACGATTGAGCAAGCTGTAGGGGTTTTGGATACTGACCGGCCGGGGCAAATCTTCCATTTCGGCCGCCTGCAAAAAGCGCATGGTGCCCCAGGGCGTCTCGTTGGATAAGCCGAAGAAGCGGATTTTACCTTCGTCGACCAATCGGCCCATCGTCCGCAGCACTTCGAAGATATTGTCCTTCCACTCTTCATCAGGATTGTGCTTGTACCCACGCTGGCCAAAACAGTTGGTATTGCGCTCTGGCCAGTGCAACTGATACAGGTCGATGTAGTCCGTCCGTAAGCGCTTGAGGCTGCCCTCTACGGCCATACGAATCTGACCGGGGGTGAAGCGCAACGGATTACGGATGTAGGTCATGTTAGCGGACGGGCCGGTCACTTTGGTAGCGAGGACAACCTTGTTACGGTTGGGCGTATATTTCAGCCACGCCCCTAGTATGCGCTCTGTCTCCCCCTTTGTCTCCTTCCGGCTAGGCACACTGTACATCTCGGCGGTGTCGATGAAATTCACCCCTTGATCAAGGGCGTACTCTATTTGTTCGTAAGCTTCCTCTCTGTTGTTCTGTTCCCCGTAGGTCATAGTGCCCAGGCCGATCTTACTTATTTCTATGCCGGTGCGGCCAAGTTCAGCGTATTGCATGATGGTTCGTTCGTTTGGTCGTAAATATAAATAGCCTTAGCGCTACAATAAAGCACTAAGGCTATCCAAATAGGCGGTAAGCCGTGATCTAAAGGCGTTTGCGTACGCCCATGAACAGCCCCACGCTAGTATATCTTTGTGTGAGTGCGTATTGGTCTTGGGTAACAGATTTCGGGAATACCTTAAAGTGTGGCTCTAGCAGCAGTTGCAAACCGCTTTTAGTTTGATAAGTAAGTGCCAAACTACCATAGTATCCTAAGCCCACTTGCTCTTTGAAAGCGTTGAAGTTGTCGCCGTCGATAGCAATCGGTTCCAGCGTTTCGGGGTCCAACAGATCGCCGTCTGGCATGAAGAGCAAATTGAGGTACGCCCCGCCGTTGACGGACATACCGAACTGGCCCATATCAAATTCATAGCCCACGATAAAAGGGATATCGATGGTACGGTAGATGTTATTGGACACCTTGTAGCGCTCGCCCGTCAGGGTGATCGTATCTGTGCCGATTACGTTCCCCTCGCTGTCGAAGATATTTCTAATCTGCGTTTTCTCCTCGCTGCCGTTGAAGTAAGTGAACTTCTCGTTGATTTGCGAGTAATTCACCCCGGTACGCAATGCAAGGCCGTTGTCAGCGATCATGGAGAGCCGTACGCCCCCGCTGAACGCAAATAACCGGGTTTCGGTCTCTTTACGCTTTTCCAAGTACGCCACGGCGTCCGAACTACGGGCTTCTAAAGTATTGAAAGTAAGGTCAGGCGACGCCATAACGTCAAGGTAAAATGCCCAGTTCCCATCGCCGAAGCGGGCGCACTTCGGATCGTTAGACCCAAATAGGCCGGACAAGTCGTTTTCGTCTAAAGCATAAGCCGGTGCGGCCTGCCGGTTGAGTACCGGCAAATCAGCCACCCGCTTAGGGCTGACAGTCGGTGTTTCTTCACGATCAGCCGCTGCTGTATTGGCTATTGCGGCGATTTCTTGCGTTAAAACATCCGCAAAGGCGGTGGTTACTACACTAGAATGCTGGCCAATGGCTGATATCAGCGCTTGGGTATGGTCCTCAAGAACAGCTTGCCGGTGGAGAGGGGTAGCGTTTTCAGCAGCGGCCGCAAGTTTGGAGGGGCTTGAGGAAGAGCGGACAGGCTTTTTCTCCTCTGAGGCGGCAGCTTCGTGCGTCGCAACAGCGTCTTGCTGCTGGGCAATGGCCGGCGGGTTGCTTTGAGGAGCGGGAATTGGAAAGCTTTGGAGGTTAGGCTGCTGCAGGTTCCACAACAGAAGAGCCACCCCGGTCATAGCCATGGAGGCTAGCAGCGTCACGATGGGTTTCTTCTGTCGGACCTGGTTAAAGAAACGGTGTTTAAGTGTGCGTTTTTGGTCTATTTGCTCCCATAGATGCAAAGGTGGCGCGGCTGCTTGGTCCTGCAGTTGATTCCGGAACACCTCATCTAAAGGATGGTGTTTGTTCATACCGCGATTTTTTGCAATTCAACAATCATGCCCTGTAGCATTTTTCTGGCTTTTACGAGTTGGGACCGGGAAGTGCTTTCCTGTATGCCCAGCAAATCAGCGATTTCTTTGTGGCTGTAGCCTTCTACAGCGTAGAGGTTGAAAACCACGCGGTAGCCGTCTGGCAGCTGATTGATAAGGCGGAGCAGCTCCTCTTCCTGAAGGTTGCTGTAAATTTCAGGTTCCAGGGGTAATTCGGGTTGGTTTTCCAATCCGATTTGCTCTTGCTTGAAGCTTTTCTTGCTGTAGTTTTTCAGTGCCGTATTAATGACGATTCTCCGGATCCAGCCTTCGAAGGAGCCTTTGAACTCGAATTTGCCGATATTGTCGAACACCTTAATGAAGGCGTCTTGTAGAATATCTTCTGCTTCCATACGGTGGCGGGTATACCTCAGGCATACGGCTAGCATCTTGCCCGAATAACGCAAGAACAACTCTTGCTGGCACTGCCGATTTTCTCGAATACAGCCTTTGACAAGTTCTTTTTCCGTCACAAGGAAACAGTTGAACCACGACACCTACGCCATAATTGCTCTCCCCGGATGTAGGCACTCATAGTTTAATTAACAGTATCAGGAGCGTAGGGGGGTGTTTTGTAGGCTCTATTACCGAGACCCGCGGTTAGGGGAAGACGCTGCCTGATTTCTATCAAAAACTTAAAAGTTGAGCTAAAGATACAGAATAATATGTGATCTGGCTCAAGGATATTCCAAATTTCCTTATAATCCACTTTTGGTAAAGTTCAAACACAAAGATGGCACATCAACCTGAAGACATCGTGGCGCAGATGTACGAAAACGACTATTTCAGTCAATGGCTGGGTATAGAGCGGCTGGAAGTGCGGGCGGGTTACTGCCGGCTCGGCTTGGAGATACGGCGCGATATGCTGAACGGCTTCGGCCTGGCCCACGGCGGCATTGCCTACAGCCTGGCGGACAGCGCCCTGGCTTTCGCCAAGGCCGGCACGCGCTGAGCATAGAGACGTCTATCTCGCATACCGCCCCGCTGGAGGAAGGCGAGCGTATCGTGGCGGAGGCTTCCGAAATGCAACTCAGCCACCGCATCGGGATTTACCGGGTGGAAATCCGCCGGGAAAGCGGCGCGCTAGCGGCTATGTTTAAAGGTACGGTGTACCGGAAGACGAAAGAATGGGCAGGCGTTTGACAAGAATACCCTTTTAAAATTGGTCAACCCGGCCGAATCTTATATCTTTGCTATACGACCCCATCCTACCCTCTACCCTACCCCCCTTCACGGTATCTCCCGGCTTAGAAAATATGCCTGCGACGCAGCTGCGTTTTTCTATGCTTAGTTCTTAACTTTGCCCCCTTCATATTTAAAAACGAGATGCTGTAATGAAACTTGACAACTTGATCGCAGTGAGTGGGCTGCCCGGTATTTACCGGATGGCGGCCAACCGCAGCAACGGCTTAATTATCGAAGATGTGAAAACCGGAAAGCGGCGTTTCGCGTCCTCGCGCAAGCATCAGTTCACCCCCTTGGAGTCCATCGCCATTTATACCGATGACGGCGAATCCACCGAGCTGAAGAATGTATTCCGCAACATGCAGCAGCAAATAGAAGACAACCCGCCTCCCAAGGGGTCGGCTGCGGAAGACTTGCACGAATATTTTGCCGACGTGCTGCCCAACTACGACCGCGACCGCGTCTTCACCGGCGACATCAAGAAGCTGGTCAAATGGTTTAACTACCTGCAAGACAGCGGCTTGTTTCCCGACGAGGGAAATGGCTCCACTGAAGAAGAGGAGTAAGCCGCAAAAAATTGCACAAAAGCCGTTTTGAGAAGCAACAAATCCCGGGGAGGGCCCGTAGAAGCCCGTAGTTGAAAACAAAATCACTGGCCGTGTGCCCAAAGCCCGAATGGTATTCCCTACGGAGTTACATTTTGGCTTTTCACGAGCTGGCGCCTTGCCTCTTTCTTTCATACAAGAAGCGGTTAATCAACTGGCTCTAGACACACGCCTACTTTGATAAAAATTTTATGTTCCCCGTTTGTGATAGCCCCCTGATACACATTCGCCATACACGGGGCTGCAACACAAAATCATGCATCTCATGACCAAAACGGCTACTGTTCTGCAAGAGCACGAAAGGGCCTTCGTTCCCAAAGAATTTAAAGTTACCACCTGGTCACGGTTAAAACCTTACTACAATGACTTGCTGAAACGCGAGCTCCACTCCCTGCCCGATTTGGAGCAGTGGCTGAAAGACAAAAGCGAGCTCGATGCCGTGGTCAGCGAAGCATTTTCTTGGCGCTACATCAAAGTGACCGTCAATAGTGCAGACGAGAAGGCGGAAGCCCTCTACCAGTACGCTGTGCAGGAACTGGCGCCTAAAATCACCTCCTTTGAGCACCAGCTCAACGAAAAGCTCGTGCAATGCCCTTTTGTAGAGGAGCTGCCCAACAACAAATACAACATCCACCTGCGTTTGGTCCGTAATGCGGTGGATATGTTCCAGGAAGACAACATCCCGCTAGCCACCGACATACAACTCAAATCCAAGGAGTACGTCAAAATCTTCTCCGAAATGACGATAGGCGTAGAAGGCAAACAGATGACCCTGCAGAAAGCCAGCTCCTTGCTAGAAGAACCCACCCGGGCATACCGCGAGACCGTTTACCACAAAATACACGAGCGGCTAGCCAAAGAAAGCGAGCCGCTGGAAGACCTCTTCGACGAGCTGCTGCGGATGCGCCACCGTATGGCACAAAACGCCAACTTTGACAACTTCCGGGACTTCAAATTCCGCGCTCTGGGCCGCTTTGACTATACGGTGGAGGACTGCAACGACTTCCACCATTCCATCAAGACGGAGATCGTCCCCATCGTCAACGAAATGAACCTGTACCGCCGCGATACCCTGGGCTATCAAAAACTCCGCCCATGGGACTTGTTCGTGGAGCCCAGCAGCGACACGCCGCTGCGCCCTTTCCAAAACGTGGAAGAGCTGATTGACAAAACATCGCGTTGCCTAGACAGCGTACACGCCGACTTCGGCAGTACGCTGCGTAAAATGCGCGACCGCGGGCACCTCGACCTGGAATCGCGGCAAAGCAAGCGGCCAGGCGGGTACAACATGCCCCTGCACCTTACGGGCTTGCCGTTCATTTTCATGAATGCCACCAACTCCCTTAGCGACATGCGTACGCTACTGCACGAGGCCGGCCACGCTGTACACAGCCACCTGACTAGCCACTACAAGCTGAAAACATCAAAGCGGGTCCCTTCTGAAGTAGCCGAGCTGGCGGCCATGACGATGGAGCTGCTGACGATGGAATACTGGGATATCTTTTTTCCGGACCCAGAAGAATTGCGGCGCGCGCGCATCGCACAGTTGGAATATGTGCTTAAGGTGTTGCCTTGGATTGCGACGATCGACAAGTTCCAACACTGGATATACACCAAGCCGGAACACAGCCGCGAAGAGCGCAAGCAAGCTTGGATGCGCATCATGAAATCTTTCAACTCCAGCGTCATCGACCACAGTGGCTTGGAGCACTACCTCGAACACCTCTGGCATAAACAACTGCACATTTTTGAAGTCCCGTTCTACTACATTGAGTACGGAATGGCACAGCTGGGCGCTATCGCTATTTGGAAGCAATTCCGCGAGGACCCCGACAAAGCTGTGAAACAATACTACCAAGCATTAAAGCTGGGCTATACCCGCAACATTCGAGAAATCTACCGCACGGCGGGCATTGAGTTCGATTTTTCCCGGGAACATATTAGCGAGCTCGGCACTTTTGTACGGCAGGAACTGGACGGCTTGATCCATCAGTCTTGAGCCGCCTCCTGCTGTTCCGGAACAGCCAAGCGCTCGCCAAGCGCCTCAAAGGGGTAGACGTCTAGCGCTACGCTTTCCAGGGTATTGCCGCCTTTCAGGTTGCTGATGTCCGTGGTGAATAGCCCTAAGTCGTGCACGGTCGCAATACGAGCGCCGGTGGCTAGTGTCGTCCACCCCTCCCAGCTGGCTTCCAAACCGCCAACAGGGATGATGGAAACCCACATCTGAAAGCTTTTGGGCAGCCCTTTTTCATCCAACTGCCAGAGGTAAGCGTCTCCCGGTGTTACCCCTCCACTTTTGTACTCGACGAGTAAGCCTTTGCCGCCGTCGTCCAGCTCGACGAGGCTGCGCTGCGTACCGGGGTCAAAGACCTTGGCCGGCGCATTGAGCCAAAAGGAGTCGTTGCAAAAGTAGCCCCATGCCGTTTGGATGGCCTCCTGAGCTGCTTCGCCTTCTAGCTGCTCCCGGTTGCGCCAAGCTTTGCCGCTGACATCGGCGGTCCGCAGCAGCACTTCCGTATCGCTCCAGCGAACTTGTACCAAGCCCTTTGTCTTGTCCCAGGTGTAGTGGTGCCCGCCCGGGAATGTCCAGCGCAGGAAGCGGGTATGCTGCCAAGCTTCATAATCAATCGCTTCCAGCATCTGCTCCGCCATGGCTTCGGCCGCTGGCCCCTGCTGGCCTTCCGGCCGGTCCTGGTCCAATGCCCAAGCAGCAATGAGCAAGCCGACGACCAACACGGCCGCTATGATTCCGATGATGAGGAGTACTTTTCGCATAAGGCTGTAGTTTGTTCTCGTGGTATATGTAAGCCCAAACATCGTAAAAAGTTCGTACGCCCCGGCCTTCTGTTTTTTTCTATCTTTGCGCCCACAATCAAAAAATCATGTACAAAGGCAAGAAAGTGGTGGTGGTGCTGCCGGCTTACAACGCCGCCCTGACTTTAGAAAAAACATACGCTGAGATTCCTTTTGACTTGGTGGATGAGGTGATCCTTTGCGATGATGCCAGCCGGGACAACACCTCTGACTTGGCCCATGAGATTGGCATCAACCACGTGATCACCCACGAGAACAACAAGGGGTACGGCGGCAACCAAAAATCCCTGTACAACAAAGCACTGGAGCTGGGCGGAGACATCATCATCATGCTCCACCCAGACTACCAGTATACCCCTAAGCTCATCCCGGCCATGGTCAACATCATCGGCGACGAACTCTACCCGGTCGTGCTCGGCTCCCGTATCCTCGGCAAAGGGGCCCTGCAAGGCGGAATGCCCTTGTACAAATACGTGGCCAACCGCGCCCTTACCCTCACCCAAAACCTGCTGGTCAACTACAAGCTCTCGGAGTACCACACCGGGTACAGGGCCTTCAGCCGAGAGGTACTGGAACACATCAATTTCAACCAGAATTCCGACGACTTTGTCTTTGACAACGAGATGCTCTCGCAGATCATCTACGCCGGTTTTGACATTGCGGAGGTCACTTGCCCGACGAAGTACTTCGAGGAAGCCTCTTCCATCAATTTCGCCCGCAGCGCCAAATACGGCATGGGCGTGCTACGGGTTTCGCTGTCCCATTTTGCCCAGCGGCTTGGCTTGGCCCGCTTGCGCATGTACGAATCGCCAAAATCGTAACTGACGAGATGCCGAAAGACCTCAAAGCCCGGCTCGAACAGCTCGTGGAGCGCTACAATCAGCCGCGCTTCATCGAGCATGACCCCATTAGTATACCCCATCAGTTTAGCCGGCCACAGGATGTAGAGATCATGGGCTTTTGGTCGGCCATGCTCGCCTGGGGGCAGCGCAAAACCATCATCAATAAATCACAGGAGCTCATACAGCTGATGGACGGTGCCCCGCATGACTTTATACTGCAGCATGAAGAAAAGGACCGGGAACGCTTTCTCAACTTCAAGCACCGTACGTTTCAGCCTACGGACACCCTCTATTTCCTAGAGTTTTTCCAACGGTACTACCGGCAGCACCATTCGCTAGAAACCGCTTTTGCCCGGCACCTGAGTGAGGAAGACGAAGACGTTGGGCAGGCGCTGATCGGTTTTCACCAAGACTTTTTCGACACGCCCCTGGCGCCACAGCGCACCCGCAAGCATGTGGCTACCCCCGCCCGCCGGTCGACCTGCAAGCGGCTGAATATGTTTTTGCGGTGGATGGTGAGGCGGGACAACAAAGGGGTAGATTTTGGGATTTGGGCGAACATCCACCCCCGGCAGCTGCTTATGCCACTCGACGTGCACGTGGAGCGGGTCGCCCGCCGACTGGGCCTGCTAAAGCGCAAACAAGTAGACTGGCAAGCCGTGCTCGAACTGACGGAGCAAATGCGCCGATTTGACCCCGAAGACCCTGTCAAATATGACTTTGCGCTATTCGGGATGGGCGTGCTGGGGGAAGAAAGCCTCCCGTAGTCATGCGCAGTCCTTTTGGCCGGTGAGAATCCGGTTCAATATCTGTGCCGTAATGAGGTAAGTAGGCTTCACACCATCTATCCCCAAACTGCCGGAAGCCAAGGTGCTGCCCGAAACCAAGGGGTTGTCCGAAGCATAGTAGGCGTATCGCAGTATCACATCCGCTGCTATACTGTTGCGGATTTTGGAAGCGGCCTGTATAGCCTTTTGATAATGCGCCCCCTCCATCTCCAACCCAACTACCCCCCAAGAGGATTGCAGGAAATAACGGAGTATATCCCGGTTCTGCAGGGAAGTGCCCAAAACGGAAATCATCGGGCCTTCGAATACCTTCAGGCCATGGCCCTCAAAGTCCGAAGCACAAAGCTCATTCTGGAAGGGGTAATTGTCTGCTGTCCCCTCGAAAACGTGGGCATTGGGCACCATAATATCTCCTTTCTGCCCTTGCAGTATGCCCGCTTTGCCCATGATGGAGATAGACTTGACATTCAGGGGAATTTCAGCACCTTCCTGCTCGTAGGGTTTAAGCAGTTCGTCCATCGTCTCGTAGGCCTGCTCACCAAAAGCGTAGTCCATTACCAGTAGGGCGGGTTTTTCACGGGCGATATAATCAGCGTCCCAGCTCAATTCGGCAGGCAGGCGGTCGAGTTCTACAGCTGTCATATCGAAAAGCTGCACGGAAATGCTGGTCCCGCTCGTATCGTCTATCTGAGACATGCCATGCTCCATAGCGTACTGGCTGACCCGCCGGCGCAGCCGCTCATTGCTGTCCACGCTTAGCTCCCGGGCGATATCTTCTATGTCATCCTCCTGTTCCAGTGCGGCAGTGGCGTAGATGGCATTCATGAAGCTATGCAGGTTGGCGCTGACGATATGAAGGGGCCGCTGCAGCCAACCCCGCTCGGCAAGTACGG
>JAAAOU010000492.1 GCA_009908745.1 Bacteroidota bacterium
GCCGAATAAGCCGTGTATACGCTCACCAAGGAGAGGGTAGAAGACAGAGCGCAGGGTAAGCGGCAAGCCTTTGTTGAAGGTGAAGAAGGCCAAAGACATGCCGACCATAGCATAGATAGCCCAAGCGTGCAAGCCGTAGTGCAGGAAGGTATATTTCATCGCGTCCTGTGCCCGCTGTACGGGGTCTACCGCTCCACGAGGAGGGTTGGAGTAGTGCATGATCGGCTCTGCGACGCTGAAAAAGAGCAGGCCGATGCCCATACCCGCCGAGAACAGCATGGCAAACCAGGCAAAAGTGCTAAAATCCGGCTTGGCGTTCTGGCCGCCGAGCCGGATTTTACCCATTTTGCTAAACGCAAAATAGAGAGAAACCGCTAGGAAAATATTGACGGCCATCACCAGCAGCCAGCCGGCGTTGTCCGTTATCCCTTCTGTTGTCTGGGCGAATATGTCCTCCATCGGCTTGCCGATAATTAGCGTCAACGTGATAAAAAGCACGATGATGACGGAAGAGGGGTAAAACACCGGCGCGTGAATATCAAAGTATTTTTTCGACATAGCTAAGAGTAGAAATGGCGAATGCTGCCCCCCGGCTAGGAGAGGCAGCACCCGCTATTGTGAATCAATCTATTGATGCAGACTTATTGCTGTACCAGCCACATCATGGCGTCTTGACTATTGCTGCCAAGACGGGATACAGCCTCGTCGTAATTCGTCTCGTTCAAGCTCTGCTCTTCACCCGGGTAGAGGAAGCGCATCGGCAAGTCGCCGTCGTTGAAGGTAGAGCAAGGCTCCGACAGGAAGGGGATACCGTCCCATCCGCCACCTTCCACATACCAGCGGCGTACTTCAAAGTAAGGCTCCAAGCCGTGGAAATACAGGGCCACCCACTTCTGCTCCCAGATGTCGGTCACTTCGCTGTAAGCCACGCCAGAGTTCGTGTAGAAATCGTCGAAAGACTCCCACTTCGTCGGGCTGAGGTCCACCTGGTGGTACACCATAGAAGCCTCGATACCATTGCGGTAGTGGGTTTCGATATCGCCGGAAATCCAGTCTTTAGCTACTGCTTCTGCCATGAGGAACTCTACCTCGGCGTAGGTCATGATAATGCCTTCGGCAATATTGATGCCCAGCTCGCTGGCCGTAGTCTGAGACCCGTCTACGTAGTAAGCAGCGCCCAGCCGTGAGCCGGTCTTGCTGCAACCGTCCGCGTTCTGGCCGTTATCTGCGCCGTTGAAAGTACCTTCCGCCGTGTACATGTCATTGTCAGGGCGGGCGTAGCGGAACAAGCGGGGGTCATCCAACTCCCGGAAGTGCTCCACGAGCGTAGAGCTAATCGCTACCGCGTCAAAGTCCCCCGTCTTCAGTGGAATCAGCGGGAACTGGTTCGGGAAGCTGGCGAGGTACGTCAGTGCAGCGTTATCGTTGTTGCTCTGTATGATATTGCCCTCGTCCACGATAGCCGAGAAACGGCTGCCGGCACCCTCCAGTTTGTCACCGGCGCGCATCAGCAAACGCAAGCGCAAGGAGTTGGCCAGTTTGCGCCACTTGGAAGCATCGTTGTTGAAGATAATATCTCCCGTAATGCTGCCGCTGTTACCCGGTGCCAGCAGATCGCTAGCCCGTGCCAGCTCGTCGAGCAGGTCCGCATAAACTTCCTCCTGTGGGTCGTATACCGGCGTGAAGTTGGCTTGTATGCCCCGGATGGATTCAAAGTAAGGAATATCGCCGTAGGTGCTGGTCAATACGGAAAAAATCCAGCTGCGCATAACGACGGCTACCCCCTCTAGGTGAGCGTTGCCATTCTCGATAGCAACATCCTCCACCGCGTAAATATCGGTCAGGCTTTCGTAAAACCCTTCCCATACCGTAGGGAATGCGTTCCAGTTGTAAGCATCCACCTCGTTACGGAGTGTCTTCGCCGTAAGCTGGCCGATGTTGTTGCCCAGCAGGAAAGATTCGTTAACGGAAGTGTTGACGCTTTGGCGGATGCCAGAGGTCAGCAGCACGTCCGGTGAAACCGTGGTGGGCTCATTAGGGTTTTCGTTGAACTCGTCGAACTTTTCGCAGGAGGTCAGTGCCAGGCCAGCGAGAATGGCGACGAGAAATATAGATTTGAATAATTTCATAAGTTGTTTTTTTGGTCTTGAAAAAGGTTAGGAGGGGATGCCCCCCTCCTCGTTGTATTTCAAGGCTGTGCTTTAGAAGCCGAGATTTACAGAGACACCAAAGCTCCGCAGTGATGGGAACTGTGTACTCTCAAATCCATTTACGAACAGACCGTTACGAATGGAGTAAGTCTCCGGGTCGATAGAAGGCACATTCGTAAACAACAGCAAGTTGCGGCCTACCAGAGATACGCTTGCGCGGGCGATGCCGGCAGACTTCAACAGTGCGCTCGGCAACTGGTAAGACAGGCTGACTTCACGCAGTTTTACGTAAGTAGCGTCGTAAGTGGCTGCTTCGATGTTGTCGCGGTTGAAACCGTTGCCGTAGTAGTTGTAGAAATAGCCGGTATATCCAGCTCCGCCTGGCTCGACGGCTACATCGTTCTCTACATATTCGGGGTTCTCAGCCGTGCCGATGTTTTTCACACCCGGGCCGATAATACCACCTTCTTGCTCCAGCGTGTATACGGGGTCGCCGTTACCATCGTAATCTACGGAGTATACCGTACGGCCCTCAGTGGTCAGCAGGTCGAGGTTCGGGTCATCTTCGTTGGTAATCGTACCGCCTGTGTTCATCAGGGCGTGGGTACGCGAGTAGATGTTACCGCCGATCTGGCCGTCAAACAGGAAGCCGAAGCTGAAATTGTTGAACGTGAACGTATTGTAGATACCTACACGTGCATCCGGCTGGAAGGAGCCAGCAGATACTTTCTCATCCGTCAACAGCGGCAAGCCGTTTTCGTGGATGATCTGGCCGTCAAACTCTCCACCTTCTACGCGCTGGAAGCCCAGTCCGTAGAGCTGGCCGAGCAGCTCGCCTTCTTCGGCAACATACTCTAGGTCGGCACCACCTTCGTCGCCGGGGAATACGTCGGCGATAATGCTGTAGCGGCCGCCGGAGATAATGTCTGGCAGCGACTCTACAATGGCACGGTTGTGGCCTACGTTCAGGGTAACGTCCCAGCTGAAGTTACGCGTTTTGACCGGCGTAGCGCTCAGCATCAACTCGATACCTTCGTTGCGGATTTCACCGCCGTTGGTCAAGCTAAAGTCGTAACCACTCGTTGCTGCAACCGGCAAGAAGATCACCTGGTCAAAGCTCAGCATGTTGTAGTAGGTCGCGTCCAAGCGCAAGCGGTCGTTCAAGAAGCGGATGTCAACACCGGCTTCGATGGCTTGCGTACGCTCGTTGGTCAGGTTCGGGTCGGCCACCGTGCGGTTGGTGGTAAATACGGAACCGCCGCCGAAAGCAGCCTGCGGCGTAAAGGTGTTGCCGAAAGCATAAGCCGGCGCACCGTTACCCACCTCTGCGTATGCACCCTTCAGCTTCAGGAAGGACAGCGCGGAGTTGGCGCTCAGGTTCATCTTCTCGCTCAGTACCGCACTCAGCGATACAGAAGGATAGAGGAAGTCGTAGTCTGAATCGTCTATACCCAACTGTGGGTTGACGAGTGTGCTGTTCCAGTCTTGACGCACCGAAGCGTCCAAGTACAGGAAGTTATCGTAAGACAGCGTAGCGATACCGAACAAGCTGTTGATACCGAGCTGCGTTTTCTGCGACTCGACCAGTACGCCGGAGCGGGCGTTGGCCAGTGTGTAAACACTTTCTTCTGTGCCGAAGAACTTCAGTTCCGGGTTGTTAGCCACCAGGAAGTTGGCGTTCTGGCGCATGATGTTACCACCGACTTTCACGTCCAAATCGAAGAGGGAGTTGTCGGTGCGGTCGGTATGGTAACCAATGATGGCTTCCGCGTTGGTTTCCGTAAAGGAGATTTCGTCCTCGCGGTAGCTACCGTTTTCACCTGGCGTTGCTTTGGTAGAAGGCGCGCGACGGAATTGGCGCTCGTCGTCCACCACGTCAGCACCGTAGCGCAGGCGAATGTCGAAATGGTCATTAAGTTCATAAGACACCTGCAGGTTACCGATAATACGGTTGCTGCTGAAGGTGTTGGTGTTTTCGTTGGCAATAAACCAAGGGTTGTTTACCCAGAGGTCTTCCACGTAGCGCTGCTGCACGCCTTCCAAGCCGGGCTGCCAGTAGTCGCGCAGGTCGTCGATTTCCACCTGACGTGGGTACCATAGCCAGCCATACATAATGGAGGAAGACTCGTCGTAGCCGGAGTTCGGCACGTTGTCAGAGCCAGAACGGATATACATCGCGTTCAGGCGTACCTTCAGCTTATCGTCGAACAGGCGGCGGCCGATACTCGTCTGGAACGTGTTACGGCGCAGGTTAGAGTTGGGCACAATACCGCGGTTGCTCAGGTTAGTGTAAGACAGGCGGAAGTCGCCAGCATCTGAGGTATTGTTGATCGCCACGTTATTGATGCTGTTTACGCCAGTACGGAAGAAGTTCCGGATGTTGTCTGGTGCGGGCGTAAACGGTGCAGGCTCGCCATCGGAGTTAAACTGCTTGATGGGCTGGCCGTTCATGCGTGGGCCCCAGTTCTCACCGTAAGCTTCGTAGTACTCCTTCTCGCCGATGTAGTTACTACCGTCTTCGTAGGTATACTTACCGCCACCGCCGAAGCCAAACTCATTTTGGTAGTTCGGCAGCTTCAGGATGGTCTGCGCCATGGTCGTAGAGTTGATCTCCACGCCCCAGCCGCCAGGGCCGTCCTGTCCGGTCTTGGTCTCAATAAGGATTACACCGTTTGCCGCACGAGAACCGTACAGTGCAGATGCAGCTGGTCCTTTCAGCACGTTGACCGATGCGATGTCGTCCGGGTTGACGATTTGTGCGGCGTTACCAAAGTCAATCGTGGTAGAACCGTTGAGGCCGTCGTCAAAGCTGTACAAGTCGTTGGTAATCGGAATACCGTTGACTACGAACAGCGGCTGGTTGTTACCCAGCAGCGACGCCGCACCACGGATATTGATGTTGGAAGAAGCCGTTGGTCCAGCGGAGCTTCCCGTCACGTAAACACCAGATGCCTTACCGGCAAGGGCGTTGGTCACGTTGGTGGGCTTCACTTTGGCAATATCATCGGCTCCCAGCTTCTGGACGGAATAGCCCAGTGCCTTCTCTTCCCGCTCGATACCCAGTGCCGTAACGACCACTTCGTCAAGCTCAACTTCGGAGGACAATATGACGTTGTACGTGTCTTTGCCTGCTTCCAAGGGCACCTCTTTCGTGCCATAACCTACATAAGAGTAGACGATGACTTTAGCGTCAGGGCCTACTTTCAGTTCATACTCGCCATTAAAGTCGGTTACGGTACCTGTTTGCGTACCTTTAACGTAGACATTAGCACCGATGAGCGGTTCGCCATCGACATCTTCCAATGTCCCGCTGATAGTTCTGCCGCCATCCTGCGCAAAAGCTGTCATTGCAAAGAACAACAGCACCAAGGATGTCAGTAAACTTCTAGAAACTAGTAGTTTGTGATTCATAAACTAGAGTGTTTTGTTAGAAAAACGATGCAAAGGTAAGGGTAAATCCCTCAAACTGTATGACAAATATCACATTTTCTTGCGCCACTACTCACTTTGTTCACAAAAAGCCTTGTATCATAGGGGGTTCAGGGCGTTTTTTTACTCAAAACCAACTCCAAAACAGGCTATTCGGTGTTCAAATTGCACAAGGCATTGATACCGTTCACACCAAACTGCTTAATGTATACGCCTCCATTTTGTTCAAAAGCAAGTCCAATCATTGCGAATAGGCACATCTATAGCAAAAAAAAACCAGCTTCTCCACGGTGCGGGACAAGCTGGGTCAAATCGAATTGGGGCAAACGTCAAGCCTGAAGGCTGGCGGCTCAGATCATTTTTTCCGGGCGCACCCATTCCTCGAATTGCGCTTCGGTGAGCAAACCGAGCTCAAGGGCTGCCGCTTTCAGGGTTTTATTCTCCTTGTGCGCTTTTTTGGCGATGGTGGCCGCGTTGTCGTAACCGATATGGGTGTTGAGTGCCGTGACTAGCATAAGGGAGTTGGTCAGATTTTGTTGTATGCGGCCGTGGTTAGGCTCGATTCCCTGGGCGCAATTCTCGTTGAAGCTGCGGCAGGCATCGCCAATCAGGCGGGCAGAGGTGAGAAAATTATAGATCATGACCGGCTTGAAGACGTTGAGCTCAAACTGTCCGTTCATACCCCCTACATTCACCGCTACATCGTTGCCTACTACTTGGGCCATGGCCATGGTCAGCGCTTCTGCCTGAGTCGGGTTGACTTTCCCTGGCATGATGGAGGAGCCCGGCTCGTTGGCCGGGATGGTCAGCTCGCCAATACCGCAGCGCGGGCCGGAAGCCAGCATGCGGATATCGTTGCCGATTTTCATGAGGGACACCGCTACGGTCTTCAGCGCCCCGTGGGCCTCTACGATAGCGTCGTGGGCGGCGAGTGCTTCAAATTTGTTGGGCGCGGAGACAAAAGGCAGGCCCGTCAAGTCAGCAATATGCTTCGCTACGTTTTCCGCGTAGCCGTCGGGGGTATTCAGCCCCGTGCCTACCGCAGTGCCCCCCAAGGCCAGTTCGGCCAGATGAGCCAGGCTGTTTTGGATGGCGCGCAGGCCGTGGTTGAGCTGGGCGACGTAACCGGACAGCTCCTGGCCGACGGTCACCGGCGTAGCGTCCATGAAGTGCGTACGGCCGATCTTGACCACATCCATAAAAGCGTGCGACTTGGCCTGCAGGGTGTCCCGTAGCGCTTCGATGCCGGGGATGGTGGTCTCCATCAGCATTTGGTACGCCGCAATGTGCATGGCGGTAGGGAAAGTGTCATTGGAAGACTGCGACTTATTGACGTCGTCGTTGGGGTGGAAAGCCTTCTGCTCGTCGGCCAGCTGCCCGCCTTGCTTGACGTGCGCCCGGTTGGCAACGACCTCATTGACGTTCATGTTCGACTGCGTGCCGGAGCCCGTTTGCCAAACGACGAGCGGGAATTGATCGTCCAACTCGCCGGCCAGTATTTCGTCGCATACCTCAGCAATAGCATTGGCTTTTTCCTTGGGCAATACGCCGGCCTCGTTGTTGGCCAGCGCGGCCGCTTTCTTGAGGATGGCAAACGCCCGGATGACCTCGCGGGGCATCTGATGGCCGCCAATGCGGAAGTTTTGGGAAGAGCGTTGGGTTTGTGCGCCCCAATATTTATCCGCTGGCACGTCTACGTAGCCAATACTGTCTTTTTCCTTTCTGTATTCCATATCCTAATTTTGGTTTTGAGAGCACCAAAGTTAATACCTATCCGCCGAATTGCTAACATGGGGGCTAAGCAATACTTGTATTCACAAAAAACGATTGCAAAGCCCTTTGGCAGCAAATTGTGGTGCATTTCAAAAACAATACGGCCGCCAGAGCGGTAATAAGAATGACAAAACAGAACATTCCTTAACTGACAAAAAACCTATAACATGGCTTTTGAACTGCCTAAATTACCTTATGCCTACGATGCACTAGAGCCGCACATCGATGCCCGCACCATGGAAATCCACCACACCAAGCACCACGCCGGCTACACCAAGAAACTGAATGCGGCCATTGAAGGCACCGAGCTGGAAAACAAGAGCATTGGAGAAATCCTGGCCAACGTATCCAAGCACAGTGCTGGTGTACGCAACAACGGTGGTGGCTTCTACAATCACAAGCTGTTCTGGGAAATCATGACCCCAGGCGGTGACGAGCTGTCTTCGCGCATGAACATCCACAAAGCAATCGAGCGCGACTTTGGCTCCTACAAGAAATTCAAAGAAGAGTTCACTACTGCCGCGAAAGGGCAATTTGGTTCTGGCTGGGCCTGGCTGTGCGTAGACAATAACGACAAAGTCTTCGTCACTTCTACCCCCAATCAAGACAACCCGCTTATGGATGTCGTCGATGTAGAAGGTACTCCTATCCTCGGCATAGACGTCTGGGAGCACGCCTACTACCTTAATTACCAAAATCGACGCCCAGATTACATTGAGGCATTTTTCAATGTCATCAACTGGGGCAAGGTAAGCGAGAACTACAATGATGCGAACGAAGGGGCTTCCACCTTCTAAGGCACTGGCTTACAGCCGATAGCAAAGCTAAACTACAGGGTGTTTCACATAGAGAAGCACCCTTTTTTTTGCCTAGTCAGCAAGAAGCGCGGATTGCATACGGCTGATATTTTGCCTATATTGTGTGAAGGTTAAAACAAACATGCGCTTCACCGGCCGTATTTGCCGTTGCGTGAGAAGAATGGCTATACCACATTTATTAACCACAATCTTTATCCCATGATCATCCTCAGCATTCTTCTGCTTATCCTTCTTTTGTTTAATTACGACTTGCTGAAGGAAGCATTCTAGTGCCCGAATGTACCGGGAACATGTACGAAACTAGGCTTTCCCCCCATGGCGAAAGCCTTTTTTTATTTGTCTTCAGCCGGGGCCTCCGCGTGGTACCAATGCATCAAGCAGCCGTAGGCGGCTTCCAAGCTTTCCCCAAAGACAAACACGCCCTCCCGGTGGCCCTCCATCACGAATATCCGTTGCTGGCGCAGTGCCGTTTCGCGCAGTAGCTGCCGGATGCTCTCCACCATTTCCGGTGACCCGTAGGGCGCGTCGGCAGCGGTGGTGGGTACGCGGTGCAGCAAGCGCTGCCACATCTGCAGGTGATGGACATGTAGGACGGCTTGCACCTCGGGGCATTCTTCGTAAATGACAGCGTGGCTCATGGATTCAGAAGAAGCAATAATCGGCCCTTCGCAGCGGAGCCGGTTATGAGCGGCGTCGACCTCAGTAACTAGTGCGTAATGCCGTTCGTCCAAGGCAGGCACATTACCCGTTTTGGAGCCCGAAATGATGAACTGATGGCCTCTCCCTTGTCGGCGACTGATATTCCCAAACCCAATACCCTCGGGGTAAGCGCCGATAAGCCCCTGCTCGTACAGCTTTTGCCGAAAGGCGTTCAGCTGGGCGGTCTGGGCGGCAGGCAATGGCGGTTTGCGGACCCAGTGGGCATCGAATTTGATATAACCTTCGTCTATCATAAAAAAGAGCTTGCTTATTTTAAAATAAAACTTCACTTTGCAGGCGCGAAATAAAAATAAAGATAGCAATCATTTAAAACCATTACAGCATGTCTAACAAAGTGGTCCGCTATTCTGACGCCGAGTTGGCAGAGTTTAAGCAATTGATTGAAAACAAGTTGGCGAAAGCCAAAGAGCAGCTACAAGTACTACAGGAACAAATCTTGGAAATTGCCGAAAATACCAGTGATGAACACGGCGGTGACTGGATGGACGATAGCAGTACCAACAACGACATGGAGATGCTGAACAATATGGCGATCCGGCAGCGCCGTTTCATACAGGATTTGGAAAACGCGTTGATCCGCATACGCAACAAAGTATACGGCGTATGCACCGTCACCGGTGAGCTGATCGACAAGAAGCGCCTTTTGGCTGTCCCCACGACCACCAAAAGCCTCGCGGCCAAAACGCAAGCCCCCGTCTCTCGCCGGCCGCTGCGCGATGAGGACGATGACGATGAAAACCGCCCCAAGAAGAAACCTAAGCCTAAAGAAAAAAAGGTCATTTCCCGGGTGATCAAAAAGTCTGGCAGTCCGGTCAAACCCGCTAAACCGATTGACCTAGACGAGGAAGAAGAGGAGGAAGACTACTCCATGGACGATTTGGACTATGATGACAGCATGATCAGCCTCGAAGATTTGGACGAAGATGTAGCTGATGACGCGCCCGGCGAGGAAGAAGAAGATTAGGCTGGCATAGACTAGCCTATCTTTTGCCCCCTGTACGCCTTGCCCTCCGTGCGCCGTCCGGTTACATCCCCAACTGGCGCATCAAGAACCTGTACCGGAACTCATAGTAATCAATCAGCTGCTCCGTCGATTGCCCGGAACCGTGCCCGCTGTCGTAATTGATGTACAGTAGAATGGGGTCGTGCTGGCCGGGGTTATTCTGCAAAGCCGCCACAAACTTCTTAGCGTGCAAGGGGTCTACCCGGGAGTCATTTTCCCCGGCGGTGACCAAGGTGGTTGGCAAATTGACGCCCATACGGATATTGTGGTAAGGAGAGTAGGTCAAGATGTACTGCAAATCTTCTTTCTTGTCGGGGTCCCCATACTCGGGAATCCAGTAGCGGGCAATCAAGAATTTGTGAAAGCGCACCATGTCAAGTAAGGGCACCGCGCATATCGACGCTTTGAACAGGTCCGGGCGCTGCGTGAGTACGGCCCCTACCAGCAAGCCACCGTTACTGCCCCCCTCTATAGCCAGTTTTTCTGTATTGGTGTACTTATTCTCAATTAGATACTCTGCCGCCGCCACAAAGTCGTCAAAGGTGTTTTGCTTCTTGTGCAGCATGCCGTCTTCGTGCCACTGCTCACCGAATTCATCGCCCCCGCGTATGCCTGCTACCGCGTAGACGCCGCCCCGGTTGATGAACATCGCACGAGTACCTACAAAAGAGGGAGAGATGCCATTATTGAAACCGCCGTAGCCGTAGAGCAAAGTCGGATTGCTGCCATCTAGCTCCAAACCTTTCTTGTGGACAATGAAGAGGGGCACACGCGCGCCGTCTTTAGATTGGTAAAATTCAATTTTGGCCTCGATATCATCCGTATCCACCGGCACCTCCTGCTGGTAAAACAGCTCCCACTCCAGGTTTTCTTCGCCCAATTGCGCAGGGTCCAGTCGGAATATCTTGGAAGGGCTGTTGAAAGTGCTCAATCCAACGAATATTGCGTTGACGTCCCGGTTGTAGTTCACATAGGATACGTTGCCGACCTCCGGTGCTTCGACCTCCCTAATGTAAGTGCCATCCATCTTCCGGAGCACCATACGGGAAAGCACATCCTTCTTTTCTACAGTGATCAGGTAATCTTCGGTGACAGTATAGCTTTCCAACACGACATCGTCCCGCTCAGGCACCAGCGTTTCCCAGTTTTCGAACCCAGGCTTGTGCTTGTTGGCAGCCATCAGCTTGAAGTTGGGAGCTTCTTGGTTGGTATAGAAATAAATGCGGTCGTCTATAGCGTTGGGGTAAGCCCGGTATTTTTTGTTGGCGTAGATTTCCACCGGCTCCTCATCGCTGCCTATCGTTTTCATGCGCAGGGAGTGCGTGGCGTAGAAATCGCCTTCACTGTAGAAGGTCAAATTGCTGTAGCGGGTATCGTACACACTGGCTGTATTCTTGCTGTCTTTGGGCACCAGCAGCGTCACATCCTCCGAGCGTTCGCTGCCGATGCGGTGTTTGCGGACCTCGATCGGCTGCTGATTGTCAATCATCGCCTGGGTACGTACCCAAAGGTAAGCGTGCTCCTCATCGTCGGTCCAGGCAAAACTGCGCAGGCCTTTGATGGGGTCACCGAGCATTTCGCCGGTCTTGGTATCGACAATATAGTAGGTCTGGATTTCTGCACCTTTACTCTGCACGCCCACAGCTACGCGGCTAGCATCTTTGGTATAACTGCGGCCGCTCATAGAGCTTTTGCCACTGGGGTCGAGCACTTCAGGGTCGAACAGCAGCTTTTCCTCCCCGTCAATTACGGTGTAGAGCTTGGCTTGCTTCTCCCCCTTCTTCCGGCGGGTAAAAAACTGACGGTCGGCCCGAAGCTGCAGAGGGCTTTCCACATCCCGGTCGATATACGCCTGTATCTCCTCCCGCAGCCCCTGAATGGAAGGGCATTCCGCATTCACATAGTCCAATGTAGCCTCGTGCTGGGCGCGGGTCCACTTCTGCACCTCGGGGTCCTTTTTGTCTTCCAGCCAGCGGTAGGGGTCTGTGAGCATGTAACCGTTGAGGGTATCCGTAACGGGACGGGCTTCGGTATGGGGGAAAATAAATTGAGCTTCTATTGTGGGCATGAACGCAAGAGTTGATATAGCGATCGAAATGGTTATCTTTCTCATTCAGGTTATAGGTTGATCAAATGTTGACCGCACAAATTACAAATTTCCAAATATTCGTCAACACTAACGGTACGAATAGGAGAATCCCGACAGCTTTTTGACAATTATCACCCCAGCTCCCCTCCGCTTTTTTTATATTTGAAGCTAAACCAAAAAAAGAGGAGCTGATGCCACGTCCTGACTTTAGCCAGATACCTTTAGACCGCAATGCGCTGCGGGCCGCCCAAAATCAAGCTGCCGGCCAAAGCGATTGGCAAACACCGGAAAAAATCGCCGTGCCCGCCGCCCTCGGCCCGGCGTCCGCCGAAGCGCTGAAGCACCTTGCTTACGCTGCTGGCCTCCCCCCCTACCTGCGCGGCCCTTACAGCTCCATGTATACTATCCGCCCGTGGACCATACGGCAGTACGCGGGCTTCTCTACCGCGGAGGAAAGCAACGCCTTCTACCGCCGCAACCTGGAACAAGGGCAGAAGGGACTGTCCGTTGCTTTTGACCTGGCCACCCACCGGGGTTACGACTCCGATCACGAGCGCGTATCCGGGGATGTAGGCAAAGCCGGCGTCGCCATTGACACCGTAGAAGACATGAAAGTGCTCTTCGACCAAATCCCGCTCGACAAAATGTCCGTGTCTATGACCATGAATGGCGCTGTGATTCCGGTCATGGCGTTCTACATCGTAGCGGCCGAGGAGCAGGGCGTAAAGCCGGCGCAGCTCAGCGGCACCATCCAAAACGACATCCTCAAGGAGTTTATGGTGCGCAACACCTATATATACCCGCCGTTGCCCTCTATGCGCATTATTGCGGATATTTTCGAATACACCGCTCAAAACATGCCGCGCTTCAACTCCATCAGCATTAGCGGCTACCACATGCACGAGGCGGGGGCGACTGCCGATATTGAGTTGGCCTACACGCTTGCTGACGGACTGGAGTACATCCGGGCCGGCTTGAAGGCGGGCTTGAAAATCGACGATTTTGCGCCCCGGCTATCTTTTTTCTGGGCCATCGGCATGAACCACTTTATGGAAATTGCCAAAATGCGGGCTGGCCGCTTGCTGTGGGCGGAGATTGTCAAGCAGTTCGACCCACAGAACCCTAAATCTATGGCGCTGCGCACCCACTGCCAGACCTCTGGCTGGAGCCTGACGGAGCAAGACCCGTTCAACAACGTCGGCCGCACCGCCGTCGAAGCCACAGCGGCTGCCTTGGGCGGCACGCAGTCCCTACACACCAACAGCCTGGACGAAGCGATTGCCCTGCCCACGGATTTTTCCGCTAAGATCGCCCGCGACACGCAGATTTACCTCCAATCAGAGACGGACATTACTAAAGCCGTAGACCCTTGGGGCGGCTCCTACTACGTGGAGTACCTGACGGACCAACTGACAAAACGGGCCTGGGCATTGATACAAGAAGTGGAGGAACTAGGCGGCATGGCCAAAGCCATTGAAGACGGCCTGCCTAAACTGCGCATAGAAGAAGCAGCGGCGCGTAAGCAAGCGCGCATCGACAGCGGGAAAGACCAGATTGTAGGCGTCAACGTACTGCGGCGCGAGACCGAAGACCCAATGGATATCTTGGAGGTCGACAACACTGCTGTTCGGCAGTCACAAATCCAACGCCTCCAAGAAGTAAAAGCTAAGCGAGACGATGCAGCGGCACAGCGGGCTTTAGAAGCCTTGCAGCAGTGCGCCAAAACGGGCGAAGGCAATCTATTGGCGAAAGCCGTAGAGGCTGCCCGCCACCGGGCTACCCTGGGCGAAATTTCGGCGGCTATGGAGAAAGAGTTTGGCCGCTTCGTGGCGCAAACCAAATCCGTTTCCGGGGTATACTCCAGCGAGATCAGCAACGACAGCGACTTTCAAAAAGCACGCACGCTGGCCGATCAGTTTGCCAGCCTAGAAGGCCGCCGCCCCCGCATTATGGTCGCCAAACTGGGGCAGGACGGGCACGACCGCGGTGCCAAGGTCATTGCCACGAGCTTTGCCGACTTAGGCTTCGACGTGGATATTGGGCCCTTGTTCCAGACGCCGGAGGAAGCCGCCCGGCAAGCCGCGGAGAACGATGTGCATATCCTAGGCATCTCATCGCTGGCAGCCGGCCATAAGACGCTGGTCCCTGCTACCCTACAAGCCTTGCAGGACCTCGGCCGGGAAGATATCATGGTCGTGGTCGGCGGCATCATCCCCGCACAGGACTACGACTGGCTGTACGACAAAGGCGTTGCCGGCGTTTTCGGGCCGGGTACCAAGATCGCCACGGCGGCTGGTCAAATCTTGGAGGTACTGATCGCGGACACCGAAGAGGAGTTTGTATAAAAACAGCACTATGAGCCAATTCACACACTTAGACGCGGAAGGCAATCCCAATATGGTCAACGTGGGCAAAAAGTCCGTCACGAAGCGTATGGCGCGTGCCCGTAGTATTGTTGTTTTGGGCAACGAGATCATGGACCAGCTGGAAAACGACGAGTTGCATACCAAAAAAGGGCCCGTCTTCCAAACGGCCGTCCTCGCCGGCATCATGGCCTCCAAAAAGACGGGGGAACTGATCCCGCTCTGCCACCCGCTAGGGCTGGACAACTGCGAGGTGGACATACACGTCAACGACAAGCGGGAGGTCATCATAGACTGTACGGCCCGCATCACCGCCAAGACAGGCGTTGAAATGGAAGCACTGACCGGGGCCACCGTAGCGGCATTGACCGTTTATGACATGTGCAAGGCTTTTTCGCACGACATTCGCATCAAAGAAACCTGCCTGATGGAAAAGCGGGGCGGCAAGCGCGACTTTAAGCGGGAGGCCTGAAGGCGAAACAATTCTCCTGCTGATTGTTGTATATTCTCACAATCGCGCCTAAATTGTGTATTATGGCAGAAAACGACAAGCAACACCAAAAGCACGCCAAGCTGGAACGACCGGCTTACGGCCAATTTCATCGCAACGAATGGGCTATACTGGGTACGCCTTGTGGCAATATTCAGAAGCTAGCCTACGCCATCATCGACCGCCTCAGCGACCTATACCGGGTAGGCTATGTGGATGCGGACCACAAAAGCGCGGATGAAGACGAGGCCCTGCCCGGTGCGATGGGGCACGATGCTTGCATGGAGTATACGGACAAGATCGACTATCACCGATTCGACGTCAAAGCCAAGCTGGAGACCTACCAATACCGCTGGCATTTCAACGATCAGGACGCGGTGATCGTCAACGGCAACCACTTTCCGGCCAAGCGGCAAGTTGTAGTGGTGGACCCCAAGAAGGAAGACTCGCTGCGCCGCAAGCTCGACCGCCTGACCGACGTGCGCCTGATATTGCTGGCGGAAGGCGTGAAAGAAGCTTTCCCTTGGCTAAAAGAAGAGCTGGAAGGCTTCAACAATATCCCGCAGATGAAGCTGGAAGACGACGCCGGCATCCCGCTGTTTATTGAGAAGGAGCTGAACACCTCTGCGCCGCCGCTGTACGGCTTGGTATTGTCCGGCGGTAAAAGTCAGCGGATGGGCGAGGACAAAGGGCTGATCGAATACCACGGCTTGCCGCAGCGCGAGCACTTGCGCCAAATGATGGCCCGCTACTGCCAGGATACGTTTTTCTCCTGCCGGCCCGATCAGGCGGAGGAGTTGAGCAACGCTTTGCCGGATACCTTCTCTGGCTTGGGCCCGTTTGGCGGTATTCTTTCGGCATTCCGGCAGAAACCCGATGCCGCTTGGCTGGTGGTAGCCTGCGATTTACCATTGCTCGATGATGCTACGCTGTCGCAGTTGGTTGGTTACCGCAATGCCTCCCGCCTGGCAACGGCATACAACAGCCCGTTTACGGAGTTTCCAGAGCCCCTCATTACGATATGGGAGCCGCGCTCCTACCCCGTGCTGCTGCAATTTTTGGCACAGGGGTATTCCTGCCCGCGCAAGGTGCTGATCAACTCGGACGTAGAACTGCTCGACCCGGAAGACCCGCAGACCATGCGCAACGTCAATACGCCGGAAGAGAAAGAGGAAGTCATGGCGATTATCAAAGAAAAAGTAGAGTAAATGGCGGAGGCGTTCTGGCAGACGCTGGGGTTGACGTTTCAGCTCGCCGCTATTACTACCCTGATTTTGTTGCTTTTGGGCGTGCCGATCGCCTACGCCCTTTCCCAAAGTAAAAGCCGCTGGAAACCGCTGTTGGAAGCGCTCATCAGCATGCCACTGGTACTCCCCCCTACGGTATTAGGGTTTTACCTGCTGCTGGCATTCACGCCGCGTTCCGCGTTTGGCGCGTGGCTGGACGACACCATGGGTATACAACTGGTTTTTACGTTTGCTGGCTTGGTGGTAGGCTCGGTCATTTATAGCTTGCCCTTTATGGTGCAGCCGGTGCAATCGGGTTTTGAGCATTTGCCCGCCCATTTGGCGGAAGCCTCCTACAGCTTGGGGAAGTCAAAGCTGCAAACCCTGCTTCGGGTGCTCCTCCCCAATATCAAATCTTCTTTGCTGACCGGTCTCGTGCTTTCCTTCGCCCATACGGTGGGCGAGTTTGGCGTCATTCTGATGATTGGCGGCAATATACCCGGGGAAACCCGCGTGGCTTCTATTGCGATATACGATGAAGTGGAAGCCATGAATTACGAGCTCGCCAATCAATATGCTTTAGTACTCGTGATATTTGCTTTTGTTATATTGGCCATTGTGTACGGTATTAATCAGCGTGTTCTTGGTGGCCGCTAGCGATACCCTTACCGGCCTCCGGCTAATATTAAAATCGCCCTGTCCCATTGTGGGAGTGACTCCCAAAGTGATACCCGGATTTCCTGCACCATCGCCTCCACTAACTTGGTTTTCAAACTTCTACCTTTTTGGCACAGTAATTGATACCCAAAAGCACGATAAGGAGCGAGACTATCTGCAAAAGATATCTCATTTTTCAGCCGGCGAACTAACAACTCATCTAATATAAAAGGGGAACAACGATGGGTTTATTGTTCGCCGGCTATTTTTGATCATTGAGCACACGATATACAACTATGGGTTTTAGGTGTTTTTAGGAGGGCAAAAGCCTTTCCACCGCTCAGCTACTCTTGAGGTACACTACAACGTGCAGTACGACAAAAGGGTAATAGAGTTGGAAACGGCAGTGCCCTCTTTTTATTGATACCCAAAATAAGACCGGTAGATGCGCTTCCGGGGGTAAAATGCCGCCCACAGTGCCGGGTACATCAAAAGGCTCATCAGCTTGTTCGGCCCGCGATAGCTGATATCATCTATAATTAGGGAAGAGTGGTCAGTCAGGCGGCGTACAATATGCCGGTGTTTCCAGTATGTAAGCGGATAAGGCAGCTGCACGCCTTCGTCCACGAAGTAAGCCTCTTGTTCATTCACGCCGTCCTCGGTGATATCGCTCACCCAATCTGCCTTAATGGGGCTAAGGAACCGCAAATGCACGCGATCCCCTTTCTTCGACCCCGTGAAGGCCACAATTTCTACTTTTCCCTGCTTAGGGGTCAGCGCTTCAAAAAGCTGGCGGTCGAAGCGCGCCATGACATCTTTATAATGGCCGTTAACTTCAGTGCTTAGTCGTATCTGCATATATCGGTTTGAATACAGCGGAAACAGTATTTAGAGCCTATAGTTCATGGCAGCTATCCCCTCCCAATAAGCACTAAGGAGACAAGGATAGATTTTTACCCTATCCTAGGGATTGCTACCTTTGTGACACAATCAACCACCACCGAAGATGAGACGCTTTATCCGCTTTGTGTTGCTGCTGTTCACGGTATGGCCTATGCTGCTGCACGCGCAGGCAGACGCCCCGCCGGTTACTTTTGAAACGCCCTACAACGCCGCCTATGTCCACCTCTATTATTTACAGCCGGACTCCTACGATCCGGGGAAAGCAGCGCAGGCCCTGAATGGCCCGCAGGACAGTACCAAGCAGGTGGAACTGGCCATCAAGCTCAAGCAGGTCTTTGACGGCAAGGGGTTGTATATGCGCCTCAACCGGTTGCCGCGCAAACCCGATTACATTGATTCGACCATCATGCAGGCGGTCGTTACGCCTTTCCCGAACGAGCTGCCGGAGGTATACTTGGAGAAGGACGGGGCCCGATGGTACTACTCTGCGGAAACGGTGGACAAGATTGACAAACTGCACGACTCGGTGTACCCCTTCGGAGCAGACCTGCTGCTCAATTTGGCGCCTATTGTCGGGCACAAAGAGGTATTGGGGCTGAAAGCCTGGCAATTCATTGGCTTGCTGATCATACTGCTGGGTGCTATTGGCGTGCACTTTGTCCTGAGCCGGGTGCTACGGCCCATCGTCCGCCGCCTGAGCCATTCCAAACTTTACCCTGCTTTAGTCCCCACCAAGTTGATTTGGACGATTGCCCGTTTGTTGAGTGTTTTGGTGGTGCTGTGGTTGATCAAGCTGTTCCTGCCGCCGTTGCAGTTGCCCATCGAAGCGTCCAATTTTGCTGTACTGGTCATTCGCATATTGTCTTTGGTTCTTATCGTTGGCGTTTTGCTACGCGTACTCGATATCATTCTACTTTACGCCGGGCAAGCTGCCCAACGCACGGAAAGCAAAATGGATGAGCAACTGCTGCCTGTCATTGAGCGGGGCGTTCAGTTCCTCATTTTTGCCGGCGCCATTATTCAGGCACTGCGGTTTTTCCAAGTCGACATCACCACCCTGATCGCGGGGATTTCCATCGGCGGCTTGGCCATTGCCCTGGCTGCACAGGATACCATCAAGAACCTCTTTGGGTCGTTGACCATTTTCTTGGACAAGCCATTCCAGATTGGCGACTGGATCAATTTTGCGGGGGTGGACGGTACCGTGGAAGAGGTTGGTTTTCGGTCTACGCGCGTACGGACCTTTGCCAACTCGCTGGTCTATGTGCCGAATGGCAAGCTGGCGGATATGGTGGTGGACAATTTTGGGCTGCGGCGTTACCGGCGCTTCTACACTACGATTGCCGTCACCTACGATACCCCGCCGGAGCTGATCGAGCGCTTTGTTGAAGGGTTGAAGGACATCATTGCGGCGCATCCGGACACCCGCAAGGACTTTTACGCGGTGCGGCTCAATGGGTTGGGCGCCCACTCCTTGGACATCATGTTTTACAGCTTTTTTGATGTGCCTGACTGGTCCCAAGAGGTAAAAGCGCGGCACGAAGTCATATTGGAGATTCTCAAGCTGGCAAAAGCGCTAGGAGTACGTTTCGCTTTTCCTACGCAGACGATGCACGTGGAGGCGTTTCCAGGCACTACGCCTACTACGCCTCATTATCCGACAAGCCGGGAAGAAATGGACGAACGGATGAGGGCCTTCGCAGCGCACTCCAAGCTCAAGCATGATCAACGGTAGTAATCCGCCATTTCAAGCATGACACCGTTCACCAGATCGTACCAATTGTAGTGGCTGTGGTGGGTGGTTAGCGCTATAGTGATGCCGTATTCCGGTAAGTACATGAGAATGGAGCGGTAGCCCATCAACGCGCCGGTATGCCCAATGTGCTTGATGCCAAAATCATCCCACAGGCGCATGCCTAAGCCGTAGTGATCGCCGCCTTTTTCGGCACCGATATCCTTTTGCATTTCTTTGAGGGAAGCTTCTGATACGAGCTCCCCGTTGTACAGCGCACGCCCAAAGCGGGCCATATCCGAGGGGGTGGAAATAACCGCCCCGGCCGCTCCTACGGCTGATTGGTGGTATTCATAAGCTCTCCGGTTTTCAGCCAAGCCTTCGATAGGCTTGCGGCGGGTGCTGAAGTCATCGTATAGCGTATTCTCCATGCCCACGGGGCCGAAAATATAGGACCGGTAGGCGTCTCCTAACGGCTTGCCCGTCAGCTTTTCTGCTAACTCGCCGAGCAGATAATAGCCGGTGTTGGAATAGGCATAACTTTCTCCGGGGTTGAAGCGGGCCCGGCGCACGGCAGCGAAACGGAAAATGTCGCGTTCTGACCATTCTCGGTATTTCCAGTTGCCTCGGTAAAAAGAAGGATGGTTGAGGTGGTCGACTACGCCCGCTGTATGGCTCATTAATTGGCGGATGGTGATTTTGTCTCCGTTGGGCAAGCCCGGCACTTTCAAGTGTTCAGCAAGGCGGTCATCTAGCGACAACTGCCCTTCTTCAGCCAAGCGCATAATGAGCGTTGCGGTCATCAGTTTGGAAACACTCGCTATGCGGAATTTATGGTCGGGGGAAACATCGTCGGAGGAGCGGCGGCCGCAGCTGCCCATGGCAAAAGTGGTGAGTTCGCCTTCCGGGGAGAGGACAGCGGCCGAGGCCCCCTGCAAGCTGGAGAGCTTTTCTTTCCAGATACCCGTCATGGTTTCTTCTAGGTGCTGTTTGGCGGTATGCCCGTATTCAACCTCGAGATTGATTCTTTTGGTACGCACCACCCGGCCATCATCCACCTTTATCGTGACGAAGTACTCGCCTTTGTCAACGCGCTCGGGGCGGCCGTAAAGCTGCAAGAGGTAGGGGTCAAAAGTACACCATTCGGGTAGGTGTTGTACTTGTACCTTGAGGATGTCGTTATCTACATCTTCCACCTCGATGTCAAGCTCAAAGTCCTTTTCGCTGTAAGCGGTGACATGGCTATCCGTCGGCTCGAGGAATATGGGGGGCGTATTAAAAGGGTCTGCGATCGCTACCACCAAGGTAGACAGGAGCAGGACAAAAAACAGCAGCCTCCATTGTACTCGCTTCTTCATGATGCCACGCAGTAGATTTTCAGGTTCTTATTCGCAATGAGATGCACATACAGGGATTCAACGATATAAGGGGACAAAAGTTACGCTTTTTTCTGCATTTGCGCCAAATGCCAGGGGATGTATGCCCATTTTTGTGCGCCGTAATCTAAAAGTAAGTACTTTTGCCCTTGTACAAGAAGCAGTGCTATGGAATTGTCCCACACGGAGGAAAATTACCTCAAAGCCGTCTTCAAGATATCGGAACGCAAGGGGAAGCCGGCGAGTACGAATGCTATCTCCCAAGCGATGGACACGAGTGCGGCCTCGGTGACGGATATGGTCAAGCGCCTTTCCGAAAAGGGGCTGATCCACTACGAGCGGTACCGGGGAGCGGCACTGACGGAAGAAGGTGCGCGCATTGCGACCCACCTGGTGCGCAAACACCGCCTTTGGGAATCTTTCCTAGTCGACCACCTCCACTTCACTTGGGACGAGGTACACGAAATCGCGGAACAGCTGGAGCACATCAAATCGCCTACCTTGGTGGAGCGGCTCGATGAGTTTCTGGGGTTCCCCAAGTTTGACCCCCACGGAGACCCCATCCCCGATGCGGAGGGCAACTTCACCTTCCGCAAGCAGGCGCTATTGTCCGATTTGAAGGAAAACGAGCGGGGCATAGTGGTCGGCGTACAGGACCATAGTACGGCTTTTTTGCAATACCTAGACCGCATGGAGCTTGTATTGGGCACCGAAATAGAAGTGCTTGAGCGTTTCGACTACGACGAGTCGGTAAAAGTGAGGATAGCGGAAGAACGCGAGCAGATTCTATCCAAAAAGGTCAGCCAACATTTATTCGTACAGCGTTAGTACATTTTTTTCATCCGGTCGAGGTCCCGCTTGATGTCTTTGCGTTTGATCGATTCCCGTTTGTCATAGACTTTCTTACCCTGCGCCAAGGCGATTTCTACTTTGGCGAACCCTCTTTGCGTGACATACAGCCGCACGGGGACGATGGTGTAGCCTTTTTCTTTGACTTGCTTTTCGAGCTTGCGGAGTTGATTGCGTTTGAGCAGGAGCTTGCGCAGGCGGCGGGTTTCGTGGTTGTGCAAATTGCCGTGCTCGTATTCGGCAATAAACAAGCTTTTGATGTAGAGCTCGCCCTTACGGAAAAAGCAGTACGCGTCCCTTAAGTTGGCGTTGCCCTTACGGATGGACTTGATCTCCGTGCCCACCAGCTTGATGCCCGCTTCTACTGTATCGATAAATTTATACTCGAAGTCGGCTTTGCGGTTGACGATCTCTATGTCGTATTCTTTGGTCTTCTTGATGGCCATTCGTTCTGTGTTTCCTGCCTTTTCCCAACTTCCTTAGCGCGCAATAAGTTCAAAAACAACAAAGCCCGCTGGATCAGTTGGCAAACCAGCGGGCCTCATATGGCGGTTGCTTTACTCGTATTTCTTTTTCTTGACTCGCTCCAACTCTTCCTTGGTAGGCTTGCGGCGCACAGGCTGCGACCGCTCTCCCTCAATATACTTTGGCCGTGCGTCGAGTGCCCGCAGCAATTTGTTGCTGGACTCCACCTGCTGTATCCGCTTATCTTTGTTCACTTTCACGTCCTCCGGGCTCAGGCTTTCCGCCAGGAAGCTAGTCATCTTCTGGTAAAGGTGCAAGCGGGTATTGCCTCCGTAGATGCCGTGGTTGCGATTAGGGTAGAAGTAGGTGTCAAACTGCTTATTGGCTGCAATAAGGGCGTTGGCCATCTCAGCCGAATGCTGGAAGTGCACATTGTCGTCTCCCAATCCATGAATCAACAGATAATCGCCTTTGAGCCTGTCGGCAAAGTAAACCGGAGAATTGTCCCGGTAGCCATCCTCGTTTTCTTTGTAGGTGCGCATGTAGCGCTCAGTGTAGATGGTGTCATACCACTTCCAGTTGGTCACCGGCGCCACGGCAATAGCCGCTTTGAACACGTCGTTGCCCTTGAGCAGGCAAAGCGAGGACATATACCCACCGTAGCTCCAGCCAAAGATGCCAACACGGGAAGCGTCAATGTAAGGCTGCTGGCCAAGATATTTGGCCGCCTCAATTTGATCAATCGTCTCGTAGTGGCCAAGCTTAAGGTAGGTCATCTTCTTAAACTCTTCCCCGCGGCCGCCCGTACCCCGGTTGTCAATGCAAGCGACGATGTAGCCTTGGTCCGCCAGCATCTGGTACCACCAGTAGTTCATCCCCATCCAGTTGTCGGTTACTTTCTGGCTGCCCGGGCCACCGTACAGGGTCATGAACAAGGGGTACTCCCGGTTGGCTTTGAAGTCCGTGGGCTTGATCATCCAGCCATTCAGCTCTACGTCATCACCCGTGGTGAAAGAGAAAAACTCAACGGTGCTCGTATTGTAGTCTACTTGCTTCTGCCGCAAGTCTTTATTGTCCTCCACTACGCGCAAACGGCGGCCTTTCTTGTCGTATACGATATACGTAGCGGGCGTATTCGCCGTGGCGTGCGTGACGATGAAGTAGTCAAATGTGCTGCTGAACTGCGCCTCGTTCCAGCCGGAAGCCCCGGCCAGTACTTGCTTGTTTTTACCGTCCAAACCGATGCTGTACACCTGCCTTTCCAGGGGAGATTGCTCGGCAGCCTGGTAGTACACCCGGCCAGCGCCCTCGTCTACCCCGTAAAATGTCGTCACTTCCCACTTGCCTTTGGTGATCTGCTCCAGCTTGCGGCCCTTCATGTTGTAAAGGTAAATATGGTGCCAGCCGTCCATCTCGCTGGTCCAGATAAAACGTTTCCCGTCTTTCAAGAAAGTGAGGTTGTCCAGCACACTTTCGGCAATATAGTACTCGTTTTCTTCCTCCAGCATCAAGCGGGTCTTGCCGTTGCGGCTGTCCGCCAGCAGCAACTCCAAGTGGTTTTGGTGGCGGTTCATACGGTAGACGCAGAGCTGATTGGGGTCTTGCGTCCACTTGATGCGGGGGATATAAAGGTCGGTCTCATTGCCCAGCTCTACCGGTACAGCTTTGCCTTTGCCCAAATCGTAGATGAAAACGTCGACGATGGAATTATTCTCCCCCACTTTCGGGTACTTGAAGGTTTCGTACTCCGGGTAGAGGCCGTCCCGGTAGTTGGTCATCGTAAATTCAGCCACCTCGCTCTCATCAAAGCGGTAGTAGGCCAAGCGCTCCCCGTCTGGCGACCAAAAGAAAGCTTTCGCAAAACCAAACTCCTCCTCGTACACCCAGTCCGTGGAGCCGTAGATGATTTTGTTGTACTCGCCGTCATCAGTCACCGCCACGACTTTGCCGCTGTTCAAGTCGTGCACATAAAGGTTGTTGTCGTGTACAAAAGCCACCTTGTCCGCCTGCGGATTGAAGGTCGCGTAGCCTTGCTTGCCTTCGGGGTAGACCGCGCTCAGTTGTTGCGACTCCCGGTCGTAAACATAATAGGAAGACTTGAACGAGCGGCGGTAGATCGACTCGGTATGGGTACGGATCAGTATCTTGGATTCGTCTTCGCTGAAGGTGTAGCCATCTACCTGCCCGTCGAACCCCTCCGCAGACTCCACCGTAGTGGGGTCAAAAATGGTGGTCACTAAAGCGCCGGTCGTAAAATCGTACTGCTGTATTTTACCGTTCTCCAAACGGGTGTAGTGCTTGCCGTCTTTCAGGAAATTGAACCCCGGTACCGATTGGGAGATGAAGTCGTAGTCGCTCCAAATGCCCTCCAAGGTGATCTCGCTTTGCGCAAAAAGCAAACTGCTGCTCAGCAAGAGGGCAATTATCGTTGTAATCTTTCTCATGTTATATCGGTTGATGGCAGGGGCGTTAAGAGCCCCTGCGTTTGGTTACAAATTTCGGGGACCGAAATTAGAAAACTTAGCGGTATTTATAAAATGGCCCTATTCCGTAAGCTCGCCGCGTATGTTCCAGTTGATGCTTTCCGGTGTGCGGTCGGTGTAGGGGAGCCACTGGCTATCGTTGGAGTCGTAGAGCCAGTCGCCGTTGGACTGGTTGGGCCCGGCGTCACAGCCGATGGACTGCTGCTGGCCGTCAT
>JAAAOU010000082.1 GCA_009908745.1 Bacteroidota bacterium
GCGGATGTGGCGGTACAACTCCACCGATTGGCTAGGGTCCACACGGGTATCCTCCGCACCCGCCATGATGAGCAGGGGCGTTTCCGCTTGATCCGCGTAGTAGATCGGGCTGCGCTCCAAGAAAAACTGATAATCGTCCCAAATGCGCTTGCGGGCGTGGACCAGATAAAGCTCTTCGGGGATATCCGTCGTGCCCCACTTGGAGATATTGTCGCTAATGCCCACAAACATGACGCCTGCCGCAAAGCGGTCCGTGTATTTCGTCGCCATCCAGCCAGTCGCGTAGCCGCCGTAGGAACCACCGGTGACTCCCACTTTGTCTTCGTCTATCTCGTAGTTCTCCAACAAGTAATCCACACCATCGACAATATCATCAAACTCTTTGCCGGCCGGGTCGCCCTGACTCGACATGGCAAAATCCACGCCACGCCCGGTACTGCCCCGGTAGTTGGGGTAAAAGACGTAGTAGCCTTCCGTAGCGGCCATCTGCCCCATAGTGGAATAGTAGGTCAGCCAGCCATTGTCATAGTGGCTTTCCGGGCCACCGTGCACCACCGTGATCATGGGATATTCCTTGCCCGTTTCCTTATTCAGCGGGTGAATGAGAATGCCCTCCAGCGATTGGCCGTCGCGGGCTTCGTATTCAATAACCTCTTGCTTGGCCAGCTCTTTGTCCGCCAGCCAAGGGTTGCTGATGGTCAGGCGCTGCGCCTCGTTCATATCCGTAGGCAGTACAAAAGCCTCGTCGGGAAACTGTGAGGAATTGGCGGTAAAAACCAGGCTGCCGTTCGACGCCCGGTCGATGCTGCCAATATTGAGGCCTTTAGTCACCTCCATTGGTTTCAGGTTCGTGCCGCCCGCGTCGATGGTACCGAGTGTAGAGGCTACCCCTTCACTCGCCACAAAGGTCAGCTCTTCTTCCCCGCTCCATACAAAATCGTCGAATTTCATTTCGGCATTCGGGCGCAGCACCTGCGGCTCGCCGCCATCCGCAGCCACTACGAACAAACGGCCGGCAATAGGGTCGTTGATATTGGCACCCGCAATCATGGCCAACAACCGGCTGTCCGGGCTCCACGCAAAGTGCCCCAGCTTGCCGGCGTGCTTGACTTCGCCGATCTCCTGCCGGCTTTCCGCATCCACAATTGAAATACGTTGCTTCATGTAGTAGTCATCCACAAAGGGCGTGGGGGCCGCAGCCACTGCCAAACGCTTACCGTCCGGGCTCCAGGCCATGCTGTGCAAGTCACCGGGAATACGGATTTTCTTAGGCTCACGCTCTGACCAATCCATGACGTAGCCCTCGGAGTAGACCGGGTCTTCTTCGTAAACGATGGGCTCGTAGGGCAGTTTTTGCCCCATTTCCTGTTCTTCCTTCTTCTCATCGGCTATAAACGCCAGGTGGCTGCCATTGGCCGACCAGTAGTAGTCGGAAATACTGGTTTCAAATTCGAATATTTTCTGTGCTTCGCCGCCCATGAGCGACATCTCGTACAGCGCGGTGTGTGCGTCGCCCTCCATCCGTGCCAGAAAATTGATGGCGTTGGTGCCGGGCCGGAAGCGGACTGCCCGAGCAGAAGTGCGGGTGAGGAAAGGCAGGGCTTGCTTGGTCTCTAGATTGTACAGGTACAAGTGGTAGCTGGCCGGCCGGTTCTCCTTGTAGGGGTCGGCGGGCACGGCTTTGGTATACGCCACGTAGTTGCCATCATCAGAAATATCGACGGACACGACCGATTCCATCTTGGCGACATCCATCGGGGCAATCTGTGCCTGCACCAGCGTTCCGGCTACCAGCAATAAAAATAACGTAAGTGTTCTAAGCTTCATACAGCGGTTGTATTTGGTTCTATAGCTAAAAAACAGCTAAACCCGCTGCGTGTTTGTGCCTATGGCTATTGTGCCATAACCCACAGCCCAGTCCAGTGGCGTGGGGCAGCCGTTCTGCGCTTTTTAGCCTTCGCCCGCCGCAAGGACAACGTCGCTTCCGCCAGGGAAAAGCCAGCGTAACCCTCCGCCAGAGCAGCCAGCAGGTTTTGTTGACCGGCTTCCGCAAACAGTAAAGCACTGACCTCAATAAGCGCGGCTGTGCGGACCACCTCGGGTATGGGCGTACCAATGAGTACCAAGCCTTTATCCCGCAGCTGCCCTCCCCAATCCGATATCCGCCAGAGGCCATCCTCGTACCCCACCGTATCTTGCGCCAGCAAAAAAGCGGACGCGACCGGCGAATCCAGGCGCTCGGCGTAGGGGGCTGACAAGACCAGACAAGTACTTTGCAGCAATGCTTCGTCCAAGCGGCGCTCCGTAGCAGCAGCCTCCTTTAGGTTTTTCTGGCCTATTGCAAACGTGATGGCCGGCGGGTCGGCTTTGATCTGCCCTTCCTCAATGGTGGCGTCGGTAGTCCACAACCTTGCCATCAGTCGCTCCGCCGGGTCTAGTTGCCCGGATGCTCCTTCAAAGCTAGGTACGACCGCCAACGTTTTCGGCCACCGCAAGGGCCCGCTCTTGACCGCTTGCAAGGGCCGGCTGCTATAAGTAATAGCCGTTTCTTCCCCTAAGAAATCCATGCGGTGGTACTTGTGCCGCCGGCGCTTTTTGGGTGCCTTCGTCAGTAGCGCTTCAAAGGGTAAGCTTTCCAAGGCCCCATTGCGGTAAATTTGTAGGTGGGCCTTATCCGCAACTACATCCGCTAGCGGCACCAGCAAACGTTCGTACAAGCTGTACCCGAGCGTAGAAAAGGCATCTCCGTCTTCCTCGCTAATGGCGGTACGAAACTGCGGTATGGCATCGGTTAAGGAAAAGCCTGTAGCATCGGTGAGGGGAATGACGGCCGTGGCGATGTCCTCCGCGCTAACGGCAATACCTATCATGTATCGGTCACTGCTATGGTAAGAAAGCAGAGCTTGATCCGGTTGCAAACCTTCGCGTACCCGCTCTACCGGGGCAGCTGAGACCCGCTCTAGCAGGCCATTCAGGTACCAATGCCACTGCACCATGCGGTCGGCGTAAGCCAGTACTTGCTCGTCTTCGCCCTGTGCACGAAGCGCGTAGAGCAAAGGGTCAAAGACGCTCAGTAGCGGCAATGCCTGACGTTTGCGCAAGCGGAATTCCCGGTAACGGCTGGCTTCTTGCTCGAACAGTTGTATCCCCAGTTCGGCGGCGGCAGTGGCGTGTTTCAAATCTTGTGGCTGTGGGTCGTCGGTGCGGAGATGTTGTTCCGCTTTCAATTGTAACGCTTGTATCAGCAACAGCGTATCGCGTAGGTCTTGCCCCGATGCCGGCAAATCAGCAGCAGCTTCGGCCTTAAAGCCGGGGCAAAGCCGCTCCATGCACTGCCGGGCGTAATCAGTAGCGGGTTGCCCTTGCTGCAGCGCTACCTGCCCTAGGCGCAAGAGCAGTTCGGCTTTCCGCAAATGCGCATCCGACGCGGCCCGCGTGTAGGCTTGTTGGTATTGCCCGGTGGCTGCCGCCCATGACTGCTGCTGCCGGTAGTAATCGCCCATAGCTTGGTAGTGGGCAGCGGTGGGCGACTTTTTCACCAAAGCGGACAGCAAGGCTTTTGCCGAATCCGGCGCAATAGGCTGCCACAAGCGGGCTTTTTCCAGTAGTAGCGAGTGGTAAGCCGGGTCGTCTTCGCCTGCCATTACAGCGAGATTGTCCAAGGCTTTGTCGTAGTAGGGTAAAGCCTGCCTGGGTTTACCTGCTGTAGCGTAGACTTTACCCAGCAAGCGCTGCACCTCGGCGGGCAGCCGCGGATCGTCGATAAAAGGGAACTGATCCGCCAGCTGCAAGCTTGCCAGCGCATCGGGCAAGCGGAGCATACCCAGCGTTATCCGGCCGGCAAGGAGATAGTTTTTCCCCAGCTCCTCGGCCCCGAACGGCAGCCTGATCTGTAGGGATGCTTCATTGGCGGCGATGGCCTCGTTAAGCTCGCCAAGGGCGTAGTAGTTCTCGCTTTTTTGGTAGTAGGCGTCCCCCAAGTCGTACTCGCGCGTCGGGTAGTTGGCGATAAAGGTATCGAGCAGTTGGTTGGCTTGCCGATACTGCCCCTTTTCGGAAAGCTCGGCGGCTTGGTTGAGCAAGGCCTGCGGCTGTGCACCGAGGAAGACCGTGGACAACAAAAAGCAGAGGGTAATCCACAAAGATTGTACTTGCATGTAGGCTTTGGATCGTTTTGTTTGGGCAAGTAACGTTATTGATGCCCTGTTTATTAGACATTATTTGACACGGATGACCCGCCGGGTAATCAACCGTTGCTCTGTCTGCACCAACAGCCAATAAGCACCAGCCGGGAAAGACCGCATGTTGACTAGCTCGGGGCGGTTCTTGCTTACCCAGCGTTGATCTGTCCAGCATGGCCGCCCTAGCATATCGAGCAGTTGCAACTGTACTTCTTCGTTGCTACTGACGCCGAATTGCAGCCATAGCTCGTCGGTGGCCGGGTTGGGGTAAAGACGCAGTTGCTCGCCGGCCTCCAAGTCAAAAGTGCTGGCCGGCCGGCTGCTGTCGGTAACCTGTAGATCGAAGGTAGCCGCGTCGGTGCAGCCTTCCCCGGTTTGTACAGTCAAATTCACTTGGTAGCTGCCGGTATCGCTGTAAGTGTAGGTCGGATTGGGGAGCGTGCTCGTGCCACCGTCGCCGAAATCCCACTGCCAAGCTACAGCATCCGCTGGCGTAGCCGAAAAGCTAACTGCCCCGGTCTCTACCGCCAAATCGACCGAATTGTCAGATGCGGAAATGCTCAGCGGATCGCCAGCAGCGGCTGCCGACACGGGAATAGTCAACGGGCTGCGGCCGCAGAAGTAATCGTATTCGATGGTCCAATCGTAAAAGTAGCGGTATTCGGACTGGCCGGTCGTAGCACTGTCAATGGTAACGATATCATCCAGCACGTAGGGATAAGCGAAACCTGCTGCCCGCTCTTCGTAGCCCAACGGCAGGCCAATACGCAGCAGTAGCTCATGGCCTTCGCCCGCGGGTATCTCAAAGTTAAGCGGAATGCGTTGCCAACCGGCTTCTTCCACTTGCACCAGCTCAGAATCCCCGGTTCCGTCTGCCCCATCAAAACGAATTACAAATCCGCCGGGTGAGGAGGCGTAAACCAAAACAGACTCCAACGTGAAGGGATACTGGGCATCAAACACCAATCCCTCTTCTTGATTCCCGCTTTGCGCCGGGGGGCTTGACGGAGCCGCTTCCCCCAACTGCGCCAGCGGGCTCACTTGCAGGTAGACGGTGGTATCCGTCGAGACGCCAGGCAGCGTTAACAAGCTGCCCTCCCCGATTAGCTGCCCCCCCTCCTCCGCGTCGAACCAGCGGTGGCGGGCTTCACCCTCGTATAGGCTCTGCGCGCTTGCCGTGCCTCCCGAGCAAACAGGCATGGGCAGTATCACGTCTGTGGCCGCCGG
>JAAAOU010000249.1 GCA_009908745.1 Bacteroidota bacterium
CGGAAGTTGGAAGGCGGAAGTTGGAAGGCGCCCGCCTTCGCTGAAGCTACTGCGGGCAGAGGAAACTTGCCCTGAAGGCGGAACGACCGTAGGAAGAGAAGCCCTTCAGGGTGGGAAGTATTTTTGGCTATCCGCAACCTGTAGCTTCAGACGGGTAGCCACGATGGGAACTAAATATTTGTGATTCAGGTTAGTTTAGATGTAAATACAGTTCCATGCCTCTATTACGTTCTTTACAATCTTGGTGGTCCACCGTGAAGCAAGCTTGGCGCAAGCGCGGCACAACGGAAGGCAAGAAGTTGCTGGAAGAGCTGGCCAAGCAAGTGCGCCGGATGCTGGTAGGTGCTTTTCTGGCGCTATTGCTGGTCTTCTTGGGGTTCCCTAGGCTCTCCGCTTGGTATGAAGCCTATAAAAAGCGACAGTTGGAACCCTCGCGCCAAGTTTACGTCTGTGTGCACACGCTAAAGGAATTCACTTTGCAGCCCTTAGACAGTGTATATGTGCAAGTCGTCGGCGATCAAGAAGCCACAGCGTACAGCGACGAGCGCGGGTACTGCGTAATCCCCTACGTGGCCGAGCAGGGCGAGAATGAGATCAAGCTCACCTTTGTCAAAGAAGGGTATCAACCCGCTCAACGGCCACGCATTGCCCTACCTCCTGTGGAAGGCGATACCACCTACTGTGAACCGGTGCAAATGCGCCCCAAAGTATTTAAAGAAGCCGACTTCGCTCCGCCCCCTAAAGGTATTCTCAACTGATTGCCAGCATTTTACTTGCCTTTAATACCTAAATTGCTTACATTGCGTGTTATTCCATCAAAACGAGCATCTAACGACCCAATTCCCAAAACCACTATGCGTACTTTAAAACTATCACTGGTTCTAGGCTCTACCTTGCTCATCATGATCTGCTTGCTGCTATTTTCCACGCATCCGGACAATCAAGTGTATATGCTGGAAGGGCAAGTCAAGGCCAAGGGCATATCTCCGGTAAGCCTCGATGTCTACGTCACGCAAGAATCTGAATTCCCCGCTTCCTTTAACGAGCTGCACCGTACGCAAACGCTGGAAGACGGGTCTTTCAAAACAGAATTCTACGGCGAAATCAATGCGCCCATCTACTTTTATGTGATGCGCGACGAGCTAAAGCCCGTCCGGAAAGTACTCTACCCCAAAGCAAAAAACGGTGAGCATCAGAAGCTGGCAGCGCCTGTCCTTTTTGAACCAGTCCCCAACGGCTTAAGCTTACGGGACTACGGGGAAGCAGGGTCTATCCTGCCATTTTACGCCCACAAATGCGCAGCTGAAGCTATCCGGAATATTCCTGTACGCCAGATTAAGTTTTTTGAGGACTTAAACGAACGGTACTGCCCACATCGGCACGTCTCTTCAGTTGAGGGCGATGTCCATACCGACGAAGGGGCTATCTCCAAAGCGGTATTCCGCGAAGCTGTGGCACAGCAGGTTACCGATAAACTGCAGCAGCCTGGAGAGAGCGACGAGACCCATTGAAACCAAAGCCAATATTCTCTGACTACCTTCACCACCAATCTATTGTATACCTGGATGGCGCTTTAGCTACAGAGCTAGAGCGCAGAGGGGCTGTATTGGACGATTCCCTCTGGTCCGCCCGTGTACTCGACAATCAGCCCGAACTGATTCAGGACGTCCATTTGGCCTACTTCCGTGCGGGAGCGGATATTGCGACTACAGCAAGTTACCAGGCTACTCTACCCGGGTTTCTAGCACTCGATTATGACCAAAAAACTGCCCGTCAGCTTATCCGGCGCAGCGTGCAACTGGCTCAAGACGCCCGGCAACAGTTTTGGGAAACAGCAGATACAACCAAGCGGCTTTACCCTTTGATCGCCGCATCGGTGGGGCCCTACGGAGCTTATTTGGCAGATGGCTCAGAATACAGCGGGCGGTATGGCATAAGCAAGCAGCAACTGACCGATTTCCATCAACCCCGGCTGGAATGGCTGCTGGAAGAGCAGCCGGACCTCATTGCTTTCGAGACCTTACCCTGCCTGGAAGAAGCGGAGGTGCTCCTCCGGCTTCTGGAACACTATCCTAAACAGCAAGCTTGGTTCAGCTTCAGTGCCCGTGATGACAAATCGATTAGCGACGGCACGCCGGTGGAAGAGATCGCCCGGTTATTGGGCGAGCATACCCAGGTGGCTGCGCTCGGCATCAACTGTACGCCGCCAGACTATATTTTGGGTTTGCTCGAACGCTTAGGGGCAAATACGGGTAAACCGCTGATCACTTACCCCAACAGCGGAGAAGGCTGGGATGCCGAACGCCGATGTTGGCTGACCGCAAGCCGCAGTCCGGAAGGGTTTGGGGACTGGCCTCCAAAGTGGATAAATGCCGGCGCCCGGATAATCGGTGGCTGCTGCCGGACGGGTCCCGAAGATGTCAAAATCCTGCGGGAGCATAGGGCTTTACCTTCCTAATTAGTATGCTTTCGCAAACAACACCCGCTGAGTGGATGGCTTGCCCGTCAGCACGCACTGACCTTCCTCCGCCTCATTATCGAGCGGTATGCAGCGTATAGTGGCTTTGGTCAACTCCTTGATCTTGATCTCCGTCTCGGTAGTGCCGTCCCAATGGGCAGAGATGAAGCCACCGCCCCAAGATTCGGGGTGCTCTTCTTTCTTCTCTTTCAGCACGGCTTTGAATTCGTCGAAGGTATCCACTTTGGTGATGTGGTCTTCGCGGAACTGCTTGGCACGGTTGAAGAGGTTGTTTTGAATATCCTCCAGCAATTGCTCGACGTAAGCAGCGATGCCTTCGATAGGCACAAAGTTTTTCTCTTTGGTATCGCGGCGGGCGACTTCCACTTGCTTTTTCTCCAAGTCTCGTTTGCCGATGCCTAGCCGTACCGGTATACCTTTCAGCTCGTGCTCGGCAAACTTGAAGCCAGGCCGCTTCTTTTCGTCCCGATCGTATTTGACGGTAATGCCTTTGTCTTTCAGCGCAGCCATGATTTTATCTGCTACCTCGGCAATTTCCGGTGCTGGCTTTGGAATAGGTACGATAACCACCTGCGTGGGAGCGAGCTTAGGCGGCAATACCAACCCATCATCATCCGAGTGGGTCATAATGAGCCCGCCTAAAAGCCGAGTTGACACGCCCCAAGAGGTCGCCCAGACGTATTCTTCCTGGTTTTCCTCGCTTAGGAACTTGACATTAAAGGCTTTTGCAAAATTCTGCCCCAAGAAATGGGAAGTGCCGGCTTGCAGGGCTTTACCGTCTTGCATCAAGGCCTCGATGGTATACGTCTCGTCTGCCCCGGCAAAGCGCTCGTTGGCCGTTTTTATACCTTTTATGACCGGCATGGCCATGTAGTTTTCTGCGAAATCGGCGTAGACCTGCTGCATACGCAAGGTTTCCTCCACGGCTTCCTGCCGGGTAGCGTGAGCGGTGTGCCCTTCTTGCCACAAAAACTCGGCGGTACGCAGGAACATACGGGTGCGCATTTCCCAGCGTACGACGTTGGCCCACTGATTGATGAGCAAGGGCAGATCGCGGTAGGAGTTGATCCAGTCTTTGTAGGTGTCCCAAATGATGGTCTCCGAGGTAGGCCGGATGATCAGCTCTTCCTCCAGCTTAGCCTCCGGGTCCACCACCACCCCGCTGCCATCCGGGGCATTCATCAGGCGGTGGTGCGTGACTACGGCGCACTCTTTGGCGAAGCCTTCCACGTGTTCTGCTTCCCGGCTCAGAAAACTCTTGGGTATAAAGAGCGGGAAGTAGGCGTTGACATGCCCGGTCTCTTTGAACATGCGGTCCAATTGGTCGCGCATGTTTTCCCACACCGCAAAGCCCGTCGGCTTGATGACCATGCATCCTTTCACTTTGGAGTGATCGGCCAGGCCGGCGCGCTTGACGATGTCTAAATACCACTGGGAGTAATTTTCTGATCGATTGGTGATCGCTTTCGCCATAAGAGTTGTTTATTAAGTAAGTCGTTGGCTTTCAAGCCTTCTAAAGCGTTCAAACCCGCACCTTAACACTTGTTAAACCCCTTCATCGGCAATTTAACAGCCCTTTATTTAGGTTTTAAGTCCGCTTTAACTGAAAATTAGGCACAAAAGTAATAAATTCGGTGTTGTAAGAAGTAAGAGAGTCACGGTAATTACATTAAAAACAATTCCTATGAAAAGCTATAAAATCATATCGCTGTTGCTTGCCTTAGCGATGATCATGGTAAGCCAGTCTACCTGGGCACAGTACGATGACCTGTACTACAACCCGGACGAGGACGGTGCTTATTATGACTACAACGCATCAAGCGACGACAGCTTTGCCTCTGCGGACAACAACCGCAGGGACCGCAATACTAATTATGACAGTGAATACCGCGACTTCGAGGAGGATTATGGTTACGACTATTATTATACTTCCCGGATTCGCCGATTCCACCGTCCGTACCGCGGATTCGGTTTCTTCGATCCGGTGTACATAGATTATGCCTTTTATGACCCCTTCTTCCAGCCATTCGGCAGAACAGTGCTGCTCTATGATTCTTGGTGGAACAACCCGTGGCGCGGTAACCGCTGGAATCGTTGGGGACCAAACGTGTCCGTTAACATCGGCTTTGGCAGCCCTTGGGGATGGAACCGTCCTTGGGGTTTCAATAACCGCTGGAATAGCCCGTGGGGCTTCAACAACGGCTGGAACAGCCCGTGGGGTTTCAACAACGGCTTTAATACCTGGGGTGCTCCCGCATGGGGCGGTGGCGCTTGGGGTGGCGGCGGTGCCTGGGCAGCAGGCGGTGCTGGTTATTGGTGCCCCCCGACTTGGGGTGGAGGCAACACCTACAATAATGTCAACACTACGGTCAATAACATTAATACCAACAACGTCAATACCATCAATGACAACGGTGGCGGCAATCGGGTAAACACCCGGCCAGGCAGCCCTCGTACGTTTGGCAACAACGGCCGTGGCGGCAGTATACGCGATAACCCGCAGCGTGGTACAACCTCTGACGCTACCCGCATTAGCGACCAAGGTAACAACGGGACTATACAGAGTCGGGTAAGTAGCTCTCGTAGTGGGTCTACCAACGTAACCGATCAGAACCCACGGGCCGCACAAGCGCGCAGCGTTTACACCCGTAGCCGTTCGTTCGACCGCGCTGAGACGCCTAGCGTGACGCCCTCACAGCGTTCCGTGAGCAGCCGCCCAAGTACTTCAGCGACGCGCAGCCGCTCTACGAACCGTATGGATTATACACCATCGAGCACACGACGTAGCTACGAGCCACGCAACAGCCGCTCTAGCCGGACGATTGACCGCAGTAGCAATAGCCGCTCCAGCCGGACAATTGACCGTAGCAGAAGCAATAGCCGTAATTCTCGCAGCTACAACCGTAGCTCACGCAGCCGCTCTAGCAG
>JAAAOU010000107.1 GCA_009908745.1 Bacteroidota bacterium
CATCGTCAAAAATCTCCACTTGCTGTTTGATGCGGTTATCGAACCTGCGGGTATCCGGTGCGCCATTGGCTTGGAGCAGGCTGACTTCGAGTTCCTTCCGCCCGGTAGAAGCGACAAGGGTAGGCAGCGGCAGCGCGGCCATTTCGCCCGGCGATAGCTGTAGCGTCCAGCTGAAGGTATCAGCCGTTCCTGCTAAGCTTACGGCGGCTTGCAAGCTATTCAGGGTGTCCAGCCCGTTATTCTCTATCGCTATCTCGCTTTCCAATGTATTCAAACAGCTGCGTTTCAAAGGGGTTACCCGCAGCAGGCTTACATCGTTGGCGGAACTGACCGGCGGGACCGGCACGTATCCCCGGTCGAGTAACCACTGATAGGCATTAGGCAGGTAGATCATACCACGGCCGTATTGGTTGTCTTCTCCTGCGGGGCCTAGGTCTATACTGGATTCGTACAGGGCGCGCATCAACATCTCGCCTTCTAGATAGGGGAATGCTTCCTTCAGCAGCAGCAGCGCACCGGAAACGTGTGGCGCCGCCATGGACGTGCCGCTTTTTTCCTGGTAACTGCCATCAAAGGAGCAGGAACGCACGTTGACGCCGGGTGCGCTGACCTCCGGCTTTATGGCCAAGGCCCCTTCCCCCCCGCAGACGGTCGGGCCACGGCTCGAGAAATCAGCGACGAGCAAGCTACTGGAATGACCATTCAAGGCGCCCACGGAGAACATCCGTAGGGTATCCCAATTCTCCATGGGCGGGTTGCCGATGGTGGCGTCGTCCGGCCCTTCGTTGCTAGCGGAAAAGACCACGGCTATACCGGTAGCGTATACGGCGTCGACTATGGCGCGGGTAATGGGGTCTCCACAGTCTTCGTTGGTCGGCAAGTTGCGGCTCCAAGAGTTGTTGATGACATCCGGGCGGTCGTCAATCGTCGCCGGGTTGCCGTCAGGGTCCATAGCCCATTCGAATAGCTGCACAAAGTCCCGGGCCCGCGCTTCGCCTTCACAGTCTGCAAAATGGGCCGCACTGCTCTGCCAAAGCGCGCCAAACGCCACCCCTATGGTATCGTTGGTCGCACGGTCAAGGCCGACGATGGTGCCGCCGACGTGGGTGCCGTGGTCGCTGCAGAAGTAAGGTTGTTCGCCGTTGGCCCAAGCTTGCTCTAGGGGGAGGTAGTTGTAAGCAAAATTCTGGCGCATAGCCGGGTGTTGCGGGTCGTTGCCGGAGTCGACCACCAGCACTTTTGTACCGTAGCCGGTGTACCCCAGTGCCCACATAAAGGGGGCGCCAATTGCATCTAATCCCGGCTCGCGGCCGTCGGGTACAGGCGGGGCGGGGCAGCTTTCCACGGCATCCAGTACTTTCACCTCCCAATCGAGGTCGATCCACTCCACGCGGCTATCGCGGCTGAGCTCGGCGATAGCGGCGGGGCTGGCCTGGCAGAAAATCAGGTTGGCAATCCAAAAGGTCGCGATGCTTTCGGGCGGAATACCGGGTAGGCTTTCCAAGGTTTTGACCACCGGGTTTTGCGTATTGGCTGCTTTTTGCCGCAAGGCATTTATTAGTGCAGCGGAGCGTTCGGAAAGGCTCATATTCATCCGGCGATACCGAGCTTCAACCAGCGCGGGGTCGACACGGTCCTTGAGCAAAATCTGGATGTGTTGGGGTTGGCCGGGTTGGGCTTGTAATTCGGTTTGCAGGGCTACAGAGAGCTTGTCCGCTTGCCAAGCTTGGGCCTCAAGAGCGGTGGCGCAACAGAGCAGCGAAAACAGGGACAGTAAAAAACGAATCATAGGCCAGTTTGAATTAGACGCCCTAAGTTAGGCAATTTCACGCATTTCGGCGGGCTTCTTCGATGGCTTCCACGACAATCGACAGACATAAGTCGAATTCTTGCTTGAGCCGGCTTTCCCAAAAGCGGAGTACCGTCCAGCCTTTATCCTGCAATTCTAGGGTATATTGGTGGTCGCGCTGCATGTTGCGTTCGATTTTCGGCAGCCAGTAGGCGCGGTTCTTCTTGATGGTGTCGCGCTTGGTCGCCCAGTCGTAGCCGTGCCAGAATTCGCCGTCTACGAACACGGCCAGCTTGTATTTTTTGATAGCGATATCGGGGGTGCCGGGCAGGTCTTTGACATTTTTGCGAAAGCGGTACCCTTTTTGCCACAGCGCCCGCCGCAGCTTGACTTCCGCTTTGGTATCTTTGGCACGAATACGGCGCATGGTGCGCGAACGCTTAGGGGAAGTGTAATGTGTTTTCGCTTCCTCGAAGGTAGGCAGGGCGGTATGTTTGTCCGAATGCGGCATACGGTTCAATATACTACTTTTTAAACGAAGGAAGCGAGGAAGTGTTCTTTATAAGCTGAAAGCCACTCGCTACTGTGGTTGGCTGGAAAAATCAGACTTGACAAGTTTCCCGAGCCCTTGTCAAGTCTAAAAAACGAATAAAGATGGAAAAACACTTCTCCCTAGACGACATACTGGCGATGGAGCGCTTCTACCGCCGCGATTTCATGAACACCATTTCCGGTTTTCGGTCTTGCCAACTGCTGGGAACGGTAAGCCACAAAGGCGTCCCTAACCTCGGTCTATTCAATTCGGTCACCCATATCGGGGCGACGCCTCCCCTGCTGGGCTTCGTCATGCGCCCGCTGACGGTCCCCCGGCAGACTTACCACAACATCAAAGCCAAAGGCTATTTCACGCTCAACCAAGTAACCGAATCCATCTACCAGCAAGCCCATCAGGCTTCCGCCAAATACGGGCCGGAGGAATCCGAGTTTGAAGCCGTCGGCCTGCACGAGCAGTATACCGACACGCACCCAGCTCCCTATGTGAAGGAGAGCCCGATCAAATTGGGCCTGCAATTGGAGGAAGAGCACCCGATCCAAGCCAATGGGACCCTCTTTATCGTCGGGAAAGTCATCGAGGTGCTGATCGAAGATAGCCTGATCGCCGAAGACGGTCACATCAAACTGGAATACGGCGAGGTGGTCAGCGTGGCGGGCCTGGATAGCTACTTTGCGCCGAAATTGCTGTCGCGTTTGCGGTACGCGCGGCCGGGGGATGAGGTGGAGCGGTTGAAGTAGTGGGGTGAGGGGGAAATTGGAAATTGGAAGTGGGAAGTGGGAAGTCGGAAATCGGGAGTGGGAAGTCGGAAGTGGGAAATTGGAAATTGGAAGTGGGAAGTCGGAAGTGGGAAAAGTGCAAAGCCTCTCATAGCTTACTGGCTACCAACAACGTCCAATGCTATAGTCTGACAACATGAGATTTGTGAAAATATGACGCCGCTATTTTTTCGGCTGGCAAGGCGGAAAACGTAAATATAGCCGGGGCTACATTGAGGCTTTTCAACGCAGCCAGGCGGAAAAAGAGCAAGTCAGAATTCACAAATCTTGCGTTGTTAGACTATAAATGGCTACCCAATTTAAGCCCTGAGCGGTAGGGCATTCGGTTTGACTGGCCTATCGTCCTTATAGTCTGCCGGGTAAAGATTTGAGGTTGCTGTTTTCCGATCATCCTCGGGTAGCTGATGAGCAAAATGTTTAAATATCAACCTTTGAAATGAATTTTTTGCGCTGGAAAACGTTTACATTTATGATCTTAATAGAATGACTATGAGTACTGTAGAGATGCGAGCCAAGGTTCATAAGATGATCGACGAAGTGGATAATACGCTGCTGGAAGCTATCCACGCCATGCTGGAGACCTACCAAAAGCGGCAGGAGGATGATCCTGTTGTAGGTTATGAGGTTGATGGTACGCCGGTTACCGCATCCACTTTGGAGAAGCAAGCAGACGAAGCAATGGAGCAGGTAGCGCGCGGCGAGTACATCACATTGGCAGAACTCGAGAAGGAATCGGAGCAATGGCTGAAACGTACCAAATAATCGTTGCTAACACCGCCAAGAAGGATATCAATGACATCCTTGATTATCTGCAAGAAAACGTATCCCACCAAGAAGCCGTAGATACTCGTCAAGCCATCCTGTCTGCTATCCGCGAACTTGAGACAATGCCTTATGCTCGGTCACCAGTCAAAGAGTCCATTAAGCCTACCAAGCCAATCACTTTACGGCAAATAGTAGCTAAAAAAGTGTACCGTATCATCTACCGTATCGAAGAGGTCGCAAAAGATGTAGTAGTAGTGAGAGTGATCCATGTCAAGCGGGGTAAAGATTACGTCAAAAGAGCAATAAGAAGCCTCTGACCTTCGCTGGCGTAGGCTGCATCTACGTTGCAGCATCATATAACGCCATTTTACGCATCTTGCGGAAAATCAATTACAGCACATTATACCAGCAGGGTACCAAATTGACAGTCCAGGCTAACTGTGTTACGCCAGGTCATCTTCGGGTCTCCGAGGAGCAAAGTGCCGATCGGTTGTGCGTTTGTTCACACACCAGACATTGGATCAGGCATGCGCTTATTCTCGCGCAATATTATGCATTCGCAGCCTTGATAGGTCGTATCCGTCATTTTCTCGTACCCTAAATATTCCGTCCCTACTGCCACCCAAACCCTTTTTTCTCCGTATTCAACAGGATCAACATTTACCTGCTTATGCTCCCCATGATCCAGAATATGTATGGTCCCGGACCGGACGTCATGCAGCCAGTTGTATGGCGTACTGTCCACGAGGCTTTTTGACGCTAGGAGCACGTAGTGGTCTGTGATGTAAAATTTGCCGTAGCTTTGCTCCAAAAGATGCTACCCAGCCAACGCCACTTGTTCGACCTAACCGACGATGTCGCCTACCTCAACGGCGCGTACATGTCCCCCCAGCTCAAATCCGTGGAAGCGGCAGGGCTCATGGCGCTGAGGCGCAAAGGCCGGCCGTACGAGATACAGCTGGAGGACTTTTTCAAGCCCGTGCAGGCGCTGCGGGAAGCTTACGCCCAATTGATCAACTGCCCGGAGCCGGGGCGCATTGCCCTTATCCCCTCGGTTTCCTACGGCATGGCGGCCGTGGCCAACAACCTGAAGCTGCAAAAGGGCGACAATATCGTAATCACACAGGAGCAGTTTCCGAGCAACTACTACGCTTGGGAGCGGGTGGCGCACGAAAGCGGCGCGCAGATCCGCATCGTCGACCCACCCAATGAGTTCCCACGGCGCTGGCTTGGAATGAAGCCATCTTAGACGCTATCGACGAGCGTACAGCTCTGGTCAGCCTCGCGCATGTGCACTGGGCAGACGGCACGCTTTTCGACCTGCCCGCCATCCGGCAACGCGCTACCGAAGCCGGCGCCTTGCTCGTCATCGATGGCACACAGTCGGTTGGGGCTTTGCCGTTTGATATACAGGAAATACAGCCGGATGCCCTCATTTGCGCGGCGTACAAATGGCTAATGGGCCCCTACACCACCGGCCTCGCTTACTA
>JAAAOU010000184.1 GCA_009908745.1 Bacteroidota bacterium
GGGGATCGCGGAGCCGCGGACGCTACCCACTCGGGCATGCCGGAAGGCGCAGCTTGCTCCGCCGCTACTGCTGCCTGCTGTGTAATAGGCAAAAAGACGGTAAAGACAGTGCCGACGCCTAGTTCGCTCTGCACCTCAATCCGGCCACCCAACAGCTTCACCAGTTCTTTAGTCAGTGCCAGGCCGATGCCCGTGCCTTCCCCCTTGCGGGTACTGGAATCGTCTACTTGGTAGAAGCGGTCAAAGACGTGGGGCAGTTCGGTTTTGGGAATACCCCGGCCCGTATCGGCTACCCGCAGCTGCAGCGCTTCTTCCGAAGTGGATACTTGTACTTCCACCCGCCCCCCTTCCGGCGTAAACTTGATAGCGTTGGACAACAGATTGGATACGATGGTGGTGACCTTCTCGGCATCGTAGTCCATTACCAGCGTATCGGGCTGTACGTCGAGCTGTAGGTCTACGCCTTCTCCCTGCGCGTAGCTGCCGAAGGACTCAACGAGGTACTTTAAAAACGGCACGATGTCTTGCTGTACCATATTCACCGGCAGTTTATCCGCCTCCAACTTACTCAGGTCCAACAGTTGATTGACCAGGCGGAGCAACTGGAAACTGTACTGCCGGATTTTAGACAGCCCCTCCCCCAGCCAGCCCTGCGGGTCGCGGTTGATTTGGTTGACCATGCCCAAGATGACGGAGAGCGGGGTGCGGAATTCGTGGGTGATGTTGGTGTACAGCCGGCTGCGCAGGGTATTGATTTCCCGCTCCTGCTCCACCTTGGCCTTTGCCAGCCGCCGGTTGAGCTGAAACTTGTAAAGCGCGTACAACAACGTCAGCAATAGCAGCCCCCACAGCAAATACGCCCAACCGGTGCGGTACCAAGGGGGCAAAACGGTGATATCAAGAAAAATGGGCTCGCCTTCCAGCCCGTGCCGGTTCCAGCACTTGACCTTGAAGCGGTAGTCGCCGGGCGAAAGGTTGGTATAGGTAGCTTCCCGGAGATTGCCAGCCAGACGCCAGCCGGGATCGAAGCCTTCCAGCTGAAAAGCGTACTTGATCTCTTCGGGAGCAATATACTCTAAGGCTGCGTAACGGAGGGTGAATACATTTTGCCAGGGTTGCAGGGTGACAAGGCTCGTAAAACCGACCGGGCTCGTCAGCACCCCGGTAGAGTCCCCGGGCTTTACGGACCGATTGGCAAGCTGCAGGCTGCGGAGCCGGAGTTCAGGAACCCTGCTATCCACTACGCTGTCGGGATGAAAGTAAACCACGCCGTTGTCGAAATGAAAATACAACCGGCCTTCTCCATCCTGCGAAGGCTTTCTTTTTGTAAATCCTCCATCGGGCAAGCCATCCGCTTGTCCGTAACTATAAAAAACACCTTGTTCCCGCTGGTAACGGCTCAAATGACGTTGTGTATTCACCCATAGTTCGCCGTTCCGGTCTTCTGCCAGCGTATAAAGCTCGGGAGCCGGCAGACCGTCTTTTTCGTTGAAGAACTCAAACGTATTGCTTTGCGGGTCGTACCGGTTAAGCCCGTTACTCGTAGCCACCCAAAGATTGCCGTGCCGGTCTTCGTGTATATCACATACGCCGTGGTCAGAGCTCAGGCTTCCCGGCTCATTTTCATCGTAAGTATAGTAATCAAAACAGTCCGCAGCCGGGTCGTAACGCACGAGCCCCCCGGAATTGAACCCCACCCATACACTGCTGTCACGGGTACAGTGTACCGCAATTGCCGTCCGTTCCGGCAACCCCTCTTTAACCCCGAAATTAGTGAAGGCTTGGTCCTTAGGGTTAAAACAGCTGAGGCCTGCCCAGCCGGCTATCCACATCCGGCCGTCCAGTGCCATATCCACTTCCTGCATATGGTCGTTAAAACAGGCTTTCCGCCCCCGGCAGTAATAATCGTACACCCGCTGTCCAGTGGTATCAAACTGCAGCACCGTGGTGCCAAACGGGTAGTGGTACACAACCAGCCAAAGCCCTGTACCGTCTGGTGTTTCCACAAATTTGTAACCGGATACCTCCTTGACCTTTTCTGGGGCAAGCCCCTTCCCACCGGGACGCCAGGGCGGTAACCGGAAATCTTCCTTTCTCAACAGTGGCCCAAGCAGCTTGGCAACATCTGGATGTAAAGGCTGCAGCCCATTTTGAGTATGAAAATAGACCTTCCCTTTAAAAGAAATCAGCCGTTCGCTCTTCCCGCCGGGAGCAAGTAGCCGAATGTGCTCCGGCCAGGCTTGCTTGCGAAAAGGCAGCTCCCGGGGCAGCACCCGAAAAACTTGTAGGGAAGTTACTACCCACAGCAACCCATCCCGGCTGCGAAACATTTTTTCTACCTGGCCCGAATCCTGCGGCAGTTTGGGCAATTCAAGAAAAAGGCTGAATTTACCCGAGCGGTCATCGTATTCCAATATGCGATGCCGGTTGGTCCCGACCAGCGTGATGCCATCATGAAAAACGGTATACACCAACTCACCCTCCTGCAAACCTTCGGTTAACGGCCGGACGGTCCGCTGCCGACTGTCAAATCGATAGAGGTGTCCGCCAAATGCGATCAGGTGTATGTTTGGCCCGGGAATAACGATCTGTGGGACAACCGGAAACTGCGTAATACTGCCCGGGTCGCCGATGTAAGGAAAGTCCACATACTCCAGCGTGTCGCCATCAGCGGGGAAGACTTTGTACAACTTTCTTTTCAGAAAGGGGTCAAGCGCCCATACCTGCCCTCTCCCATCTTCAAGGATGCCTGTGAGATGCCACATCCCTGCCACCTTCGTAAATTTGCGGGTTGCAGGTGTGTATTTGTGAAGCTGCCGCTGTGCCCGTATCCAAATATCCTGCCGGCTGTCCTCATAAACTCCAAAGTAAAACTGAGCCGGCACCTCTCTGGCCTCATGAAAGGCATGATGCAAACGCTCGAAACGGCCGGTCTGCGGATCATACCGGTCAAGCCCGCAGCTGCCCACTGCAAACCAGATATTCCCTTGGCTGTCTTCCGAGAGGTGAGTCCTGCCATTGCACTGCAGCCCGGTGCTATCGAAAGGCCTGGCCTGAAAGGTTTCTAGTTCGTACCCGTCAAAGCGGACCGCTCTGCCTTGCTCATCTTTACCCCAGAGGTATCCCAGCTGATCCTGAAATTCCGGGTAGAAAGTGTCGCCCATCGAAAAGGGGAGAATAAGACCATCCCGGTATTCGGACAAGGGCTGCGCCGTCAATGAAAGAGATACCAAGCAAAGTAGGGATATTACTACGAAGCGTTGCAGGAGGAAGCCCGCTGCAAAGGGCGAAGTTTCCGTGCGGCCAGTCAGGGCACAATCATGCCAATTTGGGGTATTGGGCATTTGTAATGGGTTAGGTCTTACTACTTGCCTTCTAAAGTAGTAAAACCTGAAGAAAAAACTAGGAATACCTTCCTAAAAAAACCAGCAGTGTCGATACCTTCGAAGATTCAACGCCCCAGACAGGACAAAAAAAGAGCGGCGTCACTAGGACCCGCTCTTGTAAGAAATCACCCGACTGTTATAATGAAGGTGCGAACACCTCCAGTATATACATTTTTATATGTCTTTGAGCAGGGTTAGCAAATTGTCGCTTTCTGCTGTAATTCTGCTGTTTTTGTCCGCTTTTATACAAAAGTACAAAATCAAAAGTAAATGTTAAAAGATTCTTAATTTTTTTAACCGTACGCTGACGCTGCACCCTGCAATATTAGCAAGCGAAAATTCGCTAACTGCTTTATTATCAAATACATTATTGCAAGCCGGAAAGTTGCTACAAAGATTATATTTATTGCTGCCCACTACCTACAAATCACTGTATTTCACCCGGCGGTAGCCCAAGTAGAGGAAAATAGCGCTGTAGACTATCACCGTAATAGCGGCTTCTCCGGGCTGCAAATAGATGCTAAATCCCTGTTCAGCCATAAATTTATCGGCCATGCCCAGGAAAGGCACCGGCACCAGGTCTTCCGCAGCATTCATGGGGTAAAAATGCATACTGCGGTGGTTGAATAGTTGCAGGTGCACGCCCCAGCGCAGGATGAGCTCGATAAACATGACGTAGGAAAGGTACAAGAACAGGGCAATCCCCGTGCGCCGGATCAGCAGCCCCAAAAACAAGCCAAAGCTCATGTAGCCGAAACACATCAGGAAATAGCGCGGGATATAGTCCGCATTTTGCCATACTTTATGCCAGTAGATAGTTTCCGTACTGAAGTAGCCGATAGTGAAGCCGACCAGCGCGTAGTACAGCGTAGCCGCCAGGCATACCGCCAAAATGAAGTACAGCTTGCCCCGGAAGTACTGCCCCCGGCTCATGCCCGTGATGATGTTTTGCCGCATCGTGCGGTAGCTGTGTTCCAGGGTCACAGAAATGATGGACAAAAAGCCGAAGAAGAAAAAGCACAGCCAGTTGCCAATATAGCCCAGGTACTCCCAGACCGTCGGGAAAATGAAGAAGACTTCGTTGGTCATCAGGGGCGGCGGCAGGTCGCCCAGGCGTTTGCCGGTGAGCAGCAGGGCGGGCAGGGCCACCAGGTAAAATATCGTGAAAAGGCGGAAAGAAACGAGCTTGTACAGCTTCATCCATTCCAGTTGGAGCAAATGGCGCATAGGTTATTGTGCAGATGAGGTGATTTCTAAAAATTCGGTTTCCAGGCTTTTCTTGACCACCCGCAGGTGGGATAGGGTGACGCCTTTGCTGAACGCCCACTCGTTGATGGCGGCGGGAGGCATTTCGTCTTCCAGATGCAGCAAGAAATGAGGCTCCTGCCATTCCAGCTTTTTGACGCGGTTGTCTTCGGCAAAAGCGCGACGCAGGGCTTCACTATCCTCGGCGTCCACTTCCACCAGGAAGTCGTCACTGATAATCGCCCCCACCGTACCGCTAGCCAACAGCCGGCCGTTTTTGATGATGGCGACGTGGGAGCAAATCTTCTCCACTTCGTCCAAAATATGGCTGGCCATAATGATGGTCTTGCCGGTTTCCGCAATCCGCCGCAGCGTTTCCCGCACTTCGGCTATTCCCTGTGGGTCCAGCCCGTTGCTCGGCTCGTCGAAGATCAATACCTCGGGGTCACCCACCATAGCGGCGGCAATAGCCAGCCGTTGTTTCATGCCCAGCGAGTACGTGCGGAACTTGGAGGTGCGCCGGTGGTGGAGGTTGACCAGCTTCAGCAGCTCATCGATACGCGGCTGCTTTATCCGTTTGATGTGGGCGACGATGCCGAGATTGTCAATGGCGTTGTGGTAGGGGTAGAAATTAGGGGTTTCTAGCAAAGCCCCCGTATGGCGGCGGTAGTCGTCCCCGTATTGCCCCTCAAACCACTCAAACTGACCGCCGCTGCGGCGCGTGATGCCCAGCACCATGCC
>JAAAOU010000451.1 GCA_009908745.1 Bacteroidota bacterium
GGGCGCGGATGCCTACTTAGCGAAACCCTTCTCCGAGCAGGAGCTGCTGGTGGTCATACAAAACCTGCTCGAACAGCGCCGACGCCTGCAGGCGCATTTCCGCGAGGGCCTGCCTCCCACGGAGGATACGCCGGAGGATATCCAGATAGAAGATGCCTTTTTGCAGCAGCTGCGCGAAATTGTGGAGGCGCATATCGACCAAAATTTTTCCATCCCCTGGCTTGCACAGCAGGTCCACATCAGCCGTTCTCAGCTATCCCGGAAAACCAAAGCCTTAATCGGCAAGACGCCTACCGACTTTATCACCGACATCCGCATAGCCCGTAGCAAGCAGCTGCTGCGGGAAACGGATTTGCTGGTTTCGGAAGTGGCCTACGCGGTGGGGTACGACGATCCCGCCTTTTTTTCGCGGGTTTTTCGGGATAAAACCGGGCTGTCGCCCTCGGAATGGCGGGGCAGAGGGGGCGATGCAACATGAATCCAAGCCGGTGCAACGATAGTGAAAGGCAGTTGGCGGCATGTTGGGGAGATTAGCAGCATCATTTAATGCTACTAATTTTTTAAACGAAACCCAACGACATGAATCTCAGAATTTTACTACTTAGTGTACTCTTTTACACTTTATTTTTCACCCCCCTTCACGCCCAGTGGACCCCACTCGGCAGCGGCGTAGAAGCCCCCAATCAAATCATTTGGAGCCTTTCTGTTGCAGATGCCGATGTGGTTTGGGCCATTTCCTCTGCCTTCCCGGAACTGAACGACCAGCTGGCCCGCACCACGGATGGTGGGCAGAGCTGGACTGCAGTACCGTTCAATATAGATTCCAACCTATACGCCATTTCCCTGCATGCTATGGATAGCGTAAATGCCTGGCTGACTACAGCCGACGAGCAGAACCCAATTTCCGGCAAGGTATACAAAACGAGCGATGGCGGACTGAGCTGGGAAGAGCAAACCGATGCTTTCACCGGCTTTAATGAGACGCCCGCTGGTATTCATTTTTGGAATGAAAACGAGGGGGTGGCTTTTGGAGCTACCTGTGCTGACGATTACGATGATCAAATTGCTATTTACTATACCAAGGACGGCGGCGATAATTGGACGGCAGTTAGCGGAGATGCTATGCCAGAGCAACTGCCTGGCGAAAGGATGTGTTTGTCTGGCGGCAACGGCTTTTATGAAGTAGTAGGGGACACGCTTTGGTTTGCAATTTATCAAGGCCGCCTTTTTCGCTCCGTCGACCGCGGGGAGACCTGGGAGGCGTATGTTGTTCACCCTGAGAGCGCACCAGGAGTTTTGACTTCCATAGCTTTCAAAGATGCTCAAAATGGAGTCGCAGTTATATTTCCGAAGGGTTCTTCTGTCACTACCGACGGCGGGGAAACCTGGAGTTCGTATCAACCTTTCCCGTTTGAATATCGAGTTGCCCAGGTGGAATACATACCGGGTAGTGAAGGGACCTATCTGGCCGGTAACGGCTTTCTGGGCAATTCGGATACACTTGGTGTCTCTTACGATGACGGTATGACCTGGGCGCAGCTCGCCACAAATACCGATTTGGACTGCTTTCAGTTTCTCTCCCCCTCAGTCGGTTACGGTGGCGGTGTCGTCGCAGGGCCGGATAGTGGCGGCATATACAAATGGGAAAGTGACCTGCTGGTCGATATTCTGGAACCAGAGGTACATGCGAGGCTTAACATTTTCCCCAACCCCGCCCAGTCTACCGTGCAAGTCAGCTTACCCGACTGGCCAGTGGAAGGCTTATTCGTTAAATTGATCAATGCCCAGGGCCAGTCGATCCAAGAGCGGTGGGTGAAAGAGCAAGACCAAATAAATGTCGCCTCGCTCCGGCCAGGGCTGTACAGCCTTATGGCTACGGCGAGTGGCCAAACCTACATCGGCCAGTTTATCAAACTATAAATTCTGTATAGCCCCATAATTGAGCCAAACAAATGAACAACTACTTTCCGTAATATGGAGTGTAAACACCTATAACCCCAAGTATTGCTTTTTACAAAGCAGAGGAGTGGTGCCATACCGGTACCGCTCTTTTTTTGTCCGGTCTATTCCCATTATCCTTTCGTTTTTCTCAATTCTAGCCAAGAAATAGCAGGCAATTTCCCTAAATACCATATTTTTAGCGCAACATGGCCATAGCCTAAGCTTACGGCCAAATACCAAAGTGGCCAGTAACCAGATTAAAAACAAAAAACCAACAACAGATTATGAAAGACTTCCAGTTGAGCGGGCTGGACATCGGGATTATGCTCGCCTACGCCGTACTCATCATCGGTTACGGTATCTACCACGGCAAAAGAGGCAGCTCGGAGGACTACTTCCTGGCCGGCCGGGGCATGACCTGGCCGATCGTGGGCATCGCCTTATTTTCTGCCAACATCTCCAGCTCCACGCTGATCGGCCTGGCCGGGGATGCCTATAAGACCAACGTGCACGTCTACAATTACGAGTGGTTTGCCGTGGTGGTGCTGATTTTCTTTGCCATCTTTTTTCTGCCCTTTTACATCAAATCGGGGGTATACACCATGCCGGAATTTTTGGAAAAGCGCTACGACCGGCGATCGCGCTACTACTTCTCGTTCATTACCATCATCGGTAACGTCATGGTGGACACCGCAGCGGGCCTTTACGTTGGCAGTATCGTGCTCAAGCTGCTCTTCCCGGCTTTGCCGAGCTGGCAGATTATCCTGCTGCTGGCCATTGCGGCGGCGGCGTATACCATACCGGGGGGCTTGAACTCGGTGATACAAACGGAAGTCATACAGGCCATCTTACTGGTCATTGGTTCCATTTTGCTGACTTATTTCGCTTTCCAGGAGTTTGGCGGCGGCTGGAGCGACATGATGGCAGCGCTGACCGAGAAAATTCAAGCGGGCGGCGTGGCTACCATCGAACACGCTAAGGAGGTAGGCCAACACGCGCCCAAAAACGCCGAGGAAGCCTTTAGCCTGGTCCGCCCGGCCAACGACGAGTTCATGCCCTGGTACGGCCTGCTGACCGGCGTGCCGCTGCTGGGCTTTTACTTCTGGGCTAACAACCAATTCATGGTGCAGCGGGTGCTGGGCGCCCGCGATTTGAACCACGGCCGCTGGGGCGCGCTGTTTGCTGGTTTGCTTAAGCTGCCGGTGATTTTCATCATGGTCGTGCCGGGTGTGCTTGCGCTACTAGTCTACTCTGACCTCGATATCACCCATCTCAACTACATCACGGCAGACGGATCACCATGCACCAACCTGTCGGAATGCGCCAACCTCACTTACCCAGTACTGCTTATGCAACTACTGCCGTCGGGTATCCTCGGATTGGTGGTAGCGGGTTTGTTGGCAGCTATGATGTCCTCCGTATCCGCCACCTTCAACTCCGCCTCTACCCTGATCACCATGGACTTCGTGCGCAACATCAACCCGAACTTGACGAGCAAGCAGCTGGTACGGGCGGGGCAAATTGCCACAATCATTCTCGTAGTGCTGGCCGCCGCCTGGGTGCCTTTTATTGAGAAAGTCTCCGACTCCCTTTGGCAGTACCTGCAGCTGGTCATCAGCTACACCGCCCCGCCGGCGGTGGCGACCTTTGTGCTCGGGCTGTTCTGGTCGCGGGCGTCGTCTACGGGCTCCATCGTCAGCCTGCTGTTCGGCTTTGTCTTCGCCGTCACCATGCTCATCATGCAGGTGTACGTCAATTCCCTCGGGCCGGCAGCGGACATCCCCGCCTGGATGGAAGCCGCCACGGGCATCCACTTCCTGCTCATGGCTTTTATCCTTTGGGTCCTTTGCATGCTGATCCATGCGGTGGTGAGCCTGGCTACGCCCCCGCCGAGCGAGGAGCAGGTGCGCGACCTGACCTGGACCAAAAAACTGTTCGACGAGGAAACGCAGGAGATGAAGGGGCTGCCGTGGTATCAGAATTACCGGGTGTTGGCTTTGATTCTGCTGTTGATTACGGCGGTGGTTGTGGGGTACTTTTGGTAAAAAAGGCGTAATCAGAAAAATTATCTCGTTAAGGCCATGGGATTCTTATACAAGGAATCTCATTGCTTTTTCATCTACCCCTCATACTCCCGCATCAACTGCAAATGCTCCGCCCGGGCGTGCGGGTCCAGCTCCTGCAGGCAGTGGTTCATGTAAAATTCCAGGGCGGCGGGTAAATCTTCAGTATCTTCCACCAGCTTGCCTTTGTGCAGCACTAAAGTACGGTCCGCGATGGTCAGGATTTTTTTGACGCGGTTGGTGACATAGAGTACGGCGCGGTGGGGCTTCTCCCGCACGTACTGCTTCAGGTGGTTGTAGCACTTGGCCTTGAAGGCGCTGTCGCCCACGGCCAGCGCCTCGTCGATGATGAACAGGTTGGGCTCGGTGGCGATGGAGATGGCGTAGGCCAGGCGGGCTTTCATGCCGGAGGAGTAGGTGCCGACGGGCGAGTTGAGAAAGCTGCCCAGCTCCGAAAATTCCGCGATGAAATCCTTTTTCCGCGCCAGCTCTTCTTTGGTCATACCCAGCATGGCGCCTTTGAGTTGTATGTTTTCGTGGCCGCTCAGCATCGCGTTGATGCCGGAATGCAGGGCAAAAATGGGGGTAACCCGCTCGATATTGAATGGGTGAATTTGGCCTTTGTCCTTGGGGAAAATGTCGGAAATGACCCGCATTAGCGTGGTCTTGCCAGAGCCGTTGGTGCCGATGACGGAAAGGATTTGCCCCTCGTAAAGGTCAAAGCTGACCTCGTCCAGTGCCCAAAACTCGCCCCGCCGCAGGTGGGTAGGGTCTGATTTTATACCCAACATGTCTTTCCCGATATCGACCATGCCGTACAGCATGCTCCGCTTGAGGTCCTTGCAGAACTTCTTGGAGAGGCGGTCCACGGAAAGCAGGGTGTTGGCTTGATCGGCCATATCAGTAGACTCTTTCAAGTACTCTTTTTGAGAAATTGAGGTAAAAACGCAAGGTAAGGTAAAAGAACAAAAAGCAGAACAGCGAGCACCAGAAGTAAGCCGTAGTTTTGTAAAAATCGCTGTTGATCAGCAGCTCCCGGCTAAAGCTGATCAGGTAGGCCAGAGGGTTGTACTGGTTGAAAATGCCCAGCCACCCTTGATCGATCCTGGGCGCGTAGACTACCGGCGTAAGGAACATTAAAACTTTCATTCCTTCATCAATCAGGGTGCAGATGTCCACGGCGATCACCCGCATCACCGCCACCACCATGCCAATACCCAAGCCAAAGAGCAGCAGGGGAAGCAGTGAAACGGGGAACAGCAGCAAGGACCACCAGTGAAAGCGCACGCCAAAGATGAGCAATACAATGATATTTAGCGCCAGCGGGATAGAGAAATTAATAAGGTGCACGATGACTTT
>JAAAOU010000486.1 GCA_009908745.1 Bacteroidota bacterium
AGCATTGACTTCCAGCACGAGTGGGCCAGAGCGGGCGTACAAAAAGTCTACCCCGCCGATATCCAGCCCCATGAGCCGTACCGCTTCAACGGCCAGGCGCTCTTCTTCCGGCCGCAATTGGGTGATTTCCGCCACAGCGCCCCGGTGCAGGTTAGAACGAAACTCGCCCGCCCGCGCCCGGCGGCTCATCGCGGCCACCACCTGCCCGTCAACTACCAACACCCGCACGTCTTCCCCCTTCGCTTCCGCTATAAATTCCTGCAGGATAACCCGCTTGCCTAGGCGTTGAAAAGCCTCCACCGTAGCTTCCACAGTACGGTGGTTATCAGCTAGTATGACCCCTACGCCGTGGGTGCCCTCCAGCAGCTTGACTACCACGGGCAATCCACCGAGCTGCTTGACGGCAGCCCGCAGGTTTTGGCCGGAAGCAACGGCTATAGTCCGTGGCACCTCTATTCCGTGCAGGGCCAGCTTTTGCAGGCAGCGCAGTTTGTCGCGGGCTTGCAGCAGGGCTTCGGGCCGCGCCGCCACGAAAGCCCCCAGGGCTTCAAACTGGCTGATAACGGCGGCCCCCAATAGCGTGACTGAAGCCCCGATGCGCGGGATCACGGCATCAAAGCGCTCGAGTGGCAGGCCATCTTGGTAAATATTAGGGGATTGCTCCTCTACCAGCAAGGAACAGCGGGTGTGGTCGACGATATGCATCTCGTGCCCGCGCTTCATGCCCGCCCGCACTAGGCTGCGCGTGGAATATAGATAAGGGCCGCGGGAAAGAATGGCTATTTTCATATCAGAGCTTGCTGTGGGGGATGCAGGTCAATCCTTGGTCATCTGCCGGGCTTTGTAGATGTCTACCAGAAAACGGCCTAGAATGCTGTCCATTTTATCATAGTTGGCCCGGACCCATTGCCTGACTTCAGAATCTGGTATGTTAATCTTGACTGCAACTTCTTCTGAGGACGCCTCTTTCTTGCGAAGCTCTTCGGCCAAGGTTTGTTTTTCTTTCCAGCTCATATTCAAAGGCTCTTCTGCCCACTCCTCTTCATCAAAATCTGCATCGTAGGCAATATCTTCGTCTCTATAGTAGATGTTTTGCTCAGGAATCACTATGCCATAATCTGCCAATAGCAGCGCGTCAGCTGCGCTCACTTGAACATCATTCAAATCCTCTATAACCATGCCTTCCAAGCTTTTTTGGTTTTTAACCCAGTTTATAGCCTGTTCAATGCTTATTTTCATCATCACTTGACTGTTTTCGTAAACTATGCTCAATATAGGATTTCGTTTCCTTCTTACTGGCTTGTCTTGCAGAAATCATTCTGATCGCGGTAGATCTTATTGTATATACCACAGCAATTATTATCTTGGTAAATGTCTTTCCTATTCTAATAATTCGCAATTCAGTTGAAGAGTTCCCTTTGAATTCAATTGAATTCTCATCATAAAATACTTCTTTTGCGCGCTCAAAACTTATTAAGTGCTTTTTTTTATTGGATTTGTTTTTGTCCTCATCCCACTCAAACTTATGCATAGTCAAATTCTGTTTCCTAAGCAGGCAGATTTTACTGACTCTCAACTTAATACAATATATCAAATTTAAGCTTTACAATAAATACTTCAAATAAAAGAGTATTTGATTCACTTAATTATCCAATCCTTTCAGCGAAAACCATTTCATTTCTCTATCTTATCCTCACAAAACTAACCTCATGCATACCTCCGGCGATTTCCAGCTCAACGACAAGCGCGTCATCAACGGCTGGGCGTTTTTCGACTGGGCCAACTCGGCTTTTGCGTTGGTCATCACGGCCGCCATTTTCCCGGCTTACTACGTGGCGGTGACCGATGAGTACATCCCGTTTTTCGGTACCGACATATCGAACAGCGCTTTGTACGCCTACGCCATTTCATTTTCTTACTTTCTCATCGCCGTGCTTTCGCCTATATTGTCAGGCATAGCCGACTACGGCGGGCGGCGGAAGTTTTTCCTGCAAGCGTTCACCATTATGGGCTCCTTGGCCTGCCTGACGCTTTTCTTTTTCAAAGGGATGGAGCAGGTGACGCTGGGCACCGTCAGCTTCATGGTGGCCATGATCGGATTTGCGGGTGGATTGGTCTTTTACAATGCCTTTTTGCCGGTGATTGTGACGGAAGACCGTTACGACCGGGTGAGCGCTAAAGGGTTTGCCTTCGGTTACACCGGCAGCGTCATCCTGCTCGTTTTCAACCTGGTGATGATACAGTTTTACGACACTTTTGGATTTCCCAGCGAAGGTGTTGCCACGCGGTTCGCCTTTTTGACCGTCGGGCTGTGGTGGATCGGCTTTGCCCTCATCCCCTTCAAGCGGCTCCCCTCGGATGCGCGGCAAAAAGCCAAGCCCGACATGATCAAAAAAGGGTTCCAAGAATTGCAGAAGGTATGGCAAGCCGTGCGCTCGCAGCCTAACACCCGTTCCTTCCTGATGTCGTTTTTTGCCTACAGCGCCGGCGTGCAGACCGTGCTTTTTCTCGCTGCCACCTTTGCGGAAAAAGAGCTAAACTTCGAAACGGTGGAATTGATTGCTATCATATTGCTGCTGCAAGTAGTGGCCATTGCCGGTGCCTATATTTTTGCCTGGGTCTCAGAGTGGAAGGGCAATAAAATATCGTTGATTAGCATGTTGCTCATTTGGATGTCCATCTGCACCATCGGCTACTTTGTACAGGCTAAAGTGCAGTTTTATGTGCTGGCGGCCACGGTAGGGCTGGTCATGGGCGGTATTCAGTCGATGTCCCGCTCGACCTACTCCAAACTCATCCCGGAAGGCACCAAAGACCCCACCTCCTACTTCAGCTTCTACGATGTGCTCGAGAAAGTGGCCATCATCCTGGGCACCTTCACCTTTGGGGCGATCAATCAGGTGACGGGCAGCATGCGGTTGAGCTTGCTGGTGCTGGGGGGCTTCTTTTTGATTGGGTTACTGTTGCTGATGCGGGTCAAAGTGGAGCGGGATTGAGCTTTTCTTGTTGGCTGTATTGCAAAACCATCATTACGCCTTGCGCCCAGCCTTCTTTCTTGCCAGAAAAAATTAAAAACTCAGCTTTTTCCCATGCACTTTCAGCCATTTTTCCTTTTCCTCATAATCCGGCATGGCGCGCGCCACTAATTGCCAGAATCGGGCCGAGTGGTTCATCTCAATGCGGTGCGCCAACTCGTGGATGATGACGTAGTCGATCACATCGTCTGGGGCAAAGAGCAGGCGGGTGGAGAGGTTGATATTCCCCTTGCCGGAGCAGCTGCCCCAATTGCTATGGTTGTACTTCAGCCGTACCTGGCCGATGGGCTGTTTGAAGTACCGTTCATTCAGTTCGTGCACACGCTGGGTGATGACGGGCAGGAAATCTTGCGCCACTACCCTACTGAGCAGATGTTGGATATTTTTGGAAAGGTTTGGACCTTGGTCGTGCTGGCTGAGTTTCAGCACTATGGTACCGTCGGGATAGAGGCGGCCGTTATGCGATTTGCGGTCTTCCCAAACGATATTCAGTTGATACTTACGCCGCCCGACCACGAGTTCATCACCATCCTTGTACTGCCGTTCTTGGAAGTGCTCGGCTATGGCGTCATTATCTTCCAACCTGCCCTGCAGCCATTCGGCAAACCACTTCATGCTTTTCTGCTGCTCCGACTCGGGCAAACGCAGGGGCATGCGCAATATGGCGGCCCGCTTGCCGATGCTGGCCCGTACGTTATGGCGGCGCTCGCGGTAGATACGCACTGGGATAGACTGGCCTTTAATGGTCATTAGACGGTCTTCGCGGCTGGATTTTTTCTTCATGGCGCTTCCGGTGTGAGGGTAGTGCCCCAAACTGGCCAACAAGAGCCGCCGGGCACTACCGAACCATTTTCTAAGCATGCTTATTGGCAAAGTCTTTCATGATCTCCGTCAACACCTGTACGCTTTCGATATCCATAGCGTTGTACATGGAGGCACGGAAACCACCCACCGAGCGGTGCCCTTTCACGCCGTTGCAGTGAGCCTCTTTGCACGCATTTAGAAATTCGTCGCTGAGTTCCTCCCTGCCCTCCGCGAGCAGGAAAGTCGCGTTCATCGTAGAGCGGTCTGCCGGGTCCGTGACCGTACCGCGGAAGAGCGGGTTGTCGTCAATCGCTTTATACATCAGCTCCGCCTTTTCGGCATTGCGTTTCTGCATGGCTTCCACGCCGCCGTTGGCTTTTACCCAGCGCAATGTAAGCATGCTCACGAAAATCGGGAATACCGGCGGGGTGTTGAACGCCGAGTTTTTCTTGATGTGGGTGCGGTAGTCGAGCATAGTCGGAATGTGGCGCTCCACTTTGCCCAGTGCTTCCTTGCGTACGATCACTAGGGTCACGCCTGCTGGCCCCATGTTCTTTTGCGCCCCCGCGTAGATCAGGTCGAAGCGGTCAATATCGACAGGCTTGCTGAAGATATCCGAAGACATATCCGCCACGATAGGGACATTGGTTTCGGGCAATGATTTATACTGCGTACCGAAAATGGTATTGTTCGTCGTGATATGCAGGTAGGCCAGCTCCTCCGGGATAGCGTATCCTTTGGGGATATGCGTGTAGTTCTGCTCCTTGGACGAAGCCAGTACTTCTACCCCACCGAAGGCCTGCGCTTCCTTGATGGCTTTAGCCGACCAACTGCCCGTATCTACATAGCCTGCTTTGCCAGAAGCAGGCAGCAGGTTCATAGCGGTCATGAAAAACTGCGAGCTGGCCCCGCCTTGCAGGAATAGCACGGCGTACTCTTCGCTTACACCAAGCAGGTCGCGCACTAGCACCTGCGCTTCCTCCAGTATGGCGGTAAATTCCGGGCTACGGTGCGAAATTTCCATAAGGGACAAGCCGATCCCGTTGTAATCTTGGGCTGCTTGCGCGGCTTGCTCGAATACAGTCTGTGGCAGTATCGCCGGGCCGGCGCTAAAGTTGTGTTGTTTCATGGCACTTTTTTGATCTGTTGCAGGACAAATGTAGCTTTTATCAGCCAGCGATTCAATCTTGAGGGCTGCTTTTCAATGCTACGCCTTTCATCGCTTAAACGCCCGAATTGGTAGAATAGGTTGCAAAAACACTGCCCACTTTCGTAAATTGATTGCCGAATTTCCGCTGGGGCCAACGCTCCAAGCGGCTTTACACACTAGACATTATGAATACCAGTTTTATAGAGGATAGACGCCGCAATTTTTTGTCCTATCAAGGCGAGAAACGTAGGCATAGCCGGGCTACGGCGAGGCTTCTCAACGCAGATAGGGCGAAAAAGGGCAAGTCTAGACCTGTAATAATTGGTGTTCATAATGTCTACTAAATCACTTGAC
>JAAAOU010000106.1 GCA_009908745.1 Bacteroidota bacterium
ACGCCTGTAGAAACGACCACGCCTTTCCCGGCTCTGGCCAGCGCATTGAAAGGCACCTACGTCAATCATGTCCTGGCGCTTTCTGACCGGCGGCTGGCTATCGCTACGCAAACGGGCGGGCTGTTTTTGTTTAACCCCCAGACGAATGCGGTCGAGCAGATTACCGCTGATGCCGGCCTGGCGACCAACGCCTGCTTGCGGAGCTTCCAGGATTACCAGGGGAACCTTTGGGTGGGGATGCAGAACGGCATTGCCCTCATCCACATCAATTCGCCTATGCAGTTGCTTGGCAAAGCTATAGGCTTGCAGGGCAGTGGCTACGAAGGCTTTGAAGTGGAAGAAGGTACTTATTTCACGACCTCGAGCGGGATTTATTTTTTGGGCGAGGGCAGCGAGGAAAGCGTTTTCTTGGAAGGTACGGAAGGGCCGGCTTATGGGATAGAGGAAATCGCGGGCAAACTCTACGCTGGCCACCACCGCGGGCTTTTTTTGCTGGAAGACGGCCGGGCGCGTCAAATCGCGCAGGTAGAAGGGGTGTGGGGGGTAAAGCCCCTGCGGTCCAATCCGGCATACGCCGTAGGCGGCACGTACTTCGGTTTGTACCTGTTTAAGCTCAATGGTTCGCAGACGCTGGAACCGCTGCACCCCATTGAAGGCTTTAGCTTGTCCAGCCGCTTTTTTGAAGAAGACCCGCAGGGGGCTATTTGGGTCAGCCAATACTACAAAGGCTTATACCGCCTGCGCTTGTCCCCTGGCCTGAAATCGGTACAAACCCAAGCGATTGGCATGGATTCCCTGCAACTAACGGAGGAGCAGGTCTCCTTGGTGCGGGTGGAAGAGCAATTGTTGCTAGCGACCAGCATCGGGCTGTACGAATTGGACCCGGAAACCGCGTGTATTACCCCCACCCAGCAATTCTCCAATACCGCAGAAGAGGAGCCGGTTTATTTAGTCGCCCAGGACAAAAGCAACAACGTACATGTGCTGAGCGACAACGGGGTTGGGTTTTACGACAAAGTCAGCACCGACAACTACCGCTTCCAGCCTTCGTCTTTGTACCAATTGCGGTACCATCTCAATAATGACCTGCTCCAGGCCTCCGTCAATATAGAGCAGGGGGTGCTATTCTCTGCGAATGAAGGTTTTGTGCACTACAGCCCGGAGGCAGAAAACCAGTCGGTCATTGAGCAGCCCGTGGTGGCCAAGCAAGTTTTTGATGTCTCCAAAAACGAGGAGCTTTACACCTTGCCCCCTTTTTTGGCTGCCCCGGATACCCCAGCTCAGGTCCAAGTCGGCGCGGGTACCAAAATCCTGAAGTTCAGCATAGAGGCGTTTCAATTTTCCAACCTGAACGACACCAAGTTCCGCTACTTGTTGAAAGGCTTTGACGAAGACTACGGGCCCTGGACCAGCACCACCAGTAAAGAATATACCAACCTGAAAGCTGGGGATTACGAGTTTGTGGCCCAGGCCCGGGGCTACCTTGGGAAAACCATTGCCAGCCAGCCGATAAAGGTGACGGTGACGCCGCCGTTTTACAAAAGTAATGTCGCTAAGTTTTTCTACGTTGTACTTGGCGTCTTGGTCTTGTTGGTCATCCTTCTCCTACAGAGAAAGAGGTACCAGCGCAAAGCCGATGCGGCCGAAAAAGAACGCCAACTGGAGCTCCGTAAGAAACAGCAGAAGCTCAGCCGAATCGAAGAAGAAAAGCAGCAGGCCCTCGATCAAATGAAGGCCGAAAGCGTACAGCGTGAGCTGCAGCATGTCAATAAACTGCTTGCCGCTTCCACCATGAACCTGGTGGTCAAGAATGAGTTCATAGACTCCATCAAGACAGAACTGCAACAGCTCAAGCAAACGGGCCGCTGGGCGGAAGCCAAACAGGCCCTGGAGAAAATCGTCAAGGAGATCGACATCAACCTCAAGCTCCAAGAAGACTGGGAGCAGTTCGAGTACCACTTCGATCAGGTGCACGGCGATTTCCTCACCCGCCTGCAGCAGGACTACCCCGACCTTTCGCCCAACGAGCAAAAGCTTTGTACCCTGCTGCGCCTCAACCTGAATACCAAGGAGATTGCTAATATCCTCAGCATTTCGCAGCGGGGGGTGGAGGTGGCGCGCTACCGCCTGCGCAAGAAGCTGGGGCTGGAGAAGGGGCAGAATTTGTCGAAGTTTGTGTTGGAGTATTAGGGGGGAGTGGAATGTAAAAGGCAAAATGTAAAATGTAAAACGGGGGATGTAAAAGTTAGAAGTTAGGGCTGCTTGGTGCTTTTGGATATTGGGGGAAAAGTTGTTGGGCTGGCAAGGTATTTTGGAATGTATAGGGGCACATAGGGGGTGACCTCTGCTGGGCAAGTCAAGGCTAGGCTATGTAAGGGTTTACGCAAAGACGCAAAGCAGCAACGTCACACAATATGAAGCAAGCGTAGCCGGAAACGACCAAGTTCATTAGTTGCGCCCTGGGCCCGGCGCTCCGTCGTTGGCAAGTCGGGGCCTTTTTGCATTGCTGAAAACGGCTGAGGGGCCCTTTGCCTCAGGCTTTGAGCAGATGTATAGCCTAGTTAAAAAGCTTATTGTAGCTAGAAACCGTATCAAAGAAGTAGACGACCTTCATCGTAATGGAATTTCGCTGGCCTTCTTCGAGTACAGATTGTACATTATTGAAGTACGACAGCTCAATATCCTGCTCGTCCCTTTGGAGGTCGTTCTTATAGACGATATTCAGGAAGCTGCCCGGCGCGAACTGCCACGCAAAGATCAAATCGGTATTAAAAGCATTGAAGTTGAAGTCGGCATTTCCCGCAAAGGAATCATCCCGGATGATATAGCCCTCCGCATCGAGGTCGCCGTAGTAATCGTAGAGCCCGTACGACCAGTAATGCCTTATCCGCAGGGTCAGGGAAAGGTTGTTTTTGAACAGGTACTTGCCCTGCAGGATGTTGACTAAAGTCCGAACATCCCGCACGCCGTACTTCGGCTGGCCGTCAAAGTACCCTGCAAAGCCCGCACCGTTCAGGAATCGGGAGTAGTTCATGGAAGGGGTGAGGGTCAGCTTGTCGTTCAGGCGGATGATAGGGGAGAGGTTGACCTCAAAATACTGGTTGACGACATAATCGGTGAAGTAGCCTTCTCCGTAGCCAATATTGCCATCTAGGGCCACGCGCCTTCGGTAGTCAGTGGATATGCCGATGCCGTTGTAGTAGAATTCTGGGATGACAAAGGGCTGGCCGGGCACTCTGGATTCAAAGAGGTCTATCCCGTCTCCAATTTGCGAACTCATATTGACCGAGATGGCATTAAAGCTCGGGAAGATGAAAAAGAAGCGGCCGCTGTAGCGCTTTTTCAGAATATCCCCCGTGGTGTAATCCTGCTCCATGCTCAACGTAAACCGGTTGTAGCTGCTGTTCAGTATCCAGAAGGGATTGTATTTGTTGTACTGCAGCGTTGCCGCATGCGTCCTGATGTTCGTTGTGAAGTTGACGCCCAAGTCATTCGGGTTGTAGTTGGGCGATTTGCCGCTGCTAGAAAACGCGTACTTGAAATTGCCTTTGATCTTGGCGATATTGATCGAATAGCGCGAGCCATCGCCTGCATTAGCTTTAAAGATATTATCGAGCAACTCCGTGTCTCTTTGCGACACTGTGATATCCCCGGAGATGGAGTAAGTTGAGTTTTTTGAAATCAGATTGAACCCGGCGGCCGACACATTAGCATCTATAAAATCACCCGCCCGGGTGGTGTTCAAGTTGATGAAGTAAACAGAGCTGTTGTTGCGTAGATTTTGGTCCAGAGAGATAATGCTGTAATTGACCAGGGGGTTGGTTTGTACCAAACGGGTATCTTCCGTGACGGTATTCTCAATAATGGCGTTGCTCGGTGCCGTGATGGCATTCATGACCCCTATCCCCAATCCGTTTTGGTTCCGGCCGGAGATTTTAGCCACGTTGACAAGCCTGGTGCTAGCGGGGTTTTCTAGGGCCACTTCCGTGGAATCCAGGTTGGAAAAAGCTTGGTTGTACCGGCTAGGCACGCCCCCAATGCGCCGGGAGTAAAACAAGCCCCCAAGGTTGAACAATTCCACGCCTTCCTGAAAGAAAGGGCGCTGCTCCTCGAAGACGACTTCAAACGCCCCCAAGTTTTTGATGATATTATCGGAGCGTACCTGCGAAAAGTCTGGCAGCAGCGTCATATCCAGCGTGAAGCTCTCGTTCAACCCCAGCTTGAGGTCCGCCCCGGCCCCGTACCCCATGGTGCTTTCGCCCCCACTGAATTCTGCAAAAGAAGAGACGTAGGGCGACAAGGACAGCCGAAGCGGGTCTTTGATGTTGTCCAAACCTTTCAGCAGCCCCCAGTAGTTGAGTTCTGTCTCAACCTCTTTGGGCACCAAGGCCCACTGCAGCTGCGTGCGGCTACGCCTGATTTCCCGCTCAAAGTTCACCCGCCAGACTTGCTCCTCCGCCTTGGGGAACCGGATCGCGTAGTAGGGGATTTCGATCTCGACGATCCAGCCGTCCTCCACGATCTGAACGGCACTTTCCCAAACCGCATTGAAAGAACGGTCGGAAATCCGGGAATCCGATTGCACCCCCGACGCCGTTACGGAAAAGGTAAAGGCATCGATCATCTTGTTATAGGTATCAAAGGACACGGTAAACTGGTCGGCATTCAGATTGTCGTCCCGCTCGCCCAGCTGCGTAAGGATGCTGTCGGGCTGCTCATCGTAGCAATACCCAAGAATATAAATGCTGTTGTCGTCGTAAAGCACCCTGACTTCCGTGGGGAACCGGGGCGGCTCGCCTTCAGTGGGGTTGCGCTCCAGAAAATGGGTGGCTACATCCGCGTGGCTCCACTGCTGCTCCGTGTCTTTGCCGTCGATCGTGATTGGCTGATACGCCCGGGAGGCGGTGAGCACCTTTTCTTGCCCCCAAGATGGTGCGGAAACGAACAGTAGCAGCGGTATGCAGAAAGCCCTGAGCAGTGTCTTCAATTTTAGGCGGTTACGTGTAGTTGCTTAAAACGACGGCAAATATAAATGAATATTTATTAGTGGTATGCGTGTGCTTTTGAAGGGGGCTCGACGCTGATTTTGGCGGGTAGGCATACGTAAGGTGAATGGGTAGGGGCGGGGGGGAAACAGCTCTGCTTGCGCAGAGCTGTTTTTCGTACCCGGAGCGGGGCTTGAATCTACCTGGCTAACGCCAGTTAGACAGGCCCGCCTTCCAAAGTTTACGGCGGACAGGCCCGCCTTCCAAAGTTTACGGCGGACAGGCCCGCCTTGGTGGCAGGGCAGGCCCGCACGGCCGCAATGGCCACAGGATTCAATATCCCATCGTA
>JAAAOU010000429.1 GCA_009908745.1 Bacteroidota bacterium
CTGCTGCTTCCGGGGCTACGGTGCCGATGAAGTTCTTGGACACTTCCGCTTTGTGCAACAGCTGCTGCACCCGCTCGCTCTCTTCCTGCTGCCCGACGATGACCAGGTTACGATTGCGCTCTTGGCCCATGCGTAAAGTCCTATACTGCATGAAGTGCAAAACCGCCCGCAGCCCAATCGTAGCCCCCACGGCCCAAGCCGCGCCCAGCAGTACCAAGGCCCGCGAAAAGCGGTAGGCCATATCCAGTAAGCCATAGACGGCTAGCAACACCACCGTGCCGACTACCAACCCCCTGACCAGCCGCCGCAGGCTATACCGCTGATCGTACCCCCCGCTGAAGAACACGCCCAACAGCCAGATAAGGGTGTAAAGCGGGAAATTGAAGTACAGCACCGTGTCCTCGTAGTAGTCGGGGTCGTTGAAGTGGTAGTTCTCCCAAAAGTCTTTGAGGAAGACCATGCCGCCGTAGATCAAGCTGGCATCCAATAGTGGCAAGTACGCCCGGCGGATGAAGTTGCTCAGCAGGGTGAGCGTGGCCCGCAGGTAGATGGCCAGCTGCAGCATCCAGACAAACACCCTGGCCTGCCGCCCCTCGAAGTGCTTGCGGGCGAAGATGATCATCGCCTGGTAGAACGCTTTGACGTAGTTGAGGCTGCCCTTTTTTGTGCTTTCCCCTTTGTAATGGATGATGGTCGTCTCTGGAAAGTAGTAGTTTTGGTGCCCGCCCTGAATAATGCGGTACGACAAGTCGATATCCTCCCCGTACATAAAGAAGGTTTCGTCCAGCAGACCGACTTCGTCCAGCACCGAGCGGCGCATAAACATGAAGGCACCGGCCAGTACTTCTATCTCGTTGGTTTCAAATTCCCCCAGATAACCCAAGTGATAACGATTGAACAAGCGGGATTTAGGAAACAAACGCGACAGCCCCACCGTCTTGCAAAACGCCACCCAAGGCGATGGGAAACCGCGTTTGGATTCCGGCAGGAACGCCCCGCTGCCATCGATCATCCGCACGCCCAACCCGCCGGCATTTGGGTGGGCATCCATGAAAGCAATGCACTTTTTGAAGGTATCTTCCTCCACCACCGTATCTGGGTTGAGCAGCAGCACATACTCGCCCGTAGAGGCTCGGATGGCTTGGTTGTTAGCGATAGAAAAACCAGGGTTGCCTTCATTGGCGATCAAGTGTACTTCCGGGAATTTCTCCCGCACCATAGGCACCGAATCATCCACCGAGTTGTTGTCGATTACCCATACCTCTGCGTCTAAGCCTATACACGCGCGGCGCACTGAAAGCAAAGCTTGCTCCAAAAAGTACTTGACGTTGTAGTTGACGATGATGATGGAGAGCTTCATGATTAGTGTAGCTGAAACCCTTGGTAATTATTTATAATCAAAAAGTTGAAAGGTTGGGAAAGTTGAAGAGTTGTAAAGTTTGCTGCTCGGTCAACCCTTCAACCTTCCAACCTTCTAACCTTAAAACCTTACAACCTTACAACCTTACAACCTTAAAACCTTACAACCTTACAACCTTACAACCCTACAACCTTACAACTTTCCAACCTTACAACCCTACAACCTTCCAACCCTACAACCCTACAACCTTCCAACCCTACAACCTTCCAACCCTACAACCTTCCAACCCTACAACCTTCCAACCCTACCCCCTTAATTCAACTGAAAGCGAACCACCACCCCACCGGAAGAATTCGTCCGCGGGAAGCTGGCCGAAGTCGCCGGGACCGTCCGCCGGTAGTCGAAAAACAGGCGCAGGGACAGGCTGCGGTTGAGCTGGTACTCTATAGCCGGGGAGAAAGCCAAGGTATAGCTCCCCCTAGTCGGCTCAACGATGTTTTCATCCAGTCGGTGGGCAAAAGTCACATCGTCGCGGATGGACATATCAAAATTGATATCCAAATCCTGTGACTGCAAGCCCCTGCCGCCACCCCGGCGGTTGCCGCGCCCTCCTTGGCCAAGGTTGTCAAGCATGCCGCCTTCGCCATCCTTGTCCTTTTTCTTTTTGCTACCCGTCAGGAAGGGAATATCCACGCCCCGCACCAAGTAGCCAAAGCCTAAAGTCAGCTCTTCAGATTGGGACTCGTTGAGCTGGTAATTGACCGTGCTCAGCGCCAAGGTACGGGATTTGTTGTAATTGAAATTGAAGGACATGCCGTTGACTAGCGTCATATCCAAGGCTATCAAGGGGGAGAAATTCTCCGAAATAACTACATCCGAAATCTCCAGGCGCGGGAAAAAATTGAACGAGCTGGTATCGAGCGGCTCGGTCGCCCTAGTATCGAGGAACGGTAAGCTGGTCCGGAAGTTATTCACCTGCAAATTCGATCGGTAACCATGCGATATGGAGAAATTCTGGAAAATTTTCTGGAAGAACGGTATCCTCGCCAGGCCGTTGTACTGCATGCGCCAATTGACTTTGGGCAGCAGGTCGAACAGGTTCAGCTTGACCGTGTTAGGGTCCTCGCCTGTGTAAGCCGCAAGGAAGGCAGGCAATATCACCTCCTGCTGGGTTTTGCCAAAGCCGCGGGCATACCCCTCCTGCGCAAGGTTGGGGTCTTGGTGGAAGCCGGTCCCCAAACGCCGGGAAATAACGATGCGGTTCTCCTCAAACTGGTCAAACAGGTCGGTGATCTCGTCATTACTGTCCCGGAAAAGCGTGGATAAAGCGGAGAAAGAAATATCCATACTCCCCGTCTCATAGGGCACGGTATGCACCAATCGCCGGATACCATCGCCAGGCACAGTATCCCGAAATTGCTCGCTGTAGTTTTCCCGATAGTTGCGGGTCACCTCCAGGTCTATTCGGAAATCCCGGATAGGCTCCACGGTGGAGCGGATTTCAAAGCGCTGCGAGTAGGTCTGCTGCACATCTTTGTTTTGGAAGAAGCTACCCGAGAACCACTGCTCGTTTTGCCGGAGCCAGTCGCCCTCGAGGTTGTTCGGATCAGGGTTAAACAGCTGCTCATCCGAGAGCTGCCGAATACGAGGCTGCAACCCTGCCACAAAGTCCCAACCCGGGGAGTCGAAGCCGGTCATACCGAGCAACTGCGTCTCGGGCATATAGCCCGGGAGGGTAGTCGACAGCTCTTCCCGGAAATTCAACCGGACCCGCCGGACCGACAGCAGGGGCCGGATCAGGGCTTTTTCGATAGCCGAAGGTTCGCGGTCTTTGCCCTCTTCCTCTTCTTCGGACTGCTGGTCATCCCGCGAACTGGGCCTTCGGCGCGAGCGTGGGTTGGCGCGCCCCCGGTTGCGGCCGCGCGAGCCGCCCCGGCCTTGTATTTTATTCAGGTAATCCCACTGGCTATACAGCTTTTCCAAGTCGATATCGACATCGCCGCTACGGCTTTGGTTATTCTGTATGACATTGCCTAGGCTGTCTAGGTTAAGGGCGGCGGCAGTCCAATTGTAGCCCCCGTTGTACTGGACTTTCGCGGTCACGAATTCCCCGATGATCGGCAAGTGGCGCACCGGCAAATTATACCCTACACTGATGTTGTGCTGGTAATTCTTAGGCCGGCCAAAGTCTTTGATGTTTTCCCACACGCTGTCGCGCCGAATCTGCCGGGCCCGGTCGAAACCAAACTGCTCGACCAAGGCGGCTTGGAACGGCTCGTCTATGACAGCACTGTTCGTCGCGTTGAAGTTGATCTTGATAGACCGGGTCAAGTCCCATTGCAAGTCATAGTCCCGGTCCCAAGTGAACCGCTGGTTGTAGAACGTGCGGAACCGCGGGTTGACATCGGTAAAGCGGTAGCTCGTCGTCTCAAAGGTGCGGTCCCAAATCGAACTAAACGTAAATCCATTCGGCAAAGGATTGACATTGATTTTGGAGATGATGTCCAGCCACTTGCTGCTGATCCCCTTGAACGGCTCCAGGTAATTGGTACGCCGGTTGAAGCTGTAGTCGAGTGCGCCGACGTGCTTTTGTTCGCGGTTGAACTCTATAATGGGGTCCCGGTAATCGTTTTCCGTAAAGGAGTAGGACAGGCTAAAATTGGAAATATCCCAAGGCATGGCTGCCCGGGTATTGTTGCTCCGCTCCTTGCGCACGTTGGTAAAGTTCAGGCTCTTGATGGTGCTGACTTCCAAAGCCGCATCGAGAATGGAGTCGCGTTCGGTCCGGTTACCCACCTCCGAGAGTTTGTCGTTCAGGCGTACATCCAGGTCGTAAGGGTCAAACTCGGGGCGGATGGTATTGTTGGAGTACTGCGCGAAGAAAGGCAGCCGGATTCCCCAGCGCTCTGGCAAGAACTTGTCCAAATTCAAGTTTAACGCCAAGTCGTAGCCAGTAACCTGCTCGCGTTGCCGCTCCTGCACTTTCTGGTCGATAGCCCCAAAGCCGATAGTGCTGATATTACCCGCCATGGTAAAGGAGCCAAAGTCCGCCAGTTGAGCATCCACGCGGGCAGTAGCCGCCGCACCGCCCCGTTCGTCCAGCCCGGTCAGGCGCATCTCGTTGATCCACACCTCCATGTCGATGGGCTCGGCCGGTATCTGGTCTTCCCCGAAAACCTGATCGTCTTTGATATTGCGTACGCCGACCATCATCACTTTGACTTGGCCGAGGTTGGGGTTGCCTTTGATCTTGAGCCGGTGGGTTTTGTTTTCTGCGGGTTTGGGGATGTTCTCCACGAACTCTTCGCCCAAGCTGAACTCTAGGTCATTGCGGCGCTTCTTCAGCTCAATAAGCTCAGACAACGCAAAGTCGAATTCGTTTTCCGGCCGCCAGACCTCCCGCTTGTAGGGGATGGAATTCGGGTTGACCGTCATGCCGGCGAATGCCTCGGGGTCCGACATCGACAGCGGTATTTCGTACTCGTAGTAGTTGCTTTGGAAATCGCTGCCCATACGGATGAAGATAGAGGTGGCGCCCTCTGGGATTTCGAAGTTGTTCTTCTCCTCGGCGTGCACGAACATTTTAAAGCGCTCGTATACCCGCATATCCATATTGAGCACGCGGAAGACCGCCCGCTCGGCACCGTTACACAGTTGCTCGATGCTCAGGGCCAAAGACTGCTCGTTCTGCAGGGTATTGAAAACGCCCACCTGCTGCTCGCGCTGAATGCCTTCCGGCAAAACGTAGTTGAAAGGGTCGCGGCTGCTGTTTTCTTCGATGTTTACATTATCTACTGTCAAGGCCGTCTCGCGCGTGTTGCAAGAGACATTCGGCCCCTGGGTCCCATCGGTCAAATCCGGGCGGTAGCGGCGCCATTGGTTGCGCACCAGTTCCAGGCGGGCGAAACGCAGGGTGACCGGCGCACGGAAGCCTTTCATGTACATCCGCATAAACTGAATGG
>JAAAOU010000243.1 GCA_009908745.1 Bacteroidota bacterium
GCTAAAGGGGGGATGCCAGTATCAGTATATTGTACAACTGGGACAAGTACGCTTGTGGAAGTTATTGGGAAAGTTGGGAGTGAATATGATATACAAAGGTACAAAAATATTATATAAAAAAAAGGCGCATAGGCCAAATGGGCTCTTTGATAGTGCCGGTATCGGCTGGTAGGCGTATGTTTTGTGTGGTTTGGGGCGGTGTTCGGCGCTTTTGGATTACGCTACGGCAAGGGCAGCAGTGTGTGTTTTTTAGGCCAATTTTTGCTCCTGCTGCACTCTTCTCACCAAGTTCCCTACGGTCAAGCCCTGTACGATGATAGAGAAAATGACCACAATATAAGTGATCGTAAGTATTGGTACGCGGCTCATGTAATCGGCCAGCGAAAGCGCAAGCGCAATAGAAATACCGCCTCTGAGCCCGCCCCAGGTCATGATGAGATTGGTTTTGGGAAAGAAATTGAGCTGTTTGCGAAAGAGCGCGATAGGCAGGGCCAATGCAGTCGCCCGGCAGAGGAGCACGAGTGGAATGGCTAGCAGGCCCGCCACAATATACTGCGTATCGAAGGACAAGATAACGATCTCTAGGCCGATAATGATAAAGAGCACGGCGTTAAAGAGCACATCTATCAGTTCCCAAAACTTATCTACGTAGCGCTCGGTCTCTTCTGACATGGAGGAGGTGCGGAAGCGCTCGTGGCCCACCATCAATCCTGCGACGACCATCGTGAGCGGGCCAGAAAAGTGTAGGCTGCTCGCCAGTAAATATCCGCCCATGACCAGTGCCAGCGTGGTAATCACTTCGACCTCGTAATCGTCAATACTCTTCATCATCTGATAAGCGATGTAGCCTAATCCCAAACCGAGAGCAATACCGCCGCCTACCTCTTCCAGAAATAGCAACGCTACTTCCGAGGTCTCGAACTCGCCCGCGCCAGCTCGTGCCAATTGGAAAATGGTGATGAAAATGACGACGCCTATACCGTCGTTGAACAGGCTTTCGCCAATGATTTTGGTCTCCAAGCTTTTGGGGACGCCCGCTTTCTTGAGAATGCCCAGTACGGCAATCGGGTCCGTAGGGGAAATCAAGGCGCCAAACAGCAGGCAGTGCAAAAAGGGAATTTCTATGCCCAGTCCATTCAGCATAAAGTAGGAAAGGCCGGCGACCAAGAAGGTAGAGGTGACTACCCCCAGCGTGGCAAATAGGATAATTGGCCAGCGCTGCGTCCTAAGTTGCTGAAAATCCACATGTAGTGCCCCGGCAAATAGCAGGAAACTGAGCATGCCTTCCATTAAAACGGTGTGGAAATCAATTTGCTCCACTAAGCTTTTTTCCAATTCAAACAAGGTAGGATACACCTGGCTGACCGCCATGGTAAGCAGAGAGAACCCCAGTGAAATCACCATTAGGCCGATAGTGACGGGCAGCTTCAGGAAGCGTACGTTGAGATACCCGAAAATTGCGGCAAATACAATGAGGATAGTGATGATGGTGAGCAAGTCCATTGGCCTTTAGCGTTTTATTGAGGACAAATATAGGACGTTTGGGGATGGGAGGGGGCTTTGGGGACGCTTTTTCCTGCTTATTGAGGAGCGTATCCGGTGATAAGGCGGGAGCGGCCAGCCCGATTCACCGCGTAATCACTATATAATCCCTGATTAAGGTCTTCAAAAACTCCACTTTGTCCCCCGGCACTTGTTGGATGCCCAGCACCTCCTGCAGGCGGGCAACCAGCTCCTGTACCGCCTGTGCGTGCGCCGGATTGTGGTGGTTGCGGTAGCGGGTAATCACCTGCTTGATCAACAGCATGTCGTCTTCGGTCAGTTGCGTCACCTGCGGGTAGTGGGGTTCGTAGTCGTCGAGCGAGGCAATATTGAGAATGTCGGAGAGGCGGAAGCTCAGGTTTTGCTGCAAGCGGATGACCGTCGTGTTAGCCGTCATGTCCCCCAACCGCTGGTTTTTGAGCGACGAGCTGATGAGCAGTGCCGCGAATACCCCGGCTGAGAAGATGAAATCCACAATCAGGAATACCGCCCGCAGCAGATGGTCACTTAAGCCCGGCTCTTTGCCATCTAGGCGCACTACCCGTACACCCATAGTGCGCTTGCCCCAAGTCTGGCCGTTGGCGACGATCTCGGAAACCAAGTGGTAAGCCATAAAGCCACCGATCGGCAAGATCTGGTACACAACGGTCAGCAACAAGCTGCCACCCGAAGACAGGCTGCGGATGATAGGGCCAAGCAGCAGGAGCACGATCACCAAGTACAGCATCCCAAAAATCAGCAAGTCAAGCAGAAACGCCAAGATACGCTCCCGCAGGCTCGCGAGCTCGTATTCGATGACCACATTCTGCGTGGTGCGGATTTCTATGGTATTCATGGCTGTGAATTTTCGACAATTTATGGAACGGGTTCCTTCTTTGCAATTATTTTCCTAAAATAGGAGTTGTACCGAAGCAGAAACACTTTGCCATGCATAACGTTTTGAAATAGCATGATGCCGAACCGATTGGCCTGCTGAGATGGAGGCGTGCCAATCAGATGCTGGTATAGGAATGGGAACCATGTAAATCAAGCCGATGCGCGAGACCAAATTCATCAAGCAGAACCAGGAAAAGTGGGCGGAGTTCGAAGAGTCAATGGACCGCATGCGAAATGACCCCGACAAGCTCAACGAACTGTTTGTGCAGATCACCGACGACCTGTCTTATTCCCGCACCTTCTACCCCAATCGTTCGGTGCGTGTCTACCTCAACGGCTTGGCGCAGCGCATTTTCTTCAAAATCTACAGCAGCCGCCGTTCCCCCGCCCGCCGGCTGGTTTCCTTTTGGGTAGACGAGCTGCCGCAATTGATGTACGAAGCACGTTCGGCACTACGCCTCTCCTTTGTCGTCTTCGTCATCGCCTTTTTGATCGGCATGGTGTCTAGTGCGTACGACAGCGAATTCCTCCGCCTTATCCTCGGCGATTCCTATGTGGATATGACTATGGAGAACATTGAGTCCGGCGACCCCATGGCGGTCTACAAGCAAAAAGGGGCGTTTGGCATGTCCGTCGGCATCACCTTCAACAATATCTTCGTTGCTTTCCTCACCTTTGTAATGGGCGCTTTTTTCACCATCGGCAGCATCGCCATTCTGATCCGCAACGGTATTATGCTCGGGGCTTTCCAGTACTTCTTCATTGAGAAAGGCTTGTTCTGGGACTCCTTCCTGACGGTTTGGATACACGGTACGCTGGAGATCTCCGCCATCATCATTGCGGGGGCGGCCGGCATCACGATGGGGAAAGGGTTGGCGTTTCCGGGCACCTACACACGGGCGAAAGCCTTTCAGCAGTCTGCCCGCCGCGGCATTAAGATCATGGCGGGCATTGTCCCCATCTTCATCATCGCCGGTTTTATTGAGGGCTACCTGACGCGGCATACCGAGACGCCGGATATACTGCGGGGGTTGTTCATCCTTGTTTGCCTGCTTTTTGTGCTGCTCTACTTCGTGTGGTACCCCATCATCAAGGCACAAATGGGCTCCGAAGCTACCCGTACCGATACCCGGGTGCCGCCGGACCGCAAACAGGAACTGCAATTTGACCGTATACTGTCGGGCGGGGATATTTTCGCCGGCGTTTTCGTGTTTTTGCGCAAGCACTTCGGGGCATTGGCGCTGGCTTCCGGTATAGGCGCGTTGCTGTATATTGCCCTGGCGTTCTTGCCGGGGGACATGCCCGTCGTAGACCGCTTCCGCTTCCCGGCGGGGGCCTGGTCGGGCATACAGGAGATCGACCAGTTTTTCCGCAATTTAGGGGCACCGCTGCTGCCATTGGCGAATACATTGGGCTTTGCTGCCGTGGGGACCGTGGTTTTCCGCCGTCTGTTGCGGGAGGAAGGCTGGGTGCAAGTAGCTATTTGGACCGCTTTCCTAAAGCTGCTCGTACCCATGGGCGTGTTTGCCATGCTGCTGTATTTCAATGGCTGGTACCTGCCGTTCATGCTCATGGCTTTGCTCGTGCTGCCTGGCCTTTGGGGTTACATCAGTTTGCGCGACGGCCGCAATCCATTCGCAGCGGGCAGCCGTAGTCTCGGTCTGCTTCTTCCCAATTTCAGCCGGGGCTTTAGCTTGTCGCTACTCTTCCTGCTGGTGGGGCTGCTATTCTTCTCTTTGGTGAACACTACCTTGTCTTGGTTCTACCTAGACCTGTTCAGTTGGGTCGTGCAATTGCCGGAAGACGCCATGGCGCAGTTCTCCGCCATTGTGCTAACCTTTATCAGCGTGTGGGTGTTGTACTTGGTACTGTCTATGGTGCTGGTCAGCGGCGGTTTGCTGTACTACAGCCTGATCGAGATCCAAGAAGCGCCCCAGCTGCGGCAGCGCATTCAGGACATCGGCTTGCAACGGCGGATTCAAGGACTAGAAAAAGAATGATGGCCTACCATTTACGCTCCATATCGATTTTGTTTTTGTTGGCTTCCGGCCTTGCGCTGCAGGCACAGCCACCCGCAGCGGGCGACTATCTGGAAGAGCCGTTGCAGCCGCAGCAGGTCGACCGGGAGGCGTGGGCTTCCGCCAAAAAAGGCATTGAATACCCTGGTGCCCCGGGAGCTGCCGGCGAAGAGGTCCAATCCGGGCGCAACAGCAGCACCGAAGCCGGCGGCGGCGAAACGCCACCGCAAGTAGAACCCGCCGAACCCTTGTTCGAGCTCGATAGCGCCTGGGCGGATATCCTGCTCAAAATCTTGCTTTTTGCAGGGGTAGCCGTAGCCATCGCTTTTCTCATCCGCTACTTGCTCGGTTTGCAACAAGCCCCCAAAGACAAGAAACTGCGCAAAGCAGGCAGCAGCACAGACATCGACCTGGAGCAGATTGAAGAGGATTTGCACGAAGCGGAGCTTGGCGGCTACATCGCGCAGGCGGAACGCGAGGGCAACTACCGCCTGGCCATGCGTCTGCACTATCTGGCGTTGCTTAAAGCCATGTCCGTCGGCGGGCTGATCCGCTGGCAGAAAGACAAAACCAACCGGCAGTACCTGAATGAGCTGTCGGGACACGAACTGCAGCCGCCCTTCTCCCGCCTCACCCGTATCTTTGAGCACTACTGGTACGGCGACCACGAGCTGCAAGCCGAAGCGTATCAGCAGATCGCTCCCGAGTTCGAGCAATTGACAGCACGCCTTCAAAAAACCGCAGTAGCCCATGCGAAATAACCGGCGCATCATATGGATTGTCGGGGCACTGTTGTTGATACTAGTGCTACTGGTCCTGTTTTTCCGCAGCAATCGCGGCACGGTGCTC
>JAAAOU010000254.1 GCA_009908745.1 Bacteroidota bacterium
CTTTCATAAGGTATTGAAATAGTTTAATTGAAGTTAAAGAATATGTCTAATGTGCTTATAGTCTGACAACCCAAGATTTGTGGATCCTGACTTGCTCTTTTTCCGCCTCTCTTCGCCAAAAAGCCTCGCCGTAGCTTAGGCTATGCCTACGTTTTTTGACTCGATAGCCAAAAAAATAGCGGCGTCATGATTCTCACAAATCCTAAGTTGTCAGACTATAATTCAACCAGCTACTAGACGGGCTTGCCCAAATTTCGTATTTTAGTGCAAAACCACGGGTATGAAAACCACAGGACTATTTGTATGGGGCGTAACGCTGCTGGCCTTGCTTCTGGGCCTGTTTGCCGGCCCCGCCCACGCTCAAGCAGAAAAGCCAAAACGGACGATACTCCTCATCCTCGACGGCCTGGCCTCGGGCGCCATTGACCGGATTCCGCTCCCGCATTTGCGAAAGCTCAAAAACGAGGGCTGCTACTACGAAGAGGTCCACCTGCCTTTGCCAGACCACCCGGAGAAATCATCGACTTACCCTTGGAGCTGTTCCCTGCCCAACCCGGCGCTGATGTCTGGCACGGTATTTATCGGGCAAGACGGCATCAAGGAGCACCTGATTCAGCATCAGTTTGAAAACGCCACCACGGCTTTTGTGGTCAACGACCGGGCTTACGCGGATGTCGCGGGTGGGTTTGATATCTATCTCAACCTCCGGGAGGAATTTGAGGATATTTTCCGGGATGCCATGGTGTTCGATAAAACCAAAGCGGTGATCAAAAGCGATGACCCCGCGTTCTTGCGCGTGCACCTGCAAGGGCCGGGCTCCTCGGGCCACCGTTCCAACGAGGCAGAAAATCTGGAGCAGCCTTGGTACCACGATATTTGGCACCCGGAGTCGCCCTACATCAAGCAAATGAGGCAAGCCGACCGCCTGACTGCAGATTTCATCAATTGGATGGAGGAAGAGGGGTATATGGATGAGACCGTACTCCTCATCATGGGAGACCACGGGCAGGCCCACATCGGGGGGCACCCTCCTTACCGGCCTGAATCCAACAAGACCGAGCTTTTAATACTGGGCAAGGGGGTCAAAGCGGGGGCAAGGTACGAATACGCAGAAATCATCGACATCGCGCCCACCATTGCCTATCTTCACGCCTTGCCGCCACCGAGGTATGCCACTGGGCGAGTACTGAAGGAAGCTTTTGCCGGCGGGCCGGATGCCCCTCCTGCCTCACGGGATATAGAAACGCTGAACGGGCTTTTGCTGGAAGCAGACTATCTGGAAAAGAGCGGCAAGGCACTGCCGGCAGCCTTTCAGGGGATTCTAGACATCAGCACTTGGCATACGGTTGTTTCGCCACCGGATTTGGGGCGCTTTACAGACCGGCAGCGGGCGCTTATCGAGCAAGACTAAAAAAGCATCGCATGCACATCGAACAATTCCACGCTTATTGCCGCTCTAAAAAGGGCGCAGCGGAAACCTTCCCCTTTGACGAGCAAACGTTAGTCTTTAAAGTTATGGGCAAAATCTTTGCTATCACAGGGTTGGAGCAGGACGATTTCCGCGTCAACCTCAAGTGCGACCCAGAGCGGGCGGTCCGGCTGCGGGAGGAATACCCGGAGCAGATCATCCCCGGCTGGCACTCCAATAAGAAGCACTGGAATACGGTCTACTTTGAAGCGGGCTTGCCTGAAGAACTGCTGCGCGAGCTGATCGACCATTCCTACGATCTGGTGGTGCAGGGGCTGCGCAAAAAAGACCGGGAAACGCTGATGCAACAGTGACAAAAATCTGCGATGGCAAATAGGAGGAAGTTGTGGCTTTTTATTTCCTTTGTCCAGTCAGAACAGATAGTGTGCAATCGTTTATGCGCTATGCTGTTCTGTTTCATTACCAAACACGAAAAATCTGAATGATTATGATCCGGATGGCAACTTTAATAATCGCTTTGCTGGCAACGGCAACAGTAGCGAGTGCCCAAAAGGGGGTGCTGGAAGGCACTTGGGCGGTAGAAGGGCAAACCCCTAAAAACGTGAGCTATACAGGAAAATTGGGTATCCAACCCATAAACGCCCCGCTTTACAAGCTGACTTGGGGCGTCCGGTATGGGGATGAAGCCAAAAACGAGGTGTTTCCGGGTACGGCACTTTTCAACCAACGTACTGGCAAGATGTACGCCGCCTACGGCATCGGCACACTACGCTACGGCTTGATCTCTTACCCTCTGACAGACGAAGGCGGGCTAGAAGGCTCCGCTACCTGGACCTCACACAACGGTGGAGGCGCTGAACTGCTAGGTGGCAAGCTGGACGGCGATATCGAAGGCACCTACGAGGTGGTCGGCCGCCGGTCAGACGGTGACGTGGATCAAGGCACTTCTAAGACCTACTCGGGCACTTTAAAAATCATGAAGCTGCGGGACTACTACCGCTTAGAGTGGTACTTGGGCGACGGTATGCCTTATACCGGCTTTGCTTACAAAACAGATACGGCTTTGATCGGTGTCTGGGGCATTGGCGGCTCTTACGGCCTCGAGATTTATACGGTTGATGAAGATTTGCAGTCGGCCACTAGCACCTGGACATCGCCTAGCTATGACATGAAGAAGGGCACAGAGACCATCCGTAGGCGATAGCTTTCAAAAAAGGGCTTTCCCCAACCTGTGGTCTAGAGTCCAGCCAAAAAGAAAATCAATGCTTTCGTGAATTGCTTTTTGCTTTCCTTTTCGGCTTGACCCCGAGATTCGGCAAAAAAAGAGGGGCAGACCCGGGCGGGGCTGTCCTTCTTTTTTGAACACCAGCTTGCTTCTTCACCGTGCGGCAGAAAAGGGGTCCTCGCCAAACAACTGGAAATACAAACCATTTCCACCGCGGTATAAACCACTCCTTTCCACGGCTGTTTCTCCCAATATATGCAGCACGTAGATTATCTTATCATTGGCCAAGGCGTTGCAGGCACGCTACTCGCCCACTTTCTGCAAGCTCACCAATGTTCCGTACATGTAGTTGACGCGTACAGCGAGCATGCCGCTTCGCAGGTAGCAGCCGGTATTATCAATCCCATTACCGGGCGGCGGTATGTCAAGTCGTGGCGGGTGGACGATTTAATCCCATTTGCAAGAACAACTTACCGGGAGTTGGAGCAAGCGCTGGGCGTGCGTATTTTCCACGAGCGCAATATTATCCGCACCCTGTTCAACAGCCGGGAGGAGAACGACTGGCTGGCCCGCACCGCCGAGCCCGGCTACCAGCAGTACATGCTAGACCAAGCGGTGCTTGACAGCTACGCTACCCATACTTTACTCGCCTACAGTTACGGGGAGGTTACCCATTCCGCCCAAACGGACTTGCCGACGCTCACCCGTGCTTTTCGGGAAAAACTGCGCCGCGAAGACGCGATTACCGAAACCAAAATGGATTACAGCCAATTGCAGCTGGCCGCAGACGGCTTTCGGTATGGCAACTTCCACGCTGACCGGGTCGTTTGCTGTGAAGGCGCATGGGGGGAGCAGAACCCTTTTTTCTCCTACTTGCCCTTCGGCGGGGCCAAAGGGGAAGTCCTCATCGTGCGTATACCGGATGCCGACTTTGAGAAAATCATGAAGCACCGGGTCTTTATCGTGCCGCTGGCAACGCAAGACCACTACTGGATCGGCTCTACCTACGACTGGAAGTACGAGGGGCCGGAGCCGACTGAAAAAGGGCGCTCGTACCTAGAGCAGCGCCTAAAAGACATCCTGCAAGCCCCCTACGAGGTCCTCTACCACCGCGCGGCGATCCGGCCTACGGTAAAAGACCGCCGGCCCTTTCTGGGGCAGCATCCGGAAATCGACAACTTATACATTTTCAATGGCTTGGGGACGAAAGGCGCTTCTTTAGGGCCTTACTGGGCGCATCACATGGCGGCTCACCTACAAGAGGGAAAGCCACTGGACCCTGAGGTGGATATCTGGCGTTTTTGAGTTGGGAAGTTAGAAAGTTGAAAGGTTGGGAGAGTTGGAAGGTTGGCCCTCCTTCGCCTTGGCGGTTTAGCGGGTTAGCTTTGTCCAAGAGTTAGGCTTCGGCGGGCGGAGGAAGGTTGAAGGGTTTACCCTGAAGGCGGAACGACCGCAGGGAGTGGAGTCCTTCAGGGTTGGCTGACCGGCCCGCTAACTTTTCAACCTTAGAACCTTAGAACTTTTCAACCCTAAACCCCAACCACCCGCACCGCACTAAACCCATTCCCTCTCTTCTCCACCTGAATTTGTGTAGCGATGCGCTCCTTGAGCTCCTTGACGTGGGAAATAATGCCAATTTTTTTGCCGCTGGCCTGCAAGTTTTCCAGCGTGGCAATCGCCAAGTCCAGCGTATTTTCATCTAGGGTGCCAAAGCCCTCGTCGATGAAGAGCGATCGGATTTGCGTGTGCTGGCCGGCCAGGTCGCTCAGGCCTAAGGCCAAGGCTAGGCTCACTAAGAAGCTCTCCCCGCCCGAGAGGGTATTCATAGACCGGCGGTTATCGGCCTGGTAAGTGTCGATGATATCGAGCTCCAGCTCTTCCCCCTCACGTTTTTGGATGAAGTAACGCCCGTGCAGGCGCTGTAGGTGTATATTGGCCAGCTGGGTGAGTTTCTGCAGCGTGAGCCCCTGGGCGAAAGTGCGGAACTTCTTGCCGTCGGCCTGCCCGATGATTTCGTTGAGTTGGGCCCACCGGCGGTACTGCTGCCGCTGCTGCTCTATCTTGCCCGCCAAGCCGGCAGCCTTTGCTTTGCGCTCTTGCTGCAGGCGGTCTTTCTCGGCCATGGCACCGAGCTGCTGTTGCTGTTCATTCAATTGCTGTTCTTCGGCCTCCAGTGTTTCGAGCAAGCGGTCAGCCTCGGCATCCGTGAGGGCCAGCGAACGGGTTTGCTGCAATTGCTCCTCCGTATCTTTTAACGACCGCTCTAATTCGAGCTGGCGCTGTTGCAGTTGCTGCTGCCGCTGCTCGATGGCCTGCGCGGTTTTTTCGGGCATAAGCGCTTGGCGGGCGGATGCGGCGTCTTCAAAGCCGGCTGTACGGGCTTCTTCCTCCAGCTGCTGGCGGTGTTGTGCTGCCTTTTGCTGTAGCTGCTGCTTGGCTTTTTGTTTGTCTTTTTGGCTGGCTTGGGCTTGCGCCAATCGCTGCTGGGCGGCAGTGAAAGCTTCGCGCCGGTTTTCGAGCTGCGACTCGGCGTTTTTGACTGCCGCTTGCTGCCGGGCTTGCTCCGTGGCCGGGTCTTTGTCGCCGAATAGATTGGCGCGCTCGTTTTGCAGTTGT
>JAAAOU010000185.1 GCA_009908745.1 Bacteroidota bacterium
TTACGCCCTTTGAAATCTTGATCAGACCGCTTGGAGTCGCCCTCGATGAGCACCTTGAAGGTCTTGCCGATATCCTGTTTGTTATGTTCATGAGACACTTGGGCTTGCAAGCGGATAACCTCTTGCAGACGGCGCTTTTTGACCTTGAGCGGGATGTCGTCCTCGTACTTCCGCGCCGCAAGAGTGCCCGGCCGTTCCGAGTAGAAAAACATGTAGGACATGCTGTAATTGGCAAACTCGATCATGCTCAGCGTCTCTTGATGCTCCTCTTCGGTCTCACTGCAGAATCCGGTGATAATATCCGATGAGATCGCACAGTCCGGCATGATTTCGTAGATACGGCGCACCTTATTCATGTACCACTCGCGGTCGTAGGTGCGGTTCATCAGCTCCAGCACGCGGCTGTTGCCTGATTGTACCGGCAGGTGGATATACTTGCAGATGTTCTCGTACTTTTTCATGGTGTACAGCACCTCGTCGATGATGTCCTTAGGGTGGGAAGTAGAAAAGCGCACCCGCAAATCGGGATGGACCTGCGCTACCATTTCCAGCAATTGCGCAAAGGATACCGGCTGGCCCGTCTCCGGGTTTTCCCATTTGTACGAGTCGACATTTTGCCCCAGCAGGGTCACCTCCCGGTAGCCCTTTTGATAGAGGTCCGTGGCTTCCGCGACGATGCTAAAGGCGTTGCGGCTGCGTTCCCGGCCCCGGGTAAAGGGCACTACGCAGAACGAGCACATGTTGTCGCAACCCCGCATGATGGAGATGAAAGCCGTGACGCCATTGGAATCCAATCGCATCGGGCTGATATCGGCGTAGGTCTCCTCCCGGGACAAAAAGACATTAATGCCTTTGTCGCCGTCCTCGGCGGTAGCGATTAGTTTGGGCAAGTCACGGTAAGCATCGGGGCCAAGCACCAGGTCGACCAGTTTCTCTTCCTCCAGCAGTTTCGCTTTGAGGCGCTCCGCCATGCAGCCCAGTACGCCTACTAGAGTGCCCGGCCGCTGTTGTTTGACTTGATCGAACACCCGCAGGCGCTTGCGCACCGTTTCCTCCGCCTTTTCGCGTATAGAGCAGGTGTTGACCAAAATCAGGTCAGCCATTTCCATGTCCCGGGTAGCTTGGTAGCCTTCTTGGTTGAGAATGGAAGCCACGATCTCGCTGTCGCTAAAATTCATCTGGCAGCCGTAGCTTTCTATGTAGAAATGCTTGGTATCCGTGGCTGTGCCATCCGCCGCCCGCTCGTCGAAATATGCTTCGCCCTGACGGTCCTCGTCCATTTTCTTCTGCAAGCCCAGCAGGGTAGGGTTGTCGTCGTACATGGTCCGCTCGTTTTTCTATTTCTTTCTTCTGGCAAAGGCCGCAGCTAAAGTCAAACGCCGCTCACCAGCCTTTGTCAGAGAACCTTAGTCTTTTAATTGACCCGCGAAGATACAATTTTTGCCCGTCAAAATGACAAATTGGCAGTTGGATTTGGTAATTTTAGCGCGGGCTGCAATTAAGCTATTTTGCCAAACCAAACCCAAAACGCCATGAGCCTCAAGTTAGTTCTTCCTACCGCATTATTACTATTGCCGCTATTGTTGTCCTGCGATGGCGGCGGCGATTACGCACAATCGGAATCGATGGCCTCTGAACCTACTACTGACGCCAAGATGGTCAGCAGCCGCGATGAAGTGTCCAATGACGCTTTGCCTGAGAAAAAGCTGATCCGCCGGGCCGAGATGCGCATGGAAGTAGCGGATTATGAAAAAGCATTGGAGCAAGTACGGGCGCAGGTGGAAGCCCACGAAGCCGAGATCACCAAGGAGTCAGAGCAGCAATACGGTAGCCGGCTGGAAAACCAATTGACTTTGCGCATGCCGCCTCAGCAGCTAGAGCCGCTGATGGAAAGCCTGGCTAAGCTTGCGGCCTACGTGGACCGACGGTCGGTGGAAGTGGAGGATGTGACGCGTCAGTATATCGACTTGGAAACCCGCCTGTCTTCTAAGCGGGAGGTCTTGAAGCGTTACCGCGAATTGCTGAAGGAAGCCAAGAATGTGCAGGAAGTGTTGACCGTGGAAGAGAAATTGCGGCGTTTGGTGGAAGAAATCGAATCTACAGAGGGGCAGTTCCGTTATTTGCAGCAGCAAGTTGGCCGCAGCACGCTCCGCCTTACCCTGTATGAGCAAACCCGGGAAGGCGTCGCCCAGCGTTCCTTCGGCAGCCGGATGCTGCAAGCGCTAGTCCGGGGCTGGCAATTGCTGCAAAACCTAGTGCTAGGGTTGCTTGCCGCCTGGCCGGTATTGTTAGTCCTGGGCGTATTTATAGTCTGGTGGTGGAGGCGAAGACGCCGCCGCCGCTAGCCGAGCTTGTTGCGGCCCGCAAAACCCATCAACATAGGTACCAGAAATAGGATGATCGCCAGTAGTGTCAGTAATGAAAATGTTCCGCCTGTCATGATTGTTAGGTTTTAATACAGGTACAAACTACGGGCTTTTTGACGTGCGTGCAGTGAGATTAGTCAGGGTCTGCGGTGCGCTTTGTTAACTATTCTGCCTACTGCCGCTCCATTAGGCGGGCAAACTTGCTTGGTGGAGCGGTCTCTACTTCTATCGTCTTTCCGTCTTTGGGGTGGGGGAGTTCAAGCTTCACGGCACAAAGCATAAGGCCTTTCTTCCTTAGCAGCGGCTGCCCTTCCGGGGTGTAGAGGCGGTCCCCTAGTATAGGGAAGCCTTCCCCGGCGAGGTGCCGGCGCAGTTGGTGGGTACGGCCGGTGTGCGGGTAGAGGCGCAGCAGCGTTATCGTGCCGCAGTAACGGGACGGCTGCGCTTCGATTTTTTCAAAACGAGTACAGGCGGGCTTGCCGTCCAGCGGCTCCTCGATTTGCCCTTGCGCTGGGGTTGCCCCACCCACCAGCGCCAGATAGGTCTTCTTGACTTCCCTTGCTTCAAAAGCCTGCCCCAGGGCAAGCTGCGCAGAACGGCACTTGGCCACAGCTACCAGCCCGCTAGTTGGCGCATCGAGCCGGTGTACGGGCATGGCCCAAGGCAGCGCATCGGGTAGGGGAGAAGGCGCGGCCTGCCCCACCAGCGCATTGACCAAGGTGCGGTATTGGTTGCCGCTTACCGGCAATCCGGCCGGCTTGTCGACCACTGCGAAGTAATCATCTTCATATATAATAGGTATATCCAGTGGGAAAGGCTTCGGTGGCGTCGGCTGCAAGTCGTATAGCGTAATCCGCTCGCCCGGCTTTACCCAGTGGGCGGTGGTTGCTACTTTGCCTTCTACCTGCACCGCCCCGCGCTTGATCGCTTTTTTGACGCCCTTACGGCTAGGGATAGCCGCCAGTTTCCCCGCTAAGTAATCGCTGAGCCGGGTGGGGGCAGTGCCCGGTGGGACGGTATGGCTTTCGAGCAGCTGCACTTACAAAAAACGGGATTTCAACTCTGGGCTGGGGATCATGCACTGCTCCTTCTTGCCAAACCAGCGGTAGCGGTTACGGGCAATCCAGTCGTACACTGCATCCCGCAGCGGGCGGGGTAGTACGATAAAGCCATACAGCAATGGCCAAGCTCCACTAAGCCAGCGGGTCGCTCGCAGTGCTGCCGTCGACCGCGCGTACAGCTTGCCGTCTTCTACCAGCACTACGGAGCTCAGGTCCTCGGGCTTGTCTTCAAACTGCCCGAGCACTTCCTGCCCTTCCTCCGATTGCAAGGAGGCAAAGCGGAAGGCTTGCTGCTTGTCGCGCTTCAGTATAAACTGCACCGAACTGTTGCAGAGGTTGCAAACGCCGTCGAATAATAAGATGGGATGCTTGGCTGTGTCCATATCCGTCTAACAATCTACGGCAGGGGAGGTTTGCTGTATTTGCCTACAGCTGACTTTCTACACGTATCGGGGTATGATATTGTTGTTTTTGAGCCGTGTATGGTTGGGGTTTTTGAATATGAAGCCTCCTATTTTAACAAATTGTCAATGGGTCTGAGGTTGTTTATGTGTTTATTTGAAAATATTTATTAAAAACTGAATTTTGTTATTGTTTGTGTAAAATTTATAACTTTTTGATAATAAATTTGTAATAAAATAAAGCCTGTTTTACCTTTGTAATATCGGCGGCGAAAGAGCCACTTGGAAGTCGGAAATCGGAAATCGGAAATCGGAAATCGGAAGGCGGAAGGCGGAAGGCGGAAGGCGGAAGGCGGAAGTCGGAAGTCGGAAGTCGGAAGTCGGAAGTCGGAAGTCGGAAGTCGGAAGTCGGAAGTCGGAAGTCGGAAGTCGGAAGGCGGAAATGGGAAGGCTTGAAGGGTTGGCTAACCGGCCCGCTAACTTTACAACTTTTGAACCTTTCAACGAATAGCTTGGAAAGCGGCACGACTTCGCATGAAGCTACGTCGGCTGGAAGAAGGCGGCACGACTTCGCATGAAGCTTCGTCGACCGAGGGAAAGCGGAAGTACTTCGCAATTCCCAATTCCCACCCTGAAGGACTTCACGCTCTGCGGTCGTTTCGCCTTCAGGGCAAGCTTCCGATTTCCGATTTCCGATTTCCGAATTCCCAATTCGTCACACTGTGAGATGGTGAAACAGGCAGCCACGCCCTCCCGTCTCGGGGGTGGGGATAAAGGCAGTAACCCTTTGGGTGAAACCTCCCCGTGCAGGTTCGAATCCTGCTCTCACAGCCATTGGAGGTCGGAAAGCGGAAGTTGGAAGTTGGAAGTGTTTACCCTGAAGGCGGATGATCAAAGGAGTCCTTCGGGCTTGGCTAACCGGCCCGCTAACTTTACAACTTTTGAACCTTAGAACTTTTCAACGACCAGCTTGGAAGGTTGGAAAGGCGGCACGACTTCGCATGAAGCTACGTCGGCTGGAAGAAGGCGGTCAACTTCGCTAAAGCTTCGTCGGCCGAGGGAAAGCGGAGGTACTTCGCAATTCCGAATTCCCGTTTCCCACTTCCGAATTCCCACCCTGAAGGACTTCACGCTCTGCGGTCGTTTCGCCTTCAGGGCAAGCTTCCGATTTCCGAATTCCCAATTCGTTACACTGTGAGATGGTGAAACAGGCAGCCACGCCCTCCCGTCTCGGGGGTGGGGACAAAGGCAGTAACCCTTTGGGTGAAACCTCCCCGTGCAGGTTCGAATCCTGCTCTCACAGCCATTGGAAGTTGGAAAGCGGAAAGCGGAAGTCGGAAAGCGGCACGACTTCGCATGAAGCTACGTCGGCTGGAAGAAGGCGGTCAACTTCGCTAAAGCTTCGTCGGCCGAGGGAAAGCGGAGGTACTTC
>JAAAOU010000163.1 GCA_009908745.1 Bacteroidota bacterium
AAGCGTCTAGGCGGTCTCCGGCGGGCAACGTTCCAACTTTTCAACCGTTGAGCTGAGCGTGTTGACAGTCCCCCTCTGCCCTGCCTTCGTTTGACCACGGCGCAGGGTGGCTGACGGGGCCTCCTTTGCCCCATCGGGCTTCGGCGGGCGGAGAAGGAGACGAGCGGGTCATGTTTAACAAAAAAAGAGGCTGCTCCCGCATGGAAACAGCCCCTTTGGCAAAACCGGCTGTAGGCCAGCTATCTATGTTTTAATTACCGAGCAGACTGTGCTGCTTTGGAAAATCCTTTCTTTTCAGACTTCTTCTCCTTGGCTTCTAGCTCGCCGGTCAGGTCAGACATGACAGGCGTGGCCACGAAGATAGAAGAGTACGTACCTACGATGATGCCGATCACGAGGGCAAAAGCAAAGCCCCGGATACTGGAACCCCCGAAGAAGAACAGGATACCCACTACGAACAAGGTCGTCAAAGAGGTGATCACCGTACGGCTGACTGTGCTGTTGATCGCCATGTTGATGACCTCTTCCTTAGACTTGCGGCTGTAGTTGTTCAGGAACTCGCGTATACGGTCGAATACGACCACGGTATCGTTGATGGAGTAACCGATCACCGTCAGTATAGCGGCGATAAACGCTTGGTCGATCTCCAGCGAGAACGGCACGATGCCGCGCAGGATGGAGAACAGGCCCAGTACCACCAGTGTATCGTGGAACAAGGCAGCGACTGCGCCGAGGCTGTACTGCCACTTGCTAAAGCGGATGAAGATGTACAGGAAGATCAGCAACAAGGCAAAGCCGGCTGCGTAGTACGCGCTGGACTTGATGTCGTCGGCAATGGTAGGCCCTACTTTGCTGGAGCTTTCCACGTGGGTGCCTTCGCCGTCTGGCGCTTTGAACTGCTCGAAGTCAATATTGCCACCGGTCACGGTATTCACGCCATCGTACAGCGCTTGCATGACGATAGCATCGGCTTCTTGGTCCGTATTGTCTACTTGGTAGGAAGTCACTACGTTGAAGGTGTTCTCGGTATCAACAGACTTGACGATGGGTTCGTTGCCCTCGAAAGTTTCTGTCAGGGCATCGCGCAGATCAGCAGCGGAAACGGCATCGCCTTTGATGTCCACGTTATAGGAATACCCGCCTTTGAAGTCTACGCCCAGCTCAAACCCGCGGGTCGCCATAGAAGCTAGTCCGGCAACGATGATGACGCCTGAGATAATGTACGCAATACGGCGCTTACCCAGCCAGTTGATGCTCAAGTTGGCAAAAGCGTTCTGGGAAATACTGGTGAAGAAGCTCATCTTGCGGTCCTTCTGCGTCCAAGTGTCAATCATCAACCGGCCGACCAATACTGCTGTGAAGAGCGAGGACAGCACACCGATGATCAATACCACGGCAAAGCCCTTGATGGGGCCGAGGCCGAAGTACGCCAGCACGAATGCAGTCAACAGGGTCGTCACGTTGGCGTCAATGATGGCAGAATATGAATTCTGGAAGCCGTCGCTGATCGACATGAGCATGGATTTACCCTCGCGGAGCTCTTCCCGTATACGCTCGTAGATGATCACGTTGGCATCCACCGCCATACCAATGGTCAGCACGATACCAGCAATACCCGGCAGGGTCAGTACCGTGCCGTAGGATGCCAGTGCGCCGAAGATGAAGAATATATTGAGGATCAAGGCCAAGATGGAGACGATACCGCCGCCACCGTAGTACAAGATCATGAAAATCAGTACAAGTACGAAACCGACTAAAAGGGCGATGGTGCTGTTACGGATGTTCTCCGCACCCAGTGAGGGACCGACCAAGGCTTCCTGAATGATTTCGGTTTCAGCGGGCAGCTTGCCAATTTGCAGGATGTTGGCCAAGTCTTTGCCTTCCTGTATGGAGAAGTTACCCGTAATTTGGGAGTCCCCGCTGAGGATCGGCTGGTTGACGCGGGGCGCAGAAACGACCTCGTCGTCCAATACGATTGCTACTTCACGGTTGTTGTCCTGAGCGGCTTCTGTCGTCAGCTTGCCCCAGGTTTTGGCACCGGCGTTGTCCATTTTCAGAGACACGGCTACCTCATTGGTTTGTGGGTCCGGGTTAGCGCTAGCGTCTACCACTCGTTCGCCGGTCAGGGCGGGCTGGCCGTTGCGGCCGACTTTCAGGCCATACAGCTCGTAGTTGTCCGTCACCTCGTTAGTCTCGTAATTCTTCATCGGGTCTTTAGACCAGCGGAAAACGAGGTCACGCGGGAAGAGCGAACGCACTTCCGGCTGAGCCAGCAGCGTATCGATGTATTTGCGCTGGTTCTTTTTGGCAAAGCCAAGTACAGCGAGGCCTTGCGCACCATTACGGTTAAGCGTCAGCACATCGAGTAAGGGCCCCTGTGGTGCGCCGGCATCGAAAGTGGTGTCGTAACGCACAATCTGGGTGCTGTCGACGTTACCAAGAGAATCGGTAGCGTAGACCGGCTTGACTTCCATTTCGCTGCCATCGGCACTGTCCATGCCTTTCGCCAGGCGTTGGTCGGCTTCGATAAAGGCTTGCTGAATACCCGCGTCATTAATACGGAACACATTGTAAAACTCAAGCTTGGCAGCAGCCTGCAAGAAGTTGCGGGCCCGCTCCGGGTTGTCGATACCGGGCAGTTCCACGACGATGAGGTCGCGGCTCTGGTCCAGCGAAACGTTCGGCTGGGTCACGCCCAGTTTGTCGATGCGTTCCTTCAGCAGTTTGAATGTCAGGTCTACGGTTTCGTCGGCCTTTTCGCGGATGATACGCACTACTTCTCCGTCGCCGGTCTCATAGTTGATATCGTCGCGCAGGGCTTCGTTGCGGGAGAAGATAGGCGCGAGCTTTTTGTCGCCGCGTACTTCTACCCATGCATCGTAAAATAGAGAAACAAAGTCTGCTTGTTCGGTTTTTTGCGCTTGAGATGCTCTGTTCAACGCTTCTTCAAAAGTCGGATCTTTGCTGTCGTTGGCTAACGCCCTGATGAATTTCCGCAGGTCAACTTGCAGCACGACGCTCATACCTCCCTTGAGGTCGAGGCCGAGAGCCAGTTGTTGCGATTTCAATTCCTGATAGGTGTAGCTCTTCAGCAGGGGTATTTCAAATACCTCCTCTGAAGACATGGAGTCTAGGAACTCCGCACGCTTCATCTTGAATTCTGTCTTGTCTTGCGAATTCGCCTGTGCGTATTCGTCCGCTGCTTTTTCCACTTTCTGCGTCGGCAGAATGAAAAAATACTGAACGAGCGTCACAATCGTCATCACGACAAGGAAGAATTTCACTACTCCTTTTCCTTGCATAACTCGATCAAACTTTTTAGAAATGTTAAAATTAATGAGCATCTACGTTCCGCCGCTTTCCGTAAAGCCTTGATAGATAAGGCTTTCAACGGTAAAGTCAGCGAAAAACTCCGCAAATATACGCCTTTTGCGGGGCTTTGGAAATCTTGGGTAGTTAAAAAGAGCGGCCTGTGCAGGATTACCCCTTGCCTGGATAAGGCGCTAGCTCCTGTGCACGTTCCCCTGCTACCGGGAACAAGCTCACTGCGGCCCCGCCACCGGGGGCGAGCCGAAGTTCCAAAGTCGTGCCAGCATTTACGGCATACTCCTCAATTTGGATAGCTGTCGGGTTGTTGTCCCAGTGCGCGGCGTCGGCATCGCGGTAGATACGGGCGCGGTAGGTCTTGCCTTCCGCCAAAAAGTCGAGCGGGACTCGTAGCTGACGTGGTTCTTCATCGGTAATGCTGCCCAAGAACCAGTTTTCCGTGCCGCGCTCCCGCCGGGCAATGGTGACGTAATCGCCGACTTCGCCGTTCAGTACGTGGCTCTGCTCCCAGTCGACGCCGACTTCGCGTATGAATTGAAAAGCCGGTTGCCCTTCGTAGTGCTCGATCAGGTCGGCGGCCATCTGCACCGGGCTGTAGATGACGACGTACAGGGCCAGTTGCTGTGCCAAGGTGGTATTCACTTGGTTTTCCGATTTGTAGGGTTCTAGCTTGATATTGAAAATACCCGGCGTATAGTCAATGGGGCCGGCCAGCATGCGGGTGAAGGCTACCGTTGGCAGGTGGTTTGGCGGGTTGCCGCCGTCTGACGCCCAAGCGTTGAATTCTTGGCCGCGCAGGCCCTCGCGGGAGATGGCGTTCGGGAAGGTACGCCGGATGCCGGTGGCTTTGATGGGCTCGTGCGCGTTGATAGCGACTTGGTGTTCGGCACCCGTTTCCAGCACTTTGCGGTAGTGGTTGACCATCCATTGGCCATGGTGGTACTCGCCTTTGGGGATGATTTTGCCCACATAGCCGGTTTTCACGGCCTGTATGCCGAGTCGCTCCATCAGCCGGTAGGCGGTGTCGAGCTGTTCTTCGTAAGTGCGGGGCGCGGCCGAGGTCTCGTGGTGCATGAAGATATCCACGCCTTTCTCCTTGGCGTAGCGCACGACTTCCTCCAAATCGTAGTCCTCATAGGGGGTCACAAAATCAAATACCCCCTCCCGGTCCTCAAATCCGATCCAGCGTTCCCAGCCGGTATTCCAGCCTTCTACCAATACGGCGCCGATGTTGTTGACCGCGGCGAAGTCGATGTGGCGCTTGGCGTTTTCGGTAGTCGCTCCGTGTTGGCCGCCTTCCAGCTTCCAGGTCGATTTGCCGAGGTGCATTTCCCACCATATACCAATGTATTTGGTCGGTTTGAACCACGGGATGTCGCCGAGCTGATTGGGCTCGTTGAGGTTGACAATAAGTTTAGATTCGATCAGGCCCGGGGCATCCTTGCTGAACTGCACGGTGCGCCAAGGCGTGTGGAAAGGCAATTGACGCTTGGCTTTATAGCCGAGGCGGCCGGAGCCGACCAGGCCGCTTTCCAGCAGCAGGCTGTTAGTATCCACCTTCAAGGTCATGCCAGCATAATCCGTCAGGCGGGCTTCGTGGAAGCTGAGGTGCAAGCCCGAGGCGGTACGCATGGTGACCGGTGTGTTGACGGCATTGTAGGGAATGGTAGTCTGTGCCAAATTGGGGTGGTCGCGCTTGCTGATAGCGTCGATTTCCGACACCTTCGTTTCGTTGTACAAGTGCTCGTATATATCCCAGTCGCCGGGAATCCACCAGCAGTCGTGGTCGCCGGTAAGCTGAAATTGGGTCAGCTCGTCCATAACAACCATTTCGGTAAAGCCTTCCTGCTCCGGGAACTCGTAGCGGAAGCCCAGGCCGTCGTCGTACAGCCGGAACACCATCCGGAAGCGGCGTTTGGGCTT
>JAAAOU010000119.1 GCA_009908745.1 Bacteroidota bacterium
GATAAGAAATATTACAGAAGCATTACCGGTGCAAAAGCAGAGGTGCCGCTTGTGGACGGAAGCTCATTCAAATGCCCGGAAGCTCATATCCAGCTGCGAACGGTAATTGAGCTGCGGGGAGAAGGCAAAAAACATGACTACCTCCAGGCGGAAGCGCTCTTTAATCAGCACCCGTCTTGCATTACGCAGTCCGGGGATCAGCTCGATGCGGTCGTCCTCCGGGAAGCGCTGTAGGTCTTCTAGGTAGAATACTTCGTCTGCCTGAATGCAGGGTTCGGGGGTGTCCGGGCAGATACGTACGGAAATTCCCTGCAGGAAGTTGTAGTCTTCCCCATCCAAGGAGGTGAGTGTGGCCTCAAGCGCATTGATCTCCGAGATATTGGTAGTGTCCGTATTGAAGTCGCCGAGGTAGGTGTTGATGCGGGTGGCTACGCCGGTCAGGGTGTAGGAGCCAGGCAGGATCGGGTTTTCCCCCGCTTGCACCGTAAACTGGAAATTGGGGTAAAACATGTCGAACAGCGGCTCGCGGTTGTCCCGCCGGCAAGCGAACAGTGTGAAAAGGGCAAAGAGTACGATGAGGTATGGTCGCATGGTGTATGTCGGTTGCTTTAAGATGCTTATTATACGCATAATTTGGGCAGAGCGTATGCAAAGCACGGCAAAATGTGTTTTGAATTATCTTTGAGCAAGCATTTTCCATTACCCAACTATCTCCCCAAACGGAACCGCCTGAAGAACTCGGCAAAGCAGTAATTAGTAACACACTGTATTTAAGGCCCCAAAAGCCCAAAGCTAGAGCAACGCTAACTTTTGACTTTCACATTACGCATTTTGCAGTTTTACATTCCCAATCCCAGGCTTATTACACGCAACGGCAACAATAGCAGCGAAACACTTCTAAACCTGAGCGGTTGCAGCCAAAAGGCAACGCGCACTTTTGACTTTTACCTTACGCATTTTGCAGTTTTACATTTCCAATCCCTTTATCTTCGCCCCACAAAATCAACCGCATGAAAGTCGCCATCATCGGCGGCGGGGCGGCCGGCTTTTTTGCAGCCTTGACGGCAAAAGAGCAGCACCCGCAAGCCGAGGTCTATTTATTCGAGCAATCCCGCAAGCTGCTGGCCAAGGTGAAAATCTCCGGCGGCGGCCGCTGCAATGTGACCAATGGCACGACTTCCATCTCTCAATTGGCGAAAGCCTACCCCCGGGGCAGCAAGCAGCTGAAAAAGGCCTTCAAGCGCTTCCACACCGTACACGCCCGGCAGTGGTTTGAGGAGCGGGGCGTACCGCTTATGGTGCAGGAAGACAATTGTGTTTTTCCTGTCTCCCAAGACTCCCAGAGCATCATCGACTGCTTTTTGAACGAAGCCCGCAAGCTTGGGGTTAAGATTGAAACCAGCACTGGCGTAGAGCGACTGTTGCCGCAAAACGGGCAATTGGAACTGCACTTTCGTAAAAACGTACGCCCGGCCGAGCGCTTCGACAAAGTCATCGTCGCCACCGGCGGCTCTCCCAAGCGGCGGGGGCTGGAGTGGCTGGAAATGCTGCAACACAAGATTGAAGACCCTGTACCTTCTTTGTTTACTTTCAATATGCCAGAAGAGGCTGTCACCGAATTGATGGGGGTAGTGGTGGAGCAGGTACAGGTAGACATCCAAGGCACCAAGCTGAAATCCGATGGCCCTCTGCTCATCACCCACTGGGGCATGAGCGGCCCGGCTATCCTGAAACTCTCCGCCTTCGGTGCCCGTACCCTCAGCGAGTTGGGTTACCAATTTAAAGTGCAAGTCAACTGGGCGAATGAGCGCAATGCCCAGACTGTCGCCGATCAGCTCCGCGATTTGGCGCAAGCCCACCCGCAGAAAGCCGCTGCCAACCTGCGCCCCTACGAACTGCCTAAGCGGCTCTGGCACTTTCTGCTGGGCAAAGCTGCTCTCCCTGCCGACAAGAAATGGGGCGAGCTGGGCAAAAAAGGGATCAACAAACTTACCCACCTGCTCACCAATGACGTGTACGCCGTGCGCGGCAAAACCACCTTCAAAGAGGAATTTGTTACCTGTGGCGGGGTGAGCTTGGAGAGCGTAGACTTCAACACCATGCAGAGCCGGGTGTGCCCCAATCTCTATTTCGCCGGTGAGGTGCTGGATATTGATGGGATTACCGGCGGGTATAATTTCCAGTCGGCTTGGACGACGGGGTATATTGCGGGAATGTTGGAATAAAGGGGCGTTAAAACTTGCTTTCGAGAGGCGTCTTGAAAAATAGAAACAACACATAATTTGCCTTTCTGGGGAATTAGGCTTATATTGAAGAGCCTCTATAAAATGTAAGGCTCTTCATTAATATTGCAAACCCCTTTCACGCGCTAATTATGAAACTACATGACCACTCCCAGTAGCTCAATTACACAGTGTGCTAGGCTATAGAACTTGAGAATCAACTAAACATACCCCTGTTATGCGCCACCACATCCTATATCTGCTCTTTTTGGTACCTCATCTAGCTACTGCACAGTTGTGCCCTCCACAAGATGAGACAGCTAACAATTTTGATTGGACGACGCCCTACTTTAATTGCCAGGTGAGATCCACGCTCACGCAGATCGTAGATACAACGGTCATCCCTTCGCCTTTCAACTCCGATTATTACCACCCGAACACTCAGGTATTTGCTGCGGACCCTACCGGTCGCTTTTTCCACCCTGACTATGGCTGGGAGTTAGTGACTGCACAGATGGGTTGGCCCGCTGCGGTTAGATGGCCTTCTTTCTCGCTCTACAACCGCTATACTGGGGTGTTCCGACAATTTTTTTATGCCCGTGATCTTGAAGAGGCCGAGCTCATTGAGGTCTACCTTGGGTTTGACCATAGGTTGATACCGTTTGCGCCGGCTGTGTTTTCCCATTTTGAGGGGGCAGCGCCTGCCTTGGAAGCTTATGAAAACAATGGATTTTCAGTCTTCTCCAGAATGGTTTATCAGCCAGGCTTGGAGGGGGTGTGGATATGGGGGGCATCTAATACGGCTTATGACCCTTGTACGTGTTTGCATCCTTCTAATTTGTTAGTGACAACCACAAGTTATACACAAAAAGGGGGCTATGTAGACTTTGATCCTCAGGATGGCATTATGCACTACTTGCCCGGTAGCGAACCGCCCGTTGGGGGGGTATCAGTCCGTCGGCCCACATATAACGAAATCATGGGGGTGTTTAACCTTATGGAAACGCCCTCTGTGTGGCAAGCTAAGGCTCACATCGGGAAAGAATATACCGACAGAGGTTGTCAAGTGCTTTCTAATCACTCCTTTCAGTTGCAGGACAGTCTGCGTTTTGCAATGACCCTCAACGGTATGACCCCATTCTGCGCCCTGCAACACCAGATCCAGAAACGCCTGTTTTGGCTCCGGGCATAGCCCAGGCCACCGTCTACCCGAATCCCGCTTGCAGCCTAGCATGGCTTGAATGGGAACAGGAATCGGAAGGATTGTTAAGATGGTATATAACAGATATTGCCGGCCGTCAGATCGGTGGGGAGAGGCAATTACAGCTTCGGCTCCCCGGGCGTTACCGGCAACCTCTTTCCATAGGAAGTTTACCCTCTGGCTTATATTTAGTCATACTGGATGATGGGTCTTCAAAAAAGGTGTTGAAACTGGTAAAGCGGTAAGCTGTTTTGGAACAACTCCGTAGCCCTCTCTATATAGCCGCAATGTTTTCTTCAATTTGTATTCGTTTCAAAACCTTTCGGCCATGAAAAACAAATTCCTGTTGATCATCTATCTGCTGGCTGTGCCCCTTCTGTGGGGTGGTTGCGACAAGCTGCTGTTCAATGCTGATGAAGCCTCTATCGCACAGCCCGGTGAGTTGCCACCTATTACAACTACCGGCGAGCGTACCTTCGCCTGCAAAATCAATGGAATAAACTGGCAGCGCTGTGGAGGGGGATTTTTAAAGCCCAATAGCTTAACTGGAGAATGGCACCCGGTCTACAAAATATTTTATTTAAGAGCTAAGAGGTATTGTGGAGGTTTTGATGAGTCAATGGGGTTGATGCTACAATTGATTCGGTAGGGGTTTACCCGTTGAGAAGGGTGGCCTTTAACAACTTTGATTTGGAATGTTAGGATGTTTTCACTCCCTACGTGCTATTGGAAGGTGCCGACAATCGAATAGAAATACTCAATTTAGACACCGTACAGTATATTATATCCGGCACTTTCCAGTGCACCCTGATGCATGAAAAGTGCGGTGATACGCTCTTTATCACTGATGGGCGTTTTGACCTGAAATTCTGAAACACAACTTCCCTTTTATGAGGCCTGCCCGTGAGGTGAATTCAAAAGTATTATTCGGAAAACGCTGACCCTTTCAAATTATCGCCTATATTTATTGCGGAAGACAGTTAGAAAGTTGAAAGGTTATAGAGTTGAAAGGTTGAAAGGTTAGAAAGTTGAAAGGTTGGCTAACCGGCCAGCTAGCTTTACAACCTTAGCACCTTACAACTTTTCAACGAAAAGCTTAAAAACACACCCAATGGGCGAACAAAGAGTATCTCTAGTACAGGACGAGCAATCCATGCAGCAGTTTGTCAAAAAGCTGTTGCGCGATGTGCAGGCTTTAGAGCACATGTTAGACAATGATTGGTTTGAAGACGATATCGTGCGGATAGGGGCGGAGCAGGAAATGTGCCTAGTGCACCACAAATCATTCAAACCAGCCACTATTGCTATGGAAGCGCTGGAAGAAATGAAAGAATACGATTGGGTGGAAACAGAGCTGGCCAAGTTCAACTTGGAGACCAACCTCACTCCGCGCACCTTCACCGGCGACTGCCTGCGTCAAATGGAAAAAGAGAACAGCGAAAAGCTGGATAAGATCGGCAAGAAGCTCAAAAAGCTGAAGGCTAAACTGGTGCTCACCGGCATACTCCCCACCCTGCGCAAGTACGATTTGGAGATGCACAACCTGACGCCCAAGAAGCGCTACTACGCTTTGATGGAGTCCATCAATCAGCAGTTGATCGGCAATGCCTATGAACTGCGGCTGTCGGGCATTGACGAGTTGCTGCTGCGGCACGGCTCGCCCTTGCTGGAAGCCTGCAATACCAGCTTTCAGGTGCATCTGCAAGTCAGCCCGCAAGAGTTTGCGCCCATGTACAACATCTCGCAGGCCTTAGCAGCTCCTATTATTGCAGCAGCGGCCAATTCCCCCATTGTCTTCGGCAAGCGGCTGTGGCACGAGAGCCGGATCGCCTTGTTCCAGCAGGCCTTGGACGTGCGTACTACCCACGAACACATGCGGCAGCGCAGCCCGCGGGTGAACTTCGGCAGCGACTGGCTGGATAAGTCCATCATGGAAATTTACAAAGAAGATATCGCCCGCTTCCGGGTGCTGCTGAGTGCAGATGTGGAAGAAGATTCGATCAAGCTCATACAAGAAGGCAAAGCCCCAAAACTGCGGGCCCTGCAGGTCCACAACTCTACCGTCTACCGATGGAACCGCCCTTGCTACGGGGTCAGCCCCAATGGCAAGCCGCACTTGCGTATTGAAAACCGGGTGATACCAGCCGGCCCGACGGCAATAGATGAAATGGCCAATTCTGCCCTTTGGCTGGGTGCCATGCAGGGCATGCGGTTGCGCTATCCCGATGTGCGGGAAAAAATGTCATGGGAAGATGCCCGTGACAACTTTATCAAGGCGGCCAAGTTCGGCATAGACTCGCGTTTTACTTGGTTCGATGATCGGAAGGTGACCGCTAACGACTTGCTGCTAGAGGAGATCATCCCTATGGCGCGGGAAGGCCTGAAGCACCGCAAAGTTGAAGATGCGGATATCGACCGTTACATGGGCGTCATCGAGGAGCGCGCCAAGCATAATATGAATGGTGCCCGCTGGCAGTTGCGCGCTTACACCAAACTCACTAAAGAAGTCACCCGGGACGAGGCGCTGTGCGTGCTGACCTCCGCTATCCACGAAAACCAATCCAAAAACAAGCCCGTGCACGAGTGGAAGCTGCCGGAAGCCAAGGATATGCCAGACTATAAACCCGCCAAGCTCATGGTGGATGAGTTCATGGAGACCGATTTGTTCACGGTACAGAAAGATGACTTGATTGAGCTGGTGGCAGAATTGATGGACTGGCGCAAAATCCGCTACATGCCGGTGGAAGATTCTAAAGGCAAGCTGGTGGGCCTCATTACTTCCCGCTTGCTGCTGCGGCACTTCACCCATCAGCATAAGCTCAACGGCAAGCTGGCCACTTGCGTCAAGGACATCATGATCAAGGACCCCATGACGGTAGCCCCCAATACCACTATCGTGCAGGCCATGAGGACCATGCGGAGCAACAAGATAGGCTGCCTGCCCGTAGTGCAAAACGACGAGCTTATCGGTATCATCACAGAGATGGACTTCTTGCGTATCTCAGGCCGGCTGATGGAACGGCTGGAGGAAGAGCTGGAGCGGGAGTAAAGCTTACTGGGCCTTTACAAGGAAGCGCTAGCTATGCAGCTGCTGAAGCTAGACATGAGCTACTTCCGCTCCACTGTGCTGTCGATGGCGCTGCGGCACAAGCCGGACTTGATCCTTGAGTATATAGAGGTTATCTTTGAGGGGGCGAAAGACAGCGATCAGGTGCTTTCCGTCGTAACGTACATCTTGGGCGTGGTCGAGCGCTCGCCCAAAAAATTCTTGGAGCAGCTGGAAAACACCGAATTCACTACCAAACCGAATGTAATGAGTACTTTAGAACAACTGTTGGAAATGGGCCGCGAGGAAGGCTTAGAGAAAGGCTTGGACAAAGGCGTGTACAAAAACCGCGTTTTCAACCTGCTCAAAACCGCCCTCCGCTTCCCGGAACTATCGGTCGGTGAACTCGCCGACTTCACCGAGCTGTCTCAGGAAACCGTGCAGGAATTGCTCGATATCGCTGCAGAAGGCGACAAAGGCAAGCTGCTCGGACACGTGCAGGAAGCGCTGCTGGTCGGCATCCCGCTCAGCGCAGAAGAAGCGGAGAAACTACAGGGGCTGGTGGAGCAGTTCATGGCAGGCCCAAACCGGTAAACCCTGCTGCTGACCAGGCTATTTTATTTTCAAGCTCCATCTCGGAAGCCCGCTATTCTGCTACTTTTTAAAATGCAGTCGATGAAATACCTTTGGCTCCTCTCCTCAATAATTTTACTTATGAACAGCTGCGAAGATCCGGCAAAACGCGAAAATGCCGAGCCCGAGGCCTACCAAGAGCCTCACCGTCCCCAATTTCATTTTTCCCCGGACAGCATGTGGATGAACGATCCCAACGGCATGGTCTACTACGAGGGGGAATACCACCTCTTCTACCAGCATTATCCAGGCAGCACCGTTTGGGGCCCTATGCATTGGGGGCATGCCGTGAGCAAGGACCTGGTACACTGGGAACACCTGCCTATCGCGCTTTATCCAGATAGCCTGGGCCATATTTTCTCAGGTAGCGCGGTAGTTGACTGGGCCAATACTAGCGGCTTGGGCAAAGAGGGCGAACCACCGATGGTCGCTATTTTTACGCACCATGATCCAGAGGGGGAAAAAGCGGGCAGGGACGACTATCAGTACCAAAGTATTGCCTACAGCCTAGACAAGGGGCGAACCTGGACCAAATACGAGGACAACCCCGTATTACCTAATCCGGGCATCAAAGATTTCCGCGATCCTAAGGTCTTCTGGCACGAAGCGAGTGAACGCTGGGTAATGATTTTCGCTGCGGGCAATCATGTGCAATTATACAATTCCGCTAATCTGATCGACTGGTCTTATCTCAGCGATTTTGGCCAGGGCATAGGCGGGCAGGGGGGTGTTTGGGAATGCCCAGACCTCTTCCCGCTGCAAGTAGATGGCGATGGAGAAAAGATGTGGGTCCTGCTGCTGAGTATCAATCCCGGCGGCCCGAATGGCGGCTCCGCTACGCAGTATTTCTTAGGCGACTTTGATGGCAAAACGTTTACGATGGACCCGGCTTTCGCCAAAAGGGTAGCAGCCGATACGCTGACCGGCAATCCGTACTGGGTAGATTACGGGCGGGACAATTACGCTGGTGTGACTTGGTCGGACATCCCCAAATCAGACGGCCGCCGCATCTTCATGGGGTGGATGAGCAACTGGGATTATGCAAATGTGGTGCCCACAGAGCGCTGGCGTTCGGCCATGACCGTAGCCCGAAAGTTGGACTTGCGCACTACGCCCGATGGGCCGCGGCTGTTCTCGCAGCCTGTGCAAGAGCTCTCTAAGATCAAAATGCCGTCAAAGCCCATTCCCAGCCGAACCGTCTCGCAGTCTATGCCCATCAGCTCATTGCTGGAGGATCAAAGCGCCACGCTATCTCTCAAGCTACAGCTGGCATGGCCCAATGGGCAGCAGCCGGAGGAAATAGCCGTTGTATTGTCCAATAGCAAAGAGGAAGCGTTCCGTTTTGGCCTATCCGACGATCAGTTTTTTACCGACCGGCGGGAAGCGGGAAAGACCGGTTTTGAAGCGCGTTTTGCGCAAAGCAAGCATACTGCCCCCCGTTGGCGAAACGCGAATGAGCTGAACATTAAAGCCCTGATTGATGTGGCTTCCATCGAGTTCTTCGCCGATGATGGCGGGGTGGTGATGACCGATGTTTTCTTTCCTACAGAAGATTTTACCGAGCTGCGACTGGAGGTAAAGGGAGGCCGTGTAGCGGTTCGGGGCGGAGCGATCGCCCGTATGCAATCCATTTGGTAGGCACTACATTTGTTTCCGTGAACGCAAAAACTGGACGGCCTTAAAATGTTAAAGCACGTTTCACTTAGGGTGAAAATCAGGCATACGCGCTATCTTTCAGGCAATCAAAATTCCCAAAAATGAAAAAATTACTCCTCCTTTCGGTGCTACTCTCTGTAGCGTACCTAGGTAATGCCCAATTCACCCCTTGCTTGTACGACTTTGGCCTGGAACAGCTGGAACAACAGTTTACGGGCTACCAAGAGCGTAGCCAGCAAGCCATTAAAAAAGCTGTGCAGCAGTACAGGCAGCGCCGCGGGCCAAACGACGAGGTATTCCTTATCCCTGTGGTGGTACATGTGGTCTGGAAAGAAGAAGCGGAAAATATAAGCGACGAGCGTATCGCCGCCCAAGTCCGCGTCCTCAACGAATCTTTCCGCCGGCAAAATGCGGATACGGTGAACACCCGGCCCGAGTTCTTGGCAGTAGCAGGGGACGCCCGGGTCGAGTTCGAGCTCGTTGATGTCATAAGGGTACCAACGGATACGACCTTTAAGCCAGAGGTTTCTCTCTTCGGCGGCAGTACCTTGCCCGACCATGTCAAGCAGAGTGCCTTGGGCGGCAGCGACGCGGCTGACCCCGTGAACCACCTCAACATTTGGGTATGTGCTCTGCAACCTATAAGCATCCTCGGGACCGAAAGCCCCATTTTAGGGTATGCCTACCCGCCGGCCGGGCTGGACAACTGGCCGGCGGAGACGCCGATTCCGGAGCTTGCGCTGGAAGGCGTGGTGGTGGATTACCGCACGGTGGGCGACAACGAGACGTATGAGGTCCCACAGGTCGGCGAGTTGCCTATGCTGGGCCGTACTATGGTACATGAGGTTGGCCACTATCTAGGCCTGCGTCACACTTCGGGAGATGGGGCCCTTGCCGCCCTCGGCGTACCCGACTGTGAAGCCGACGACGGCGTGGCGGATACTCCTAACCAAGGTACACAGAGCCAGTTCAACTGCGACTTTATGCAGAATACCTGCACGGATGAGTCAGACGATTTACCGGACATGGTGGAAAACTACATGGACTACTCCCGGGAGGACTGCCAGAATTCTTTTACACAGGGGCAAATTGAGATTATGCGGGCGGTGCTGACTGGGCCGCGGGCGGAGTTGCCGGTGCTGAATATTTCTAGCTCGGAAGAAGCCTTCGCAAGTCGCGCTATCCAGATTTACCCGAATCCTTCAAGTGGGCGGTTTCGTATACAGCCATCAGAGCCAGGCAGGTCCGTCCATTATCAGTACACAGTCTGCGACTTTTTGGGGCGCACGGTAGTACCGCTTAGCGAAGGAGGCCAGCCCCTGCAGCTTGATCTGTCTGCGCAGCCGAATGGGGTATACTACCTGCGTTTCAAAGAGAAAGAAAGCGAGCAGTGGCTCAGCCAACAGTTGCTGAAGCAATAAACTGGCATTAAGGCTTGAACCAAGGCTATAAATTTCCGTTGTCAGAGCTGGAAGTCCCCAAAAATCCCCTATTTTTGGGCATCTTTAACTAATGCACCAACTTAAACAAGCTGCGTATGAATATCCCAGACAATCTGAAGTACACCGAAGAGCACGAGTGGATTCGAATTGAGGACGGCAACATCGCTTACGTCGGCATTACGGATTTCGCACAGGGCGAGCTCGACGAACTCGTCTACATCGAAGTGGAAACAGTGGGGGAAACACTCGATCAGGGAGAGGTCTTTGGAACCGTGGAAGCAGTTAAAACGACCTCCGAACTTTACATGCCCGTTTCGGGTAAAATTTTGGAGTTCAACGCGCATTTGGACGAAGCAGAAGGGGATAACCCCACGCTGGTCAACGAGGACCCGTACGGGGAAGGCTGGATTGTCAAAATTGAAATGAGCAATACCGATGAAACGGAGGAACTGCTAGATTCGGAAGCCTACGACAAGCTCATCAATTAAAATAATCAATTTTTTTTATCTTCCACCCACCAAAGTGGCCGAAGGCTGCATCTTGCTATATAGAAACTACAACATAACGCTGTTGTTATTGTCTAATTTTTGATAAAATAAACCTTGTCAGTATGGATGTCTCAATCACTGGCTCGGTCCTTGCCATGATCATTGGCGCTATTATCGTAGGTGTTGTCGTTTTCATCTTCTTGATGAAAAACATCTACAATAAGCGCTCCAAGGAAGGACTCAGCCAATCCGGCGAAGGCCAATCGCTTGCCTCAAGGACGAAGTACGCTGGTGCCGATGTATTCCGCTACAGCGGCACGTTCTTCAACCTGGGCTTAGCGCTTGCCGTCGGTATCACAGTACTGGCGTTTGGTTGGACGCAATACGAGGAGCAGGTCTACATTCCGGAAGGTGCACTTGATGTGCCGGACGAAATCGAAGTAGAACCACCCCGTACGGCTGAACCACCACCGCCACCACCACCACCGCCGCCGCCCGTCATTGAAGAGGTGCCGGACGAAGAAATTCTCGAAGACGAAGAAGTGACCTTCGAGGACCAAAGTATTTCTGAGGAAACGGTAGTAGAAGCGCCCGTCGTTGAAGACGCGCCGCCGCCGCCACCTCCTCCGCCGCCACCACCCCCCGAGCCTAAAGCGCCGGAGATTTTCAAGGTGGTAGAGGAAATGCCTCGCTTCCCCGGCTGTGAAGACCTGCCAAAGGCAGAACGCAAAGCCTGCGCCGACAAAAAGATGTTGGAGTTCATCTACAAAAACATCAAATACCCGGCTATCGCGCGGGAAAACGGTGTAGAAGGTGTTGCTGTCGTTCAGTTCGTTGTTGAACCGGATGGCTCCATATCCAAGATCAACGTAGTGCGTGACCCCGGTGCCCAGACCGGTGCAGAAGCGGAGCGCGTAGTACGTTTGATGGAAAAAGAAGGTATCAAATGGATTCCTGGTAAGCAGCGCGGGCGTAATGTGCGCGTTCAGTTTAACCTGCCGGTGAAATTCCGCCTTGAATAATATACTGCGTTACTAAACTAACGCTACAAAAGCGGCTATGCCCATAATGAGGGGGGTAGCCGCTTTTCTTATTGCCTCTCGCTGCTTTGGCCAACTTTCTCAACCGCTCTTCCGTTAATCATATCATAGTTATACGCCCTAAGCCCGACTTTCGTTATAGCTGTAGCGAATGACCGAAATGCTAATTGAGATGATACCGATGAAAAGGATAACCTTCCTGCTGTTGCTGACCAGCCTATTGAGCATCACTGTGCTAAGTGCGCAGGACGCCCGCCTCGCCCAGCAGTACTACCGTGATGGCGAGTACGAAAAAGCCGCTGTCCTGTACGAAAACCTGTACAAGAAGACGAATTATAATAATTTCTACTTCGACCGCTATGTCGAGTCCCTGCTTGCCATGGATGCCTATGACGAGTGCGAGAAAGTCATCAAAAAACACCTTAAGCGCGACCCCGAGAACGTACAGCTGCATGTGACCTACGGCAAGCTGTACGAGCGCCAGGTAGAGGATGAAAAAGCGCAGGAACAGTATCAACTGGCCATCGAAAAATTGCCGAAAGACCAATTTGTGATCACCAAACTGGCCAATGCCTTCATGAGCCTGACCAAATACGAGCTGGCTATTGCCACCTACGAGCGGGGCAGCGAATTGCTGAAAAACGAGCAGGCCTTTGCCTACAACTTGGGGGAACTCTACCGCCGCAAGGGGGACATCCCCAAAATGGTGGAGAACTACATCAACAGCATTGAGGCCAACCCCAACCGGGTCAACAGCGTACGCTCTGTATTCCAACGGTATCTCTCGGAAGAAGACTACAAGGTGGTGCAGGCTCAGTTGTACAAAAAACTACAGGAAGACCCCGATAACCCGCTGTACCCCGAAATGCTAGCTTGGGTGCTCATTCAGCGTAAAGATTACAAAGGGGCGCTACGCCAAGTCAGAGCCCTCGACCGTCGCTTACGCGAGAACGGGGGCCGGGTATTCCGCTTGGCCCAAACGGCCGCTAACGACGAAGACTACGAAGCTGCCATTCAGGCCTACGAATACATCGTGGACGAAAAAGGGCTGCAGTCGCCTTACTATCTGGATGCTAAGCGGCAAGCCCTGCGCTGCCGCCGCTGGCAGTTAGTGGATGGTTACGATTATACCGAGCAAGACCTGCAGCAACTGGAACAAGCGTATGAATCTTTCTTAGATGAATTTGGCCGGTCTAAGCGAACGGCTGATATTATTTTGGAGCTGGCAGAGCTGGAAGCCTTGTATATCAATGACTTTGACAAAGCGATCAGCTTGCTGCAAGAAATGATTGACTACCCCAATGTTGACCCAAAGACCCAAGCCGAAGGCAAACTGGCACTGGCTGATTACTACTTGATGCAAGGGGAAATTTGGGAGGCCACGCTGCTGTACTCGCAGGTGGACAAAGCATTCAAGGAAGACCAGTTAGGGCACGAAGCACGCTTTCGAAATGCCCGCTTGTCTTACTACGCTGGGGACTTCCAGTGGGCACAGGCACAGTTTGACGTGCTGAAAGCCTCCACGTCAAAACTCATTTCTAACGATGCCCTTGACTTGTCCGTCTTTATCATGGACAACTTGGGGCTAGATACTTCCGAAGCCGCCTTGAAGCTGTACGCCGATGCCGATATGCTGGTGTTCCAAAGCCGCTTTGAGGACGCTTTCGACAAATTGGATACGCTGAGGACCACTTTCCCAGAGCACAGTTTGGGGGACGATGTGCTCTACCTCAAAGCCCGCATCCATAAAAAGAAAAAGAACTTCAGCAAAGCGGCGGAGTTGCTCACTCAGATCGTGGAAGCGTATCCGGAGGAAATCCGGGCGGACAACGCACTCTTCCAACTGGCCGAGCTCTACGAAAACGAGCTTGGCGATCTGGAAAAGGCCAAAGAGCTTTACGAGCGCCTGTTCATCGACTTCTCGGATAGCACCTTGGCCGTCCAAGCCCGTAAACGCTACCGTATCCTCCGGGGGGACGAAGTGCAGTAGCTACGCGCGGGGTAAGCCGAGGTGCAGAATCCGGCCACCAGTTTGGTTGATAGGGCTTACGCTCTTACCGATCACGATACCCGCTTCCGGAGATTCGTATCGCTTGATCAAGTCACCGAATATATTTCTTAGTGCTGCGACTTCCTGGCCGCTCTCCACTCTTTCTGTCACCTTCGGTTGTACCGTCAGGATACCGCCGGTATCCGTGTAAAGCCAGAAGGAGTCATCACAAATAACAGCTGGGGCTTCTGGTTCCTCTACCGTATCATCTATCATTTCCAGGTCCGTCAAAAGATTGAAAATACCAGTAAGGCTGGTGCGGATGTGCCCCTTTTGGAACGTATTAGGGTTGCCCACTTCTAGGGTGATAGCATGGATACCCAGTGCATCCGCCGCCCCTCGCAGCGTACCATCCAGTGGCGGATTGTGGACAATGATCTGGGCGTTTTGCAGCAAGGCCATCCGCCGCGCGGTATCGTCTTCCATATCGGCGCGGATATAGTAAGAATTGACCCGGCCAAAGCTTGCCGTGTGCAGGTCGACTAGGTAATCAAACTTACGCACAATCCAGTTCACGATGCGGTAGGCGTAAACTTGGCTGACGTTGCCATCGGCTTTGCCCGGCATGATGTGGTTGAGGTCTGTACCGTCTATAAATCGCCGCTTTTTTCGGAGTAGAGACGGCAGGTTGACCACCGGCACTCCCACTACGGTACCCCGCAGCTGCTCCGCATCCAGCTCTCGGAATAGACGCTGAACCACTGGTATACCGTTCAATTCATTGCCGTGCACGGCAGCCGTGAGGCCCACTACCGGCCCCGGCCCCTTACCTTTTGCTACGATGACGGGGACAAATACCGGCAGGCCCATCCCATCAGTGACTAAGTGCAGCCAGTAGCGCTGTACGCTACCCGGCGCGACTTGATCGAGGTCCAATTCCCGTATGACCGGGGTGTCATCGGGCAAAGTGGTATAGTTGTATTCCATGATTCGTCTAGCTTTTGCTATTGTGCCTGCGAAAATACGCCTTTCTGCATTTTCATGTTGATCTTTATTTGCGCAAGCTATTTTTTGACAATCGGCAAGCGGATTTGAGAAGGGTGCGCCTCAGAGTGGTGTACTTTGTTGTGCGCTTTTACTCCTTTTGTTTCATCGTAATTATTGCCGCCCGTGTTCAAATTTCGGGTGAAGCGCGGGAAGTTGCTACTCGACACTTCTATGCGGATGCGGTGCCCCTTATCGAAGTAATTGCTCGTCGCCATGGGGGTCAGTTCTACTTTGTACACCTCTCCTTCTTCCATGAATACCTCCTTGTCATAGCCCTCCCGGTAACGTACGCGCTGAATGGTTTCATCGAGATTATAGGCCCGGCCATCCGGGTATACATCAAGCAGCTTGACGGTGAAATCGGTATCCTTTGCATCGGAAGAAACGTAGAGCGTCGTTTCGATGAAGCCACTTACTTCCACGCCTTCTTCCAGCGGTTCCGTCGTGTACACGAGAATATCACTGCGGGCCTCCATTTCCTGCTGATCAAAGGAGCCTCCTTGGATGGCACCGCCGGTACAGCAAACGTTGCCACCGTAGCTGGGCACTGGGTTGAGGGGATCATAAGTGAATTCGTCCGCCTGATCTTCCGTTCCAGGCATTTCGCTGGAAAGCACGCCGTCGCCAAACAGGCTGTTCGCCTGACCTTTGCTATCCAAGTAAAAGGTCGTCATTTCAGCAGCCTTGGGCGGCCAGACTTCTGCCGTTTGCCACTCGTTGCTGCCCATAGTGTAGTAACGTACGCGGGGCATATCGGCAGGGTCCTTGCCCCTGTCGCCTTTCAGCCAGTAGTCAAACCAACCGTAGATCAACTCATCATAAGGCAGGCGGGCGTCTCCCACGTTGCGCTCCCCAACTATAGTGTTTTCCGTGGCGCGGGTATAAGCGCAGTGGAGCACCGGCGCTATGAGGAGGTACTGATCGTCACCTACTTCCGGGTTTTCCCGTACATGGTTGAACAGTGCCAGGTTGGGGCTAATAGAAACATCATACCAAGAGGTGAACCAGAAACTAGGCACGCCAAAGCCCATGTCGTCGTGGTAAAGCCCCCCTTCGTACCAAGCGGGGTCGCTGGGTTTGCGCTGAATCATATCGCTGTAGATGCCGCGCGGGCCGCCCACGTTTTCGATAATATCCTCGACGGGCAAGTGCTGGAAACCTTCTTTCCAATCCACATCCGGCGCATCCGGCACCAAATCGAAGAAGCGGGACATACGGATCAGCTCTTCTTGGGTAGCGTCCTTAGGGAAAGTAGGGCGGATACGGCCATTTTGCACCCAGTACAGCCAGGAGGTGAACAGCATTTGTTGCGCGCCCCCCCGGTACCAGTTGCCTTGCTCGTGGTATTCGCCAACCGTGCCGATGCCTGCGCCAAAGCCCTGTGGTACCATAGCCGCGTGCGAGGGGTGGTCTAAGGCAGCAACCGCCATCTGCCACTCCGCGGTAGAGGAACAGCCCAAGGTGCCAATTTTGCCATTGCACCAATCTTGCTCCGCCATCCAACTGAACGCATCGTAGCCATCCGTAATCGGCACGCCCAGAATATCCCACTCCCCCTCCGAGAAGTAACGGCCGCGTTCATTTTGCACGACGTAAGCGTAGCCGCGCTTGACGGCTTTCATGGCTCGCTGTAGCTGCCGCTTGTTGAGTTTGCCTTCGGTGTAAAGATTGAAGTTGTAGGGCGTTTTGGAGAAAATGACCGGTACCGGTTCGTCTGTCTTGGGCCGGTAAATATCGGTAGCCAGGCGGATGCCATCGCGCATGGGCATCATTACTTTTTGCTCTACGATGGCGATCTCTTGCATTTCGGCCCATACCTCTTCGGCTTCTTGGCTAATGAGCGTGAAGGGCAGTAGCAGTACCCCCACTAGGAGCAGGGGGAATAACTTGTTTGTAGACATACTAATCCTTTGGTTTGAAATTTTCGGGCAGGAAGGTAAGGAAAAAACCTTACCCCAGTTGATACTGTAAGTCTCGAAAATCTCCGATGAATTGTAGCACGTTTGGAAGGTGTGTAAATTCTTCGGGCGTGTGGGTAGTCGTGATCACCACCACCGGGCTGCCCGCGTTGTGTGCCGCTTCCGCCCCGGTAGGGCTGTCTTCAAAAATCACACACTCCTGCACCGGTAATCCCAAGCCTTCTGCTACTAACTGGTAGATTTCGGGATTGGGTTTGCCTTTGGTCACGTCGCCTGCGTGCTTGACGGTGCCAAACCAATCGCGCAGCTCAAGCTTGTCCAGTACAAAGTCTACGTTTTCCTTGGGCGCAGCGGTACCGATTCCCATGGGGATGTCCGCTTCCCGGCTGTCTTCTAACAACTTCGGCAAGCCGTCTAGCAGTTGCAATTCTGATTCAAACACCCGCCGGTACTCTGCCTCTTTGTCTTGTGCGTGGTAGCGCCGTTCTGCATCGTCAAAGCGGTCGCCGAAGAGCCGCAGCAGTATTTCTTCGTTGACGCCGTGGATTTTTTCGCGCACTTCCTCCAGGCTCATCTCCAGGCCCAGGCTGCGGAGCTTGCGTTGCCAAGCGCGGTGGTGCGCCATCATGTTGTCGACCATGGTGCCGTCCATATCGAAGATGAGGGCTTGGGCGGTGGTGTTGTAGAGTTGAATGGGCATGAGTGGTTTTGGGGTAAAGATATTTAATCTCTGTTACCTCGAGGAGGCTTTCCATGCTTTTGCCGATATCTTTCGATGTATTCGGTTTCGATTTCTTTTGCCTTTCTGCGACCAGGGATGCCGGTAAGAAGAATACGAGCAAAAAAGCGAGACCACTCCACCAAGTTGTTGAACAATCTAACCTGTTTATTGCCTCTGGGGGAGCTACCGTCTTTATTCAATGGGTCTCCACAAATACCGTACTTATAAACATCATCTTTTACTTTGTCTCTAATTTCGTAAAGATGGTGCTTTCTTCGGCTTTTGTTCGAATTTCCGTGAGTTGGGCGTGGCATATTTTAGGCTACTTACTCCTCAGTAAGGCGATCCAACAGCGGTCGGTCCCAGCCTTCAGCGTTGCTGTAAGTCTCATAGCTCTGGGGTGGCTGATAGTCGAATTTTTTTCCTGTTTTCCGTTCGTAAGCTTTGCCCGAAATGGATAAGAGCGCTTCAAAAGTATGCTCCTGAGGCATTTCAGAAGGGTCTTTCTGTACCGCCTCGTAATAATCTTTACCATTAGCTACTACACATGCCCTCGCATACAGAAAGTAATCGGATGAAAAGTCACCTTCCTTACTAGGAGCATGCTCGCCAAGTTGCTGCGCGTAAATATGACTGTCGAGTGAGCGCAATTTCTCCGTTAGCAAATCCTCAAAGGCATATACAGCTGATATATCCTGCTCACTCAAGTATTGAACGGCTGGCTCGATGATGGCTTCGACATCGTCTTCATCGTGAGCCCAGTCTAGTAGGTTAATGACTTTCCAGAAATCTCTTTCGTCAAATGTTGTGCTGGAGGATGGTAAGATACGCAGCTCAACGTCGCTTTTTCCGTACTTTTCTTTAAGCTCCCGTAACCAAGCTTCCGTCAATTCTTGTAGGTTCACGCGATAAGTAGTCATATTGCTCAGCTTCTGATACTTCAATATATTAAAACCGTGTGACTCTTGCAACTTTGGAAAAGGGGTGTAGATAGTATTACATAGTTCCCCCTTGCCCCGCCCCCCAACTATCCCTACCTTTGCACCGTTATTCAAGCGGCTAAAGCATAAAGGATTATGGCGACACCACGCAGCGTAGCATTCTACACCCTGGGCTGTAAGCTCAACTATTCGGAGACTTCCTCCATCGGCCGGCTGTTCGAAGAAGCGGGCTATTCGGAGGTGGGGTTCAAAGACGGGGCGGACATCTATGTGATCAACACCTGCTCGGTGACGGACTTTGCAGACAAAAAATGCCGGCAGATCGTGCGCCGCGCGCTGAAGTACTCACCCGACGCCAAAGTGGTGGTGGTAGGCTGCTATGCACAGCTCAAGCCGGAGGAAATTGCCGACATTGAGGGCGTGGACTTGGTGCTTGGAGCAGCAGAGAAGTTCCGTATTCTAGACTTTGTAGAGGAGCTGAGCAAAGCACCCGGCAAAGGCTTGGTGCGGGCAGGCGAAGTAAAGGAAGCCAACCGATTTGTAAACGCCTTCTCCTTTGGCGACCGCACTCGCTCTTTCTTGAAGGTACAGGATGGTTGCGACTACAAATGTACGTTTTGTACCATCCCATTGGCCCGGGGCCGCAGCCGTAGTGATACCGTGGAGAACGTGGTAGCCAACGCCCGCCGCATCGCCGACATGGGCGTAAAGGAGATTGTCCTCACCGGCGTCAACATCGGCGACTTCGGCAACGGCACAGCAGTCATCGAGGGGAAACGGGTCAAAAAAGAAGCCCTATTCATCGACCTTATCCAAGCGTTGGATGAAGTCGAAGGCATCGACCGTTTCCGCATCTCTTCCATCGAGCCCAATTTGTGTACCGATGAAGTCATCGAATTCGTAGCCCAATCCCAGCGCTTCGTCCCCCACTTCCACATGCCGCTGCAATCCGGCAACAACAAGCAACTGCGGGAGATGCGCCGCCGCTACAAACGAGAATTGTACGCCGAGCGGGTAGCGAAAATCAAGGCGCTTATGCCACACTGCTGCATCGGGGTAGACGTCATCGTCGGCTTTCCCGGCGAGACCGAAGAGGATTTTTTGGAGACCTACCATTTTTTGAACGAGATGGATATTTCCTACCTGCACGTCTTCACCTACAGCGAGCGCCCCAACACGCCGGCCTATGAGCGCGATGACCATGTGGATATGGGAGAACGCCGCCGCCGCAACAAGATGCTGAGTATACTGAGCGAGAAAAAGCGTCGGCACTTCTACGAGCAGTACCTAGGCACAAGCCGGGAGGTGCTGTTCGAGCAAAGCAAAGAGGAAGGAAAAATGTCCGGTTTTACCGACAACTACATCCGGGTAGAACTGCCGCTACAGGAGGACATGCTGAATACGCTAGCTCCCGTGCGGCTTTCCCGTATCAATGATGCAGGCTTGGTGATCTCCCAGCTTGCTGCCCCTGCTGCCCTGCCGGAGTAAAAGACAAAGAATATACACAATGAAGACCACCGTAGACAAGTTGGATGCGCTGCGACAAGTCATGCGAGAAGCAGGCATCGATGCCTATATCATCCCCAGCCAAGACCCGCACCAAAGCGAATATGTAGCTGACCACTGGCAAGCCCGCCGTTGGCTTACCGGCTTCGACGGATCGGCTGGCACCGCTGTGGTTACTCAAGAGGAAGCCGGGGTGTGGACGGATTCCCGCTATTTCATTCAAGCCGAAGAACAGCTGAAGGGTAGCGGCTTTGAGCTCCAAAAATTAAAAGTTCCCCACACGGCAGAGCACATGAAGTGGCTCGCCGAGCAGCTGCCTGAAGGGGCTACCGTGGGTTGCAACGGCGAGCTGTATACCGTGCAGGGGCTACAACGCATGGAACGGGCGCTGCATAAGCAGGGTCTGCAGCTCAACTACGAGCATGACCTCATTGATGAAATTTGGGAAGACCGTCCCCCCTTGCCCCAAGCAGCCGCCTTTGAACTTGCACTGCCCTACGCCGGGCAATCGCGCCGGGACAAGTTGACCGCTGTACGCGAAAAACTGGAGCACGCGGATTACTACCTCGTGACTGCCCTGGACAGCATCGCCTGGCTGCTCAATGTGCGCGGCCGCGATATTGACTGCAACCCGGTAGTCATCAGCTACCTGCTGGTGGGCAAGGAGCAGGCCCACTGGTTTGTCGACTCCGGTAAAGTGCCGGGGGAATTGCGTCAAGCACTCCGCGCGGATAGCGTACAACTGCACGATTATGCCAGCTTGCAAGCGTTTATCGCGGAGCAGCCTTCTTCAGCCCGAATCGGTTATACCCCCGCTACAACTAGCATATTACTCCATGAGCAACTTCCGGCAGAACAGTGGGTAAAACAAGCGGACCCCATCGCCCCGCTGAAAGCCATAAGAAACGAGGTGGAGCAACAACAGCTCCGCAGCGCCATGCAGAAGGATGGCGTAGCTTTGGTCCGTTTCTACCGCTGGCTGGAGGCGCAGCTGGAAAAAGGCACAACGCTCAGCGAATACGATTTGGGCGAACGACTGGAGCAGTTCCGGCAGCAGCAGGAGCAATACTTCGGCCCAAGCTTCCCACCCATCGTCGGTTATAAAGGCAACGGCGCTATTGTCCATTACCGGGCGGAAGCGGGAAAATCGGCTACTATAAAGCCGGAAGGCATACTGCTGATTGACTCCGGCGGGCAATACTACGAGGGCACTACCGATATTACGCGTACGGTAGCACTGGGCCCCTTTGACCAAAGCGTGAAAACGCCGTACACTTTGGTGTTGAAGGGGAACATCGCCCTGTCCCGCGCTGTCTTCCCGCAGGGGACCACCGGCGTGCAGCTGGATACGCTAGCCCGGTCGCCCCTGTGGCAAGCTGGCCTCAACTTCGGTCACGGGACTGGCCATGGCGTTGGCCATTTCCTAAATGTGCACGAAGGGCCGCAGGGCATCACGCCTAACCCGCTGAGCGGCCGCGGGCAGACGCCCCTAATGCCAGGTATGCTCACCTCCAATGAGCCGGGCTACTACAAAGCCGGGGCGTTCGGCATCCGTATTGAAAACTTGGAGCTTTGTGAGCAACGGCTGGAATCTACGGAAGAAGAGGACACGCCCTTTTTGGGCTTCACGCCCCAAACCCTGTTCCCTATCAGCACTGCATTGATCGACAAGGACTTACTCGATGCGGAAGAGCGAGCATGGCTCAACGAATACCACGCCCGCGTGTTTGATGAACTGAGTCCGTTGCTTGAAAAAGAAGAGCAAGCGTGGCTGCGTGCCCAATGCCAAGCCATTTAACCGTTTCAAATAATGACCACCACCGACCGACAAGATATCCGCCGAATACGCCTCCCCGAGCTCAAGCAGCTACTGGAAGAGATGGGGGAGAAGAAGTTCCGCGCCAAGCAAATTTACGAATGGCTGTGGCAGAAAGGCGCGCGTTCCTTCGCCGAAATGACCAACCTCTCCAAAATACTCCGGGAGCGTCTGGAAGAGCGTTTCGTCATTAATGCCATAGTGGAAGATACGGTGCAGCGCAGCCTCGACGGCACCATCAAGTCGCGTTTCCGCCTGCACGATGGGCACCTTATCGAAGCGGTGCTTATTCCTGTTCCTGCCGACGACCGCTACACGGTTTGCGTGTCCTCACAGGTAGGCTGTAGCCTGAGTTGTAAATTCTGTGCCACGGGCCGCATGAAGCGGGAGCGCAATATCGATGCCGCTGAGATTTTCGATCAAGTGGTGATGGTCAATCAGCAGTGCGAAGAAGCCTTCGGCCACCCGTTGACCAATATCGTCTACATGGGTATGGGTGAACCATTGCTGGCATACAAGAATGTGCTTGAGAGTATCGACCGCATAACGGCTGAAGATGGCCTGAACATGTCGCCCCGCCGCATCACCGTAAGTACGGTCGGCATCGCTAAGATGATTAAGCGCCTAGCCGACGATGCGGTAAAAGTCAACTTGGCCCTTTCCCTGCATGCTGCCGACGATGCCAAGCGCGATCAGATCATGCCCATCAACGAGCAGAATAATTTGGAGACGATCATGGAGGCCCTGCGTTATTACTACCGTCAGACCCGCAATCGGATCAGCTACGAATACATTACTTTTCAAGACTTCAACGACAGCCTAGAGGATGCAGCCAATTTGGCAAAGTTATGCAAAGACTTTCCGGTCCGCGTCAATATTATCGAGTACAACCCTATAGACGGGGCCGCTTTCCGCAAATCTGCTGAACATCGTATTGACGATTTCGCCCGCTACCTGCGCGAACGGGATATTATGGTAACGGTGCGCCGTAGCCGGGGAAAGGATATTGATGCGGCTTGTGGGCAGTTGGCGAATAAATAAAGTTATGAGTAAAAGAGCAGACGCCTACAACTTCGCCACCAAGCTTACCCTCCCCCGCCTCTGGAATGCCCTAAAAGTCCTCTCCTCCTACTACCTCACCCGCCTCCTACGCCGGCCTATACAATGGGGGCTACCCATCACCGTATCCGTTGAACCCACCACTGCTTGCAACCTGCGCTGCCCGGAGTGCCCGAGCGGCCTGCGTGCCTTCACCCGCCCTACCGGCAATCTCAAAGCCGACTTTTTCCGCAAGGCCTTGGCAGAATTGCAGCGGGAGCTCGTCTACCTCATCTTCTATTTCCAAGGGGAACCGTATATCAACCCACAATTTTTGGAGATGGTCACCCACGCTTCCCAAAAAGGGATTTATACCATCACTTCTACCAATGGCCATTTTCTGAACAAGGACAACGCCCGGCGCACGGTAACCTCCGGCCTAGACCGCCTCATCATTTCCGTAGATGGCACCACGCAAGAGACTTACGAAAACTATCGCAAAGCTGGTAAATTGGACGTGGTCCTACAGGGCGCGCGCAACGTCGTGCAAGCCAAAAAAGAATTAGGCAGCCGCACCCCACACATCATCTTCCAGTTCCTGGTCGTACGGCCCAACGAGCACCAAATCCCCGACATTTATCGCCTGGCCGAGGAAATCGGCATTGATGAAGTAAAGCTCAAAACGGCACAAGTGTACGATTACGAGCATGGCAACCCCCTTATCCCACTCAATGAAAAGTACGCGCGCTACACCCGGCAAGCCGATGGTACCTACCGGGTAAAAAACAAGCTGCTCAACCACTGCTGGAAACTCTGGCATGCCTGCGTGATCACTTGGGATGGCTTGGTCGTTCCCTGCTGTTTCGACAAAGACGCGCAGCATCAACTGGGCGACCTCAAGGAGCAATCCTTCAAGCAGTTGTGGCAGGGACCCGCTTACCAGTCTTTCCGCCGCCAGCTCCTGCAGGGGCGGGACCAGATTGACATTTGCACCAATTGTACCGAGGGTTGTAAAGTCTGGGCCTGATCATTTCATCCGTAGCCACTGCCAGTAAGGCAACAGCCCATCTTGCAGGTAAGGGGCTACTTTGCCGAGCACGCTCAAGTGGTTGCCGGCTTCCTCGTGCACCAGTACGGAGGGCAGTTCTTCTACGTAAGGCTGCACGCGGGAACTGGGTACGATCTGGTCATCCTGGCCCAGCAGCACCAAGGTAGGTACGTTGTAGCGCTCTAGTAGGGCGACCGCTTTTCGGCGGTTGAGCGGGAAATGGGATAGACTATACCAAGTTTGCAGCAAGCGTTGCCGCCGCTTCGGAGCAAG
>JAAAOU010000379.1 GCA_009908745.1 Bacteroidota bacterium
ATCCAGGCGTCCTCATTGCCGGGTACATCCGTGTCGAGCAGGTAGAGCGGGGCGTTGTCAAAAGCTTCAAGCTTCCAGACTTTGCAGTCGACCTTACGGCCGCGGATATCTACATTCACGGTGATGCCGGTATCCTCCATGAAATCGTAGTCGTAATTCTTATAGGAATCGTAGGGCTGGCCGTCTTCGCCAATATATTGGTCGGTGTAGCCTTGCTTCCACTTGATGCCAATGCCGACGATGGGGTAGTCGTATTGCTTGGCGCCTTTGAGGTAATCGCCGGCCAGTATGCCCAATCCGCCTGCGTAGGCTTTGAAGCGGTTGTCAAGGCCATATTCCATACAGAAATAAGCCACCCGGGGTAGGGGGCTGGTGTTGGTGTTGTCTGCCATATTATCCTGGTTTTCGTTTGCGTAAAATATCCGCTCTAAGATAAGGTTTTCTGTGTGGATAGAACATTTTTATTAGCTTTATAGCTGCATGAGCAGTAGACGAATCAGCTGACCGGCTGGTGCCGAAATGCTGGTACAAAAACACGACTAACAACATGAAAGAAGATATCATCAAAACCCTTCGCCGCTGCGAGGAATTCGCAAAACTGACCGACCGTGAGATACAGGAATTAGCCAGTGTGGCACGCACCGTGGAGTACGAAGCCGGGCACGAGGTCTTCTCTATCGAGCAAAAAGGGGAGTCTTTTTACGTCGTACACTACGGGCGGTTGATCCTTTACCTCAGCCGCAAAGAGCCCAAGCAATACATTAAGGGCCAGTTGTTTGGCGAGATTGCCATTTACAACAAAACTTCCCGATTGGGTACCATCCGCGCCACCGAACCCTCCAAGCTCATCGTCTTTGACAAAGCAGCGGTTTTTGATGACGATCGCATCTCCAAGGACCTCAAGCTGAAATTGAGCTGGGCGCTTACGCAAAAAATCATCTCTTATCTGGTAGCGGATGAGTCGGCAGACAGCAAGCGCGTAATCGAAAAAGGGGAAAGCGACATGGTGGAGTTTAAAGAATCGATCGACAAGTACCACCGCGACAAGATCATTCAAACCTTATCGGCATTCATGAACCTCAACGGCGGCACGGTTTTCTGTGGGGTAGATGATGATTGTTCCATCATTGGGTTAGACGCCTCCACTTCGGATGTCGACAATTTCAAACGCAGTATCACAAGTGCGGTGCAGCGCAATTTAGGCTCATTCTTCGCCACCCAGCTTTCCTTCGATATCGAAGAGCTGGATGGGAAAATGGTCTTCCGCATTGACACACCGCCGGCCAAGTCCCCCGTTTTCTACCGGGACACGGACAAAAAAGGGGTGGAGCAGGAGGTTTTCTATATCCGCACCGGTTCCGCCAATATCAAGATCAAGAAGAGCAGCGAAATCATCAAGTACATCGAGGACCGTTATCGTTTCGCCGGCTCTTAATTAACCGCGAAAGCCGCCCGCGGCACTTCTTCCATTACCCTGATATCGGTAATTTGCCGTTCGCCCCGGTCGCCGCTCAGCAGGAGGTCGCCGTAGGTCTGGTAGTCATCCCAAGGCAATATGAACTTGGGCTCCTCGTCCGTGGCATTCGAAAAGTAAGCCCACTGCCGCACGAGCCGGTCCTCTTTTCCTACCCAGACGTGGTATTTGTTTTGGGGCGTATCCCCCACGCTATCGAAGGTCAGTTGCAGCAGGTCGGCGGCTTGGCCGGCTTGGGTGGTATCGGCTTTCAGGTATGCCAAGGTCACGCCGCTGTCTTTGAGCTTGAAGGGCATAAAGAGCCAGTAGGCATCGTTGATCCAGATGCTTTTGGCCTGTTGCAAGCCTTCCCGAAGCGCCGTTTCATCGGTCACCATTTTGCCTTGGCTGTAAATTTTACCTTCGCCCGTGTCTAGGTCCACCACCATCTGTGTGCTGTCTTTCAGCATCGTGATTTTGACCAGCCCTTCCTTCTTGTCCCAGAGCAAGGTGCGCATGCCGAAGAAGTTCCAGTGGAAGTAACGGGTGGTGTCCCAGCTTTGGCGGCCGCCCATAGCTAGCATGACGGAATCGGCAATAGCTATGGCCTGCGGGTCGGAGCCCTCAGCATTGAAGCCTTCGGCGGGAGGGTTAGGGGTGGATGGCGGCAGCGCTTGTTCCGTGGAGTTCGGCTGAGGCTCTGTTTGGCAGCTGTACAGTATTACCGCTACGGTTAGAAAAAGGAAGGCTCGTAAGGTCATACGCTAGGTTGGTTTTGAGACAAAAACGCCCATAACGGCAGGTGGTTCAAAAAAAACTCCCGCCGCCGGTTGGCAACGGGAGTAGGGTGTAGTTTGTACAGCTTGTCTACTAGCCGCGGTCGATACCACCTTGCAAGCGGTCCTGCAACTCTTGCAGTTCGCCCCACTTGCCAGCGGCAGCCAAAGCGGCTTGTTGTGGCCAGGTATCGGGCTTGGCCAATTTGTAGTTAGCGCCGCCTTCTTGCAGTAGGTCGCGTAGGCGTTCTACGGGCGCTTTGGCCAAAGCCTGCCAAGAGTCAATACCTGCATTTTTCAGCAGCTGCTCAATTTTCGGGCCAATACCTTCAATGATAGTCAGGTCTTCCGGGTTGGAAGAAAAGCCCAGCACTTTCATGGCCATTTTTTCCAGTTTGGAGTCCGTGTCCATGCTGCCCGTACCTTCCTTGCCCCCATCTAAGAATTTCTGGTACTCAATCAACTCTTCCCATTTGCCTTGTTCGGCTAGGCGGGCTTGCTCGGGCCAAGACTTCGGGTTGTGGATACGCAGGCTTGGGTTGTCGTCCGTCAGTATTTTCCGCAGTTTAGCTTCATCAGAGGCGGCCAGGGCTGCCCAGTTGGAAATGCCTGCGGCTTTCAGTGTAGATTCGATCTTCGGGCCAATCCCTTCGATGATCTGCAGGTTGTCATTTGGGAATAAGGAGGCATAGGCGATTTCGCTATCCCCATCACCTGCGCCAGCTCCTCTACCCAGTACGGTAGCAGGGCCTGCCGCTAGCATATCGCTTTCACCGGCTTGTTGCTGCAGCTTTTCAAGCTTGGTATTGAGCACCGCCTTGTCCGCTTCGCAGCTATTGAGTTTTTGCCGCAGCGTCTTGAGGTCCTTTTGGGTTTCCTCATGCTGGTACTTCAGGCTGTTGTAATCTTTCTCCCAGTTGGTAGCGCGGGCTTGCAGGCCAGCGTTTTCTTCTTCCAGCTCTTGCAGGCGCTTGCGGTTGCGGCACAGCAGGCAGCCCAGTATGGCCCCAAGTATGAAGGCGAGGGCGGAAAGAATGAGCCACCACAGCCAGCAGGGCTCGAGGGAGGCTAATAGTAGGGTTCCATTATCCATGATGTACGCTAGTTTTTAGTTTGTTTTGGAGTCTTGTTTAATGAGCCGCACCTCGACGCGGCGGTTTTCGTAGCGGCCTTCTTCCGTATCGTTGGAAGCTACGGGCTGGCTCTCGCCCCGTGTATCGGTGCTGATTTGCCCAGCGGGCACGCCTTTTTGGGTCAGAATGCGCTGTATGGCATCCGCGCGGGCCTGGCCGAGTTCGAGGTTGTCGGCATCGCTGCCGGTATTGTCGGTATGGCCGGTCAGTTCTACCCGCTCGCCCGTTTGCTTGACCCGTTCGGCCAGCTTGTTCAGGTACTGTTCCACGCTTTCGTCGTAGATTTTCTCGGTAGAGCCTACCGGGAAGCGGATCAGGATGCGGTCGCCAATCTCATCCACCGTAGCTGAGGTCTTGCTGTCGGTCCACTCGAAAGCAGCGCCTTCGAAGGGTTGTTGCCGTACGCCTTCGGTTTCGTCCACCAAGCGGGCCCTTGGCTGCAGGCGGTTGCCCTCCAGCTCGCCTTCAAAGAGCCGGGCTACCTGCGCTGCGCGCGCTAGGCCTAAGTTTTCGTAACCGTCCGGCGGCGTCTCGTCTTCGTAGTAAAATCCGGTGATTTCTAGCAGCTGTCCCTCTTCGCCTTGAGCCAGTATTGCCTCTCTCAGGCTGTCAATGCCGGCATTGGTATAGGCGGTCGTGTCGGACCATTGGAAATAAAGCGGGTAGGAGGGGGCAGGAGCCGGGCCCGTATCGGTTTCCGTCGTTTCCGGCGGGGCTTCGTCGCAGGCATGGCAGAGTTCGTCTTGGCAACCGTTGAAGGTTAGCAGATAGAACAACAGCCATACCCCGATTGCCAGGAGCAATTTCAGTGGGAAAGACATAGCTTCGTTTTGTTTGTTTATAATCTGATTTCAGCACAGGCGGCCCGACGCTTTGGGCGGGCCGCCTGTGCCGTTGATTCAGTGGGTTTTCTATGCCTAATTGCTGATTTGTGCTATTTTGGCATCAATTTAAAGATTTTATAGCGGAAATCCCGGCGGTGGGCTAGGATTTGGCTAAGAATTTTGCTAGCCCTCTAATCAATTTGGCGGAATATGCCGTTTTAGCTAGTGTGTAAAGCCTGTACGGGCGATCATTTGAGCCGGCAAAACAAGTCGATTACACTATAAAGGCGCTTTTTACTATTTTTGCAGGCGATTTCGAGGACCATAAACCACTACCATAATATGTTTGACAGCTTAAGTGACCGGTTAGAGGGGGCGTTTAAGACGCTCAAAGGGGAAAGCAAGCTTACGGAAATTAATATTGCGCAGTCCGTCAAGGAGATCCGGCGGGCCCTTGTTGCCGCTGACGTCAACTACAAAATTGCCAAAGACTTCACGGACACCATAAAGGAAAAGGCGCTCGGCCAAGAAAACGTCTTGTCCTCCGTAAAGCCCGGCCAACTGATGACCAAGATCGTCAACGATGAGCTAGTCAAGCTTATGGGAGGGGAAGCTGCAGAAATTGAGCTGAAAGGCAAGCCTTCGGTTATCCTCATCGCCGGTTTGCAAGGGTCGGGTAAGACCACCTTCTCCGGTAAATTGGCCTACCACCTCAAAGGCGAGCGCAAAAAGAGCCCGCTGCTTGTCGCCTGTGATGTCTACCGCCCAGCCGCTATCAATCAGCTTGGCGTGATCGGCGATCAAATCAACGTGCCGGTCTACAAAGAGATGGGCAACAAAAACCCGGTTGAAATCGCCTTGAAAGGCATCGCCCACGCGCAGGCGCACAACCATGATGTCGTCATTGTAGATACCGCCGGCCGCCTCTCGATCGACGAGCAGATGATGGAGGAAATCTCTAACATCAAAGAAGCGATTCAGCCCAACGAGACCCTCTTTGTCGTGGACTCCATGACGGGGCAGGACGCG
>JAAAOU010000218.1 GCA_009908745.1 Bacteroidota bacterium
GGCAACTTTAGCTTGACCTTCACACCCGACCCGGGGCAGTGCGCCAACCCGGCCAACTTGAGCGTGGAAGTGCAGCCCGCCATCACGCCTACCCTTAGCCCGCAGGGGCCTTTTTGCGCTACGGAGACACCCGTCGTGCTGCCGTCTGCCCAAAGCGGCGTGAGCGGCACCTGGTCTGGCCCCGGCGTCGATGCCAGCATCTTTGATCCTGCGGCGGCCCTGCCCGGCGATAACCTGCTGACCTTTACGCCCAACCCAGGGGAATGCGCCAGCCCGGCTACGCTAAGTGTATTCGTCAACCCAGCGGTCACCCCCACGCCGGCGCCTATTGGCCCGTTTTGCTCCGAAGACAGCCCGGTCGCTCTGCCCGGCACCGTGAGCGGCATCGACGGTATTTGGTCGGGCAGTGGGGTAGTGGGCGGTGCTTTTGCCCCCAGCTCGGCGTTCTTGGGGCCTAATACCCTGACGTTTACCCCCCTGCCCGGAGAATGCGGGACCGAAGCTTTCTTGGACGTCACCGTCAACCCCCAGCCCGTGCTTGACCCGATAGCGGATGAAACCAGCTGCGGTGACTTTGTACTGCCGCCTATTACGGGTAGTGACCTTACGGGCAATCAGGCGTATTTCACCGAGCCAAACGGCCAGGGGATGATGTTAAGCCCCAGCGATGCAGTCGACGCTTCCGGCACCTATTACGCCTACGATGCTGCGATGGGCTGTGCCGACGAAGCCGCTTTCACCGTTACCGTTTCTGAGACGTTGAGCACGTCCTGCACCGTCTTGTCCAATGTGTCGGCAGGTGGGTCAAATGACGGTTCGCTGAGGGTGTCCATAGACATGGGTACGGCCGCCCCTTACTCCATTTCTTGGTCTGGGCCTGCTTCGGGCACCTTAAACAGCTCTACCCTGGACAACGATATCGATAACCTGCCGGCCGGCACGTACACCATAGAGACTACGGATGCCAATGGGTGCTCAGCTACTTGTACCCCGACTATTACCGCGCTTTCCGATTGCAATCTTACGGCCAGTGCCACTACTGTCCCTGTCACCTGTGCCGGGGGCAGTGATGGCGCCATCAACGTCATCGTAAACGGCTCCACCGGCTTTGTGGTATTCGACTGGAATGAAACCGGCATAGATGGGCAGCAAAACCCCACCGGCCTCTCCGCTGGAAACTACACAGTGACGGTTATCGACGAAGAAGGCTGCAGCGATATCGTCTCGGCGGTAGTGGAAGACGGGCCGGCGCTGGATATTGCCTGCACGGTAACTAGCCCTGCCTCTGGCCCCATGGCCATGGATGGCAGCATGGAAGTCGATATTGCCGGCGGGACAGGGCCGTACGAAATCAATTACTCGGGGCCCGTGTTTGGCACGCAGGCTGGCGCAGCGGGCATCAATACCATTAACAATCTCCCCCCCGGGGACTATTTCATCATCGTAGAAGACGACGAAGGCTGTACTGCGGATTGCAGCTTTACCATTACCGGCTGTGGGTTGATCGTCAATTTGACAACGACCGAACCGACCTGTGCCGGGGATGCGGATGGCACGATTGAAGTGTCTGCTTCCGGCGGGGTTGCCCCGCTTAGCTACGACTGGCTGAATGATAATTTTGATGGCATGAGCACGCTTAGCGGCCTAGAGGCGGGGCTGTACCTCGTTACTGTCACCGATGCCAACAATTGCGAGGTGTCCGCCAATGTCTTGCTGAATGAGCCGGCTGGCCCAGTTGTGAGCTGCAATGTGCTTGTCCCTACCACGGCGCCTTCTGCCAACGAAGGGGCGGCAGATATCCTGCTCAATGGCGGCACGCCCCCCTACAGCCTCGAGGTACAGGGCCCTGCCACTTTCAGTTTCACCGAACCCGCTCCGGGCGTTGTCAACATCGACAACCTACCGGGCGGCTACTACACCTCTACCCTTACGGATGCCAATGGCTGTGAGAGCAGCTGTTCTTTTTACATAGAAACCCAGCCTTGCCCCATGACCGCCGATTTTCAGCTGCCCGATCCGCTTTGCGAGGGGGACAGCGGGCAGATACAAATTACCCTGATGAATGAAACCGCGCCGGTGGTTTACGACTGGAGCGTGGATTCCTTGGACGGCCAGTCATCGCCTAGCGGGCTGGTCAGCGGCGAGTATGGGATAACCATCGTAGACGACGCGGGCTGTGTGATTGACACCACGCTGGAAATATTGCCTTCCGAGCTCAAGCTGCAGTGCGAAGTGGCCAGCGTAGAATCCGCCCCCGGGGCAGCGGACGGGGAAGCCGAATTGACCTTCGATGGCTTCTACCCGCCTTTCGACATCAGCTGGACGGGGCCGGTCAACGGGAGTCAAAACGGAAGTGCAGGCGGCATTTTTACCATCACGGGATTGGTGGCCGGCGATTATGAAGTTGTGGTCGAAGACGCTAATGGCTGTACACAAACCTGTTCTTTCACCATGAACCTTATGGCTTGTGGGGCGACCTTATACGCAGAGGTCCAGTCAGCGACTTGCCCTAACAGTGCAGATGGTAGCATCGATTTAACGATAGATGGGGGCGACCCTCCGTTTACGTTTATTTGGAACAACGGTGACAATACAGAGGATATTACGGGGCTCGAACCCGGTATCTACGAGTTTAGGGCGGTTGATGATATGGGCTGCGACTTGAGCGGTTTGTTTGTCATCGACACGCTTAACCCTGCACCTTCCGTTGAAACCATGGCTTCTGGCACGACTATCTGCCCTTCCGAATGCGTGGTATACGACCTGTCCTTCTCGGGCACCGCACCCTATCAGCTGGAATACCAAGTGCGTTCGAATACTTTTGACCAAACTTTCAACCTGTCCGTTGCCGCGGCGGATACCACTATCGAAATTTGCCCCAACGCGCTAGGGATTCCGGAAGACGAATTTCGGGTAGAATTCCTTAGCCTGCAAGACGCCGTTTGTGAGGGCAACCCTACACAAGCGGATATAATAAGGATACTGCAGCCGGTGGAGCAAACCTTGACCAGAGACCTGTGCGAAGGGGAAAGCCTGGTTGTCAACGGCACGACTTACGACGCGAGCAACCCGTCCGGCACCGAAGTATTTGTGGGGGTCACTGCAAACGGTTGCGATTCCACGGTATTCGTCGATCTCAATTTCGTCTTTCCCAACGTAGAAAACATCAACGAAGCGCTTTGCCCGGGCGACAGCCTAGTGGTGAACGGGGTTACCTACAATGAAGCTACGCCAATGGGGACGGATACCATCCCCGGCGGCGCTGTCAATGGCTGCGACAGTATCATCAATGTGGCCGTCACCTACCTTGTGCCGGACACCACGCAGTTGATGGCGGACCTTTGCGAGGGCGACAGCCTAGTAGTGAATGGGACCACTTACAACGAAGCCCTGCCCATTGGTACTGAAGTACTGGAAGGGGCAGCGGCCAGCGGCTGCGATAGTATCATAAACGTGGCGTTGAATTTCTTGCCGCTTCCCGACACGGCGGACTTCACGGCCGAGATATGTCCGGGGGAGAGCATCATAGTCAACGGCACAGTCTACGATGAATCCCAGCTCACGGGCACAGAGGTGCTGCCGGGCGCGGCGGCCAACGGTTGCGACAGCGTAGTAAACGTGATGCTGACCGTACTGCCCACAGACACAGCGGACTTCACGGCCGAGATATGCCCAGGAGAGAGCATCATAGTCAACGGCACGGTCTACGATGAGTCCCAGCTCACGGGCACGGAGGTGCTGCCGGGCGCGGCGGCCAACGGTTGCGACAGCATCGTAAACGTGGCGCTGACCGTATTGCCCACGGACACGGCGGACTTTACAGCCGAGATATGCCCGGGGGAGAGCATCATAGTCAACGGCACGGTCTACGATGAGTCCCAGCTCACGGGCACGGAGGTGCTGCCGGGCGCGGCGGCCAGCGGTTGCGATAGCCTCGTGAATGTGACGCTGACCGTATTGCCGATCGACACCTTTGACCTTATGGCCACCCTTTGCCCCGGCGAGAGCTTGCAGGTCAACGGGACCACTTACAACGAAGCCATGCCTGCCGGTGTAGAGGTGCTGGAAGACGCGGCGGCCAACGGTTGCGATAGCGTGATCAACGTCATGGTCTCCTACTTCCCGGAAGATACCACGTTTATACAGCAGCAATTGTGCACCGGAGACAGCCTGATCGTCAACGGGACCACCTACAACGAAAGCAATCCTTCGGGTACGGAGCTCCTCCCCAATGGCAAAGTGAACGGCTGCGACAGCCTCATCAGCGTGATGCTCACCTTTGGCGGCGCTTCGGTCAACGACATCAACCAAACCCTCTGCCCGGGCGACAGCCTCGTGGTCAACGGCATTACCTACAATGAAGCCATGCCTATGGGGGTAGATACGATCCCGAATGGCAGCGCATCCGGCTGCGATAGTGTCATCAACGTCACGCTGACGTTCTTCGACCTGGACACGGCCGACTTGGAAGTCGAACTATGCCAAGGGGAGAGCCTCGTGGTCAATGGCACCACCTACGACGAGGCCATGCCTACGGGCACGGAAGTATTCCCGGCTGCCAATGCCAACGGCTGCGACAGCATCATTAACGTGATGCTGACCTTCACGGCACCGGATACCAATTTCTTGACACCGCAGCTTTGCCCGGGCGACAGCCTTGTAGTGAACGGTACCGTCTACAATGAAGCCATGCCCAGCGGGATAGAGGTGTTGGAAAATGCCGCGGCCACCGGTTGCGACAGTATTGTCAGCGTAATGCTAGACTTTCTGCCTCCGCCCGATACGGCTATCGTCAACGCGGCCTTATGCCCCGGCGAAAGCCTCACGGTCAACGGCACCGTGTACAACGAAGCCCTGCCCAGCGGTACGGAAGTGCTGCCCGGCGCGGCGGCCAACGGTTGTGATAGCATCGTAAATGTGGCGCTTACTTTCTTCCCGCTTGACACCACCGATATTCAGCAACAGCTTTGCACCGGCGACAGCCTGATGGTCAACGGTACGGTCTACGACGAAGCCAACCCAAGCGGCATCGAGGTCATCGCGGGCGGTGCGGCCACGGGCTGCGACAGTATTATCAGCGTGGATTTAAGCTTCGGCGGCGCGTCGGTCAACGACATCAGCGAGACCCTATGCCCGGGCGAGAGCCTGACAGTGAACGGCACGGTCTACGACGAAACTATGCCGATGGGCAGCGACACCATCCCGGGC
>JAAAOU010000323.1 GCA_009908745.1 Bacteroidota bacterium
TTTCCCCCTTTTGTGCCTCTTAAGCCTCTCTACCTACGCCCAGCCGGAACTGGAGCTGGACTTGGTGGTAGAAGGTTTGCAGCAACCCGCCGATATCACCAACGCCGGAGACGAGCGGCTCTTTATCGTGGAGCGGCCAGGGTATATCCGTATCCTCGACGGCGACGGTTCGCTTTTGCCCGTGCCTTTTTTGGACATCGACGGGCGGGTGAGCCCGGCCAACGGCGAGCGCGGCTTGCTGGGGCTGACCTTCCACCCCGACTACGCGGAAAACGGCTACTTTTACGTCAACTACACCCGCAACAACGGCGACACGCGTATCTCCCGCTTTAGCGTAAGCGCCAACAACCCTGACTTGGCAGACACGGACAGCGAGCTGGTGCTGCTCGATATCCCGCAGCCCTACGGCAACCACAACGCCGGCGACCTGTACTTCGGCCCGGACGGCTACCTCTACATTGCCATGGGAGACGGCGGCAGCGGCGGCGACCCGCAAAACCTGAGCCAAGACCCGCAAACGCTGCTCGGCAAGATCATCCGCATCGACGTGGATAACGGCACGCCTTACAGCATCCCGGCCGACAACCCCTTTGTCGACGACGGCAGCACCCTAGACGAAATATGGGCCATCGGCCTGCGCAACCCTTGGCGCTTCAGCTTCGACCGCCTTACCGGTGATTTGTGGATTGGCGACGTTGGGCAAAACGAGTGGGAGGAGATTGACTATGTGCCGGCGGGAAGCGGGTCTGGCCTCAACTACGGCTGGCGTTGCTACGAAGGGTTTGAGGCCTTCAACCTGGGCGGCTGCGGGCCAGAGAGCAGTTATACCTTTCCCATTCACACCTACCGCACCGGCAGTAGCGACGGTTGCTCTGTGACGGGCGGCTTCGTGTACCGGGGCGAGGCCTACCCGGGGCTGTACGGCAAGTACGTGTATACCGATTTTTGCTCCGGCCGCTTCTGGATACTGGAACCTACCGGGCCCGACAGCTGGCGCAACACCGAAGTGCTCAACGACGTCGGCGGCGAATATGCCACTTTCGGGCAGGATGCGGGAGGCGAACTGTACGTAGGCGCGCTTACCTCCGGGCGCGTCTACCGGCTGCGGGCGAATTGCGAGACGCCCGAGGCCCCAACTTTGCAAGGCGACACCCTGTTTTGCAACGCACAGGACGCCGCTATGCTCAACGCCGCTGCGGCGCCCGCAGGCTACACTTACGCCTGGTTCCTCGACGATAAGCTGGTCGCCCTGACCGATACGCCCGAGTACGAAGCTACGGCGGCCGGCGCTTACCAAGTACGCTGGCGGGCCAATGAGCTGGGCCGCTGCGACTCGCCTTTTTCCAATACCTTGACCGTAGATATGGCCACGCCCCCTAGCCCGCTTATCAGCTTGAACGGAGACCTGCTGCAAGCCGCGGAAGGCATGGAAAGCTACCAGTGGTTTTTGGGTGGTGAAGCCCTGCCGGGTGCCACGGGACCCACGCTCCTGCCCCAACAGTCGGGCGGGTATACCGTAGAAGTTGTGGATCCAAATGGCTGTGTTTGGACGTCGATAGAATTGGTGATTGTGGAAAGTGTGGAGCGGCTAGGGCTCACCGAAGCACAAGCTATGCCAAGCCCGTTTTCGGAAGAACTCTTTATCCTGCTGCAATCGGCGCAGCCAGGCGAGTACCAAATCCGTGTACTAAATCTAAATGGGCAGCCAATGTGGGGCAATCAGCGCGTACAGGCGGGCGAATGGTCGAAACGGATTGACACCTCAACTTGGCCAGCCGGGGTGTATCTTTTCGTGGTACAGCAAGGTGCAGATGTGTATGTGCAGAAAGTTGTCAAATAGGCCGCTTACCCGCGGAGTTTGTCCAGCAGCATACTAAGCTGCCCAGCCTCCGCTTCACTGAGCTGCTGGCAAATACTGTCCACTTCACTTTCGATATGGTCGAGTTTTTCCAGTAGCTCGTAGCCTTTGTCGGTCAGGGATACGTCCACCAGGCGCTTGTCATGACCGCACTCTTGGCGCAGGACGAGGTTCTTTTGGCTGAGGCGGTGCACCATGCGAGAAGTATCGGCCATTTTATCCAGCAAGCGCTCGCGGATAACGGAGGTGCTGATCGGCTCCCCGGCTCCGCGGAGTACGCGCAGCACATTGTACTGCTGCATGGTAATACCGAAAGGCTTGATCTTCGCTTTCAGCTGGTCGACCATCCAGTTGTGGGTAAAAATGAGATTGACCATAGCCCGGTGGCGGTTGCTGCGGAACGGCTTTGTCTGTTGGATTTCGTCTTCTATCTTCATCTCGCTGACCATGAATGAATGCTTAAAAAGTTAAAGTTACAACACAGAGCTTGCAGATAAGGTTTGGCTAAAATGATTATTTTGGCAGCTGCGGCGGCAGCCATGTATATTTTGCCGCCAAGGCAATAGCGGCAACCGTCGTTTTATACTGCTACAAAAGCGAAAGCCAATGAACACCTTAGACTACATCATCGTGGCGGTCTACGCCATCGGGTTTTTAGGCCTGGGATATATTTTCAAAGAGCAAAAAGACGGGCAAGACTACTTCTTGGGCGGCAAGAGTTTCGGCTGGTTGCCACTGGGGCTGTCGATTATGGCCACGCAGCTTTCCGCTATTAGTTTCATTTCCGCCCCCGCTTTTGTAGGGTTGCGCGAGGGCGGTGGCCTGGAATGGTTGAGCTTTGAGTTTGGGGTGCCGATCGCTATGCTGTTTTTGATGGCAGTGCTCATACCGCCGCTGTATAAAGCAGGTATTGTAAGCATTTATGAGTACCTGGAACGCCGGTTTAGCGCTTCTACCCGCTTACTGCTCAGCGGGGTATTTTTGATCAGCCGGGCATTTGCGACTGGGGTGATGGTCTACGCAGTCTCCATCATTATCGAGAGTGTGCTGGACGTATTGTTTTTCACCACCCTGGGTATTATTGGCATTATCACGCTGATCTACTCGCTGCAGGGTGGTATGAAAGCAGTGGTTTACGGCGATATGATACAGATGATCATCCTGTTTTTTGGGATCGTGGTCTGTATGGTATACGGGCTGAGCGAAATTGGCGGCTGGGATGCCTTTGTCAGCCAGGTAGACCGCACGCGTCTGGACGCTGTAGATTTTTCCGGCTGGGGCTTTCAGTCCGGCGAAGAGTTTGGGTTTTGGCCCATGGTATTAGGCGGTTTTTTCCTGTACGTTTCCTACTATGGCACCGATCAGTCGCAAGCACAACGCACGCTCTCGGCCCGCGACATGGGTGTGGTGCGCAAGACCTTACTGTTCAATGGGCTGATCCGCTTTCCGGTAACGCTCACGTACTGCATCATGGGGCTGATCATTGGCACGCTTGCCTTGTCCACCCCCGCATTTCTGGCTGAAATCCCGAGGGACAAACCCGATATGATGATTCCTATCTTTATACGGGATTACCTGCCGCACGGCATTATTGGGTTGCTCATCGTCGCCATACTATCGGCGGCCATGTCGTCACTGAGCTCGGCGATCAACTCGCTGGCGGCGGTGACGGTGGAAGACTTCATCGGCCGAAACCAAAAGCTGGAAGGCAAGATCTACATGCGTTACTCCCGTTTGGCAGCGCTATTCTGGGGCGTAGTCTGCATCGTACTGGCGGCCTTTGCAGGCGAAATCGCGGATACGGTCATCGAAGCGATCAACAAAATAGGTTCGGTATTCTACGGCCCGATACTTGCCACTTTCCTGTTGGCGGTGATGACGAAACGGACTCATGCCCTGGGCGTAAATCTAGGCCTGGCTGTCGGTGTGCTGTGCAATATCTACCTGTGGCTGTTTGTACCGGAGATTTTCTGGTTTTGGTGGAATGCCATTGGCGCTGCTATTACGCTGGTACTGGGTTATGGCAGCAGCCGGTTGCTGCCCGGCCGCGCCAGGGAAGTGATCATTGATTTTGAGATGGACTGGAAACGGCTGCTGGGCTGGGAGGCGGGTTTGCTGGTGGGCTTTTTTGTGTTGATGGTTTTGACGAGTATGGGGATAAAGTATTTGATTTGATGCTTTGCCTATGCGTAAGCTAACCACCCTTGCTCTTCAAACAAGTCTTCCACGTCTTTGCGAAAACGTAAAGCGTCAAATCCTGATATATTGCTTTCAATGATCTCGTCTATGGCTCCCAAATAGCCCCTTGCTAGTTGCCCTTTAAATACGTCTGTGGAAAGGAGAACATAGAAATATATATTTCGTTTTTCTTCCTTCAAGCATTCACGCGGCGGAGGAGACGAGTGGGTCATGGCTCGGGCGATCTTCGTAGCGGAGCGAAGAGGGGTATCCAGGCCGTCAGCGTATGGGCGGGTAAAACTGTGAAATGTAAATCTATGGTAATGTAGAATGCTTGCCTTGTAGGGAGCTTCGCTCTCCTTCACGGTAAAAGGTCCCCCTCCGCCCTGCGGGCACCTCCCCCATAGGGAGGAGACGAGCGGGGCATGGCTCGGGCGGTCTTCGTAGTGGAGCGAAGAGGGGTATCCAGGCCGTCAGCGTATGGGCGGGTAAAACTGTAAAATATTTTACAACGTAGTCACAATATCATTCCAAACCCCCTCCTCGATAATTTTGACGCTGTACTTTCTAGCATCAGCCAGCTTCTTTTTGCCGGGCACCTGACCGACGATAAGGTAATCGGTTTTACCGGAGATCGTACCCGTGGGCTGTGCCCCCAGCTTCTTGGCGCGGGCTTCCTGCTCCCGGCGCGGCAGGTCGAGCTTGCCGGTGAAGACCACCTTTTTGTTGAGGAGGATACGTTTGTAGGCCTCATTCAGCATTTTCAGCCAGCGCTTTTCGCTGATTTTCTTGACGCCCAGCGCTTTCGCTTTTTTCACCTTGACATCGCCGGCTTCTTTGCCGACTACCAGGTAATCGGTATTGCCCGACACCGCCCCCACCATTTTTGCCCCTACGGCTTCCACTTTCTTGGCGTGGGCGTTGCGGCTTTCGGATAGCGCGCCCGTGAATACGATGGTTTTGCCATCCAATGCGCCGGATAGGCGACGGACCCTAGCTTTTAGTTTGCCGGCTTCTTTTTTGGCTGTAGGTTTACCCCGGGTGGTGGTTTTTGATGTAGGTTCAGGTTTGTATTGCTCCAGAGCGGCCAGCAGCTTTTTCACCCCCGCCGAAGAAGCGCGAAAGCT
>JAAAOU010000315.1 GCA_009908745.1 Bacteroidota bacterium
AATGCCGCCGTTCGTCTTCCGGAGGGGTGTAGGGGATCGCTCGCCCGTCCCGCTGCTGTACACTAGCCAAATGGTCCGCCAATTGATCGACGAGCTGATGCCCCACCGAGCGGAAATGTTCGGGGTCATAAGCTTGTTCGAGCGTAGTTGCTTTTTTCAATCTGTTGCCTTTTTTGCGTCTTTTCGGAAACTGCGCAGGAATGCGCCGAAGCTGTCAAACTCCTTGCGGTAACTCAAGCCTGTGCCTACTTCCAAGCGGCTACCCCCGCCGATGTCTGGCTCCAAGCGTTGGTAGACCCGCACCTTCAAGGTACGGTCCCGGTTGATATAGTACTCGATGACTACGTCGTTGCCCAGAAAGGTGCCCGAAGCGTCCGGTACCCGCGCACTGTTGCCAATATCTACATTTCCGCCCACAAGTATGGACAGGCGATCGTCAAAAAATTGTTGGCGCAAGCGCACCTGAAATTCGTCGCCCCGCCTAAACTCCTGCGTCTCGCCCAGTGTCGCTTGGTACTGGTTGTAGGCGATGTCAAAGTCGATGCCGGACAGGGTGCTACCCTCTGCGAAAAATTCTGAAAACAGCTCGGTCAGCAGTAGGGACAGTTGGTTGGATACGAACTCGCTTACCGTGTTATAGAAAATATCGGTGCCTTGGAAGGCTAGGTCGGAGGGTAGGAATTGCCCCACCACGATCAAGCCAAAGACCTGGCGGTTCATCTCGTTGGGGTCCTGTTCCAAAATGCGCAGTTTGCTGTCGGTCAGCGTTTTCAAACCGCCTACCAACTCCGGGAATTCGATTTCAAAATTGATCACGGGCTTCAGCAGGTCCCCCCGCAGCAGCATGGTCAGGTCTACGTCCGTGGCTTGGCTGGCGTCGCGTTGCAACTGTGGAGGCGCGTCGACAAGGTATTCTTGGATGAAGTTGGAGACGGGTGTAGTTAAGCCGCTGTATTCCGCCTCTAGGCGAATCTGTGCCTCGAAGGGGTCGCCCGACCAGGTAATCCGGCCACCCCGTTTGATGTCAAAGTCTTTGTTGACCACGTTGTACAAGGTGAAGAGATAGTCCCCCTCCTCAATGACATAATCGCCAAACATCTGAAACTCGCCGCTGCGGGGGACGAGTATGCGGATATCGCCCCTGCCCTGCCCTTTGATAATATCTCCCGCTTGCTCGTCGAATATAATTTCCCCTACCGCCTCATCGGTGATCGTCAGGTCCATCTCCAAGTCTACGCCGGTCAGGCTTTGCTTGACGCTTTCGGCCCGTTCGCTCAAGCTCTTTTTGCCGGTACTGCCCCGGCGGGGTTTCTTTTCTGTAAAGTTGATGAAGCTCAGCTTCTTCGTCGTTTCGGTACCGTAACTCACGGGGATGACAAGCCGGGTTTCCCGCCCCACGGTGGCGTTGACGTAGATGTCCACCGCGCTGAAGGGGCCGCTGAATATGACGTTGCCTTCACCCAGGGCATGGCCGTAGAAGAGCTCGTTGTCGCCTTTTTTGGTATCCAAAGCCAGGAAGCGCTCGGTTTGCATGGTCGCGTCAATGCCCAGGTTCTTCAGTTTTTCGTGGGTGATGCCGCCCCGGATATCCGCTACGTTGCCGTACTTGTCGTAGACTTCGTTGCCCGTCACATCAAACAGAACATCATTGGCAATAATGGTACCCTTAGGGAAAAAGTAGCGGGTTTGCAGGAAGTCTACCGTCGTCGCCCCGTCCCGCACGGAGATAGTGCCATCGATGTGGGGGTCAGCAGGCAGACCGTAGACATCCAGCCGCGTATCAAACCGCCCGACGGTGTTGGAGACGCTGCTGCCGATCCAGTACTCGGCAATAGACATGGGGAATCCCGTGACATCTAGGTCGAAGTCGAAGTATTGGGCCTGCTGCCGTTCAAGGCCCCGGCGGGCACCACGCTGGTCTTTGGGGTTAAAATAGCCTTCGGCGATCAGCTGCGCCGTATCCTTGGTTATCGCCAGATAGGCATTGTAGGGGCTATCCAGGTCGTCCGCATTGGCATCGAGCCGCAGTGCGCCCCAATCATCGCTGTTGACCAGAAAAGTATCGGCAATGATGGTCGCCGTGAGGTCTTCCATTTCAAATATATCGCCTGCCCCGGCGATGATGTTGAACCGGCCGCCGAAGTCCAGTTCCTCGTAATCCCATACTTGGTCGATAAAGCTGAAGTCCAGGCTGTACACTTTGAGTTCTAGGCCTTTATCGCCTTTGCTTTCCAGCACTACGCGGCGTTCTGGGTATTCTACGCTGGACATGGAGAAGTGCTCGGTATTGACGTAGCCCTTGCGGAAAGTGATGGCGTTTTCGCCGTCGATCAGCCACGGCTTTTCCATAATGACTAGGTTGGATTGCTCAAACTGCAACTGGTAATTGAGGCTGTCCTTGACGAACATCTGGGCATTGACGTTGAGCTCATCCAGCCAGGACCATTCGTCGGTTTCGTAAGCCAAGCCTACATCCAAGGTATCTTTGTCGATCTCAGCCAGCATCTGAATCGGCTGCAGGGTAGTCTTGTCGTTGAGCACCACTTCTTCCAAGCGCATGTTGGCGCTGCCTAGGGAGTCTTCCAGCCAGAGGAAGAGCCCAATGTCGTTGAGTGCCACATTGCCGTACTGGAAATGAGGGATATAGGCCGAGACGTGTATAGAGTCGGTGACATTATCAAAAACGCCCTTGATATTCGCCCCCTGAATACGGTCCAGCTTGGGGTCGAAAACGGCGAGCAAGCCTTTGGTGTCCAGAATGTCGATGTTGTAGGTAAAGCTGTTATTGCGGATATCCTGCCGGGGAGGCTTTAACCCGAGGCGGTTGAAGTAGACCGGGTAATTGCGTTGCAAATAGCCCATGAAGGCCCCGCTCACCTGCTCAACGTTAAAACTGCCGAGCAATTCGGCCTGTACCAGATCGGATGCAATCGTGAAGCGTTTCTGGCCGTCGGGCTGGAAGTTGGAATTGAACACCACCGAGTCGACGCGGATGGTATCTTTACCCACATGCTGCAGCAAGAAATTGCGTACCCGCCCGTTGCCTTCGATTTCAGCCAGCGTACTGTTCTGCAAATCCAGCGCCACCCCGCCGGAGAGGATCAGCGGCTTTTCGGCAAGATTGAGGGCCTGCAAGACCAGACGGTTGACTTGGGCGTCAAAGTTGAAACGGGGGATAGAATCGCCGAGATCCACCTGCCCTTCGAAGGTGAAGTCGATATTTTCGTCCTGAATGTTGAAATCCCCGCGGAATTGGTTTTTCTTCAAATTCCCATTCAGAATAGCGTTTTTGTAATTGTAGCCTTTGTAGAGGAAGCTTTCCACTTCGGCGTACAGCTCTGCGCTGGCGCTTTCGTCCGTCAGCCCTACCCCGTTGAAGACCCGGGAGTTGAAGTTGACCAGCCCGAGGTCGGGGTTTTGCGCGAAAGCGCCCAAATCAAAATCGATCAGCGAGAGCTTTCCGCCGTAGGAAGCCCGGTCCCGCCCTTTGTCCAAATTACGCACCTGCATGTCCAGCGCTGCCCGGCCAAGGGCGGAGTTGAGTTCCCCGTAGGCGATATAGTCGGAGAAGAATACGTCGAAGTTGCCTTGGAAATTCAGCCACCCCAAGCGGTTGAAGCTTTCGGGGGGGCGGAAGCGGGGGAAGAGCTGCCGCAGGGTGCGCATGTTGGTGCGCAGGAGGTCCAGCTCCAAGTTGATGATGCGGGCGTCGGGGACGACGAGGTTGGTGGTACGCAAGTTGCCTTCGGCGACCAAGCTGCGGTCTTCCAAGGCGATGTACATGTTTTTGGCATCCAGGTTGTTGACCTCCCCCAAGAACAAACCATCGACAAACAGCCGCCGGTCGCGGTTGCCGCGGAAAAACTGGTTCTCGTCGAGCTTAGGCGCAAAGGTGATCACATCCCGCAGCGTGACGATAGAGCCGTTGAGGTGCCCTTCCATGTCCACCGCCATAGGGAAATCCTTGAAATCCTCGTAGGTGTCGTAACGGAAGATAAGCGTGTCGCCGATTTCGCTATAGGGAGTTTTGAGTCTCAAGTCGTACAGCTCTAGGCCGTGGTTCCACACCCGGCCGTCGCCCACGGTGAGGTTTTCCAAGACGAAGCCGCTCGAATCTTGCAGGGCAAACTGCTCGACCTGCCCCTCAAAATCCAGACTGTCCGAACAAAAGGAAAAGTTGTTGATGCCGATGTTGATGTCATAGGCCGCCATGTGCTTGTAGTCCAGCTCATCCGCTGGAGTGGTTTTCACCGGGGCGTTGCGCCAATTGTGCAGGGAGAAACGGCCGTCCTCCAGCCGAAATTGGCCGATGGTGGCGTAGAACGGCTGCGTGGGCAGGGTGTCATTGAGCAAGGTCGTATCCACCGCCCATGGGTCGAGGGTATCCCCGGCGGGGGTGATGATGGGTTGCTCTTTGTAACTACCGACTTTGACATAAGGCCGGCTTAAGGTCACCCGCTCGGCGTGTATGATCTTGTCCGGCAGGTTAAATTCTTCGAAGGTGGCCTGCCCGTTCTCCAAGAAAATATCCAGTAGCTGGCCGCGCACTTTGTCTTCTTTGAGAAAACGGACCTGCCGCAAGGTGAGTTGCTGTACATCCATGCGGAAGGACCGGCGGTCCTCGCGGGAGCGGCTGTCGTCGGGGGTAAACAAGCGCCCCAATAAGATTTGCACGTTGTTTTCGGATTCCCCTTCCAGCTTTCGGATGTTCACCGTGGCGCTGTCCAGCTCGATTTCCTGGATCACCAGCCCGCGGCGGATGTAGCTGATGGGGTTGAGGCTGAAGTCAGCGTACAGGCGGCGGCTAAAGAGCAGGGTGTCCTGCGGTCGGATATCTTCGACGTAGACGTTCTCCAGTACCAGTTCGTCAAGGAAGGTCACCCGCAGGCGGTCGATGGAGACCGTGGTTTGCATGGCGTCGCTGAGCACCTTGGTCACCTCTTGGGCTAGCCGGTTCTGCACCGGCGGCAATTGCAAAGCGCCAAAAACCAGCAATAGCAAAATACTACCCCATAACAGCAGCCGTTTGAGCCAACTCCATAGCTTGGCAGCCAAAGAGCGTGGCTGCTCCTCGGGCTCGTTTTGGGATGGTATGCTAGGTTCCTGTTCTTGCATCAATGATTAAACTGCAAATATGGTGCGAAGTATCGGTATAAGCCCTTGGTTTAACGTGCTTTTAGCAAAAAAGGGTTAATACGCCCCCAAAAACTCATACGCCCGCTGCTCGGTCCAGTAGTAGCCCTGCGGATGGCGGGTCACAAAGCCGACGTGCCCACCATAGCGCGGCACTTCCAGGTGGAAATATTCGTGCGCTTTAGCGAGCTCAAAAGGGTAGCAAGGCGGGCTCAAGAACGAATCGTCTGCCGCGCTAACCAACAAGGCCGGGTGCTCGATATCCGGGATGTAGTGGATGGCGCTGCTGCTCGTCCAGTAGTGCTCGGCACTGTCAAACCCATGAATAGGCGCTGTGAATTGGTCGTCAAATTCCCGGAAGTCGCGGGGCATCTGCGCCGGCAAATGCAACTGATGGGGGAAACGGGCGGCTTTTTCCTCCATTTTTCGGTTGAGGTCGTCCAAGAAGCGTTTGCGGTAGTGCCAGTTATGCCAGCGGTCGATCTCGGTATTGGCCGATTTCACGTCGCAGGGTACGGAAAAGGCGACGCCGCCGACGACTTCATCGGCTACTTGGCCGGGGTCTTCTCCCAAGTATTTGAGCACCACATTGCCGCCCAGGCTATAGCCGACCAGTCCGATACGTTCGTACTTCCCGGTTCGCAGCGCATGCTGAATGACCCACTTCAGGTCTTCGGTCTCTCCGATATGATAAGAACGCAACAGGCGGTTAGGTTCACCGCTGCAGCCCCTAAAATTGAGGCCCAGGCCGTCCCAGCCCTGATCGTTGAAGTACCGCATCATACCAAGAATGTAGTGCCGGTAAGCGCTGCCCTCCAGGCCGTGCAGGGCAATCAGCAAACTGCGGCTGCCTACTTTTGACCAATCTAAATCCAGAAAATCCCCGTCCGGAGTCTCGATACGCTCCCGTTCGTAGGCCACGCCTTCTACCTTCCGGAAAAAGGCCGGGTAGATGGTGTTGGCGTGGGCGTTGCGGAAGATGCCGGCGGCTTGGTAAGATGAAGTTGGAATGATTGGCATACCAATATTTTTTGCTGGGGCAAAAGTAAGGTATTCCGGCGGCAGTGGGGTGGTCTTCATTCAACAATTGGGTTGCTCATAGAAAAACCCGAAGTGCTCATACGAGTAGCACCCCGGGTTCTTGCTAGCTAGCTGATAGTAGCCGTCTACGGTCCGTCCATCATCGAATCACGACCAACCGCTTGACGACCGGCTTACATCCAGGCTCAAGCAGAACGACCCAAACCAACCGACTTTGGGTATTCCATTGCTGAGGCGCTAGGTTGTATTGCCGAGCGGTGCCTAGCTGATACCGTGCGATGTCTTGGCCAAGGCTATTTTTCACCAACACTTCACTGCCTGCCTTGGGGGTACGGCTGAACGAAATGGAGGCTTCGTTCTTGGCAGGGTTTGGCCAGATGGAAAAGTCCATTGGTTTCGTAACTCCTACCCTATTTTGCTCGGGTAATGCGTTAGACGTCTGAGGGCTTTCCTGAAGGTTTAAAGTTTCTACACAGTAGTCGATATCTGACATCGATACGCTCATGGGCAAGTTAGTATCCTCGTCAAGCGCATTTTCTAAACTTACCGTCACAGATTGCACGAACCCGCTGATGTCTACGTTAACGGTGCTTACTTGGCTGCCTAAATAAGTGCCGTAGAGCTGTGTAGTACCAGCAGCATCGACGTAAGTGATATCTACTTTTTCATCATAGCTGTAGAAAAACCTTGTAGCCTCGTTAATATTGAAAACACTGAAAGAAATTTGCTTGCTGTTTGGCGGGAAGTTATAAGTTGTGGAATTAGAGCCGGCACCAGCATGTGTCAAGGGGTTCTCCGGAAATTGTCCAAGCCCGGGAGCACATTCACAATAGTCCGGCACCCCGTTTTGATTGGAGTCGATGTTATCGTCGCCACCTTGGCATATGTCATTAGCATCGCAAACTCCATCTTGATCGCTATCTGTATAGGTTCCTTCGCAATTACAATTTGACGTATAGACATCCCCTGTCGTACATGCATCTCCATCATCACAGGGCGTACCGATCAGGTTATCGTCAAAAGCTGGACAAACATCATTGGAATTACAGACCCCGTCTTGGTCAGCATCTCCGTCGGGGCAGAGTGGTTGATCAGGGCAGTAGGCAATTGGAGAAAAATCCACGGATAGCGTAAAGTCTAAATAACTATTAAAGCCATTAACTAAGCTGACTGTGATTTGATCTACAAAGCCATCGATGGATACCTCGACCTCATTTTGCGTATCCCCATAAAACACCCCATACTCTATTTCTACCCCACTTCCATCAATGTAAGTGACAGTAACTTTATCCAGGTAACCTCTTCCATCGCTGCCAAATTTGTCAATATCAGAGATGGTAAAGGTTGGGTTTTGGCTACCATCCTCCAAATCGTAGGTGGTGGTGGTGACATTATCATTCACTGTGGTCAAGGGGTTGTCGGGAAACTCCGCAGTAGCCGTAGCCGCGCAAGGGCCGCCACCGCCACCGCCACCGTTGCCAGGGTCCACGTCGGTCATGAAAGTACTGGAAGATGAAAAAGGAGAAGAAGCCCCAGAACAGACCGTTGCGACCTGCCATTCGTAAGGCATCTCCGCCATCAGGCCGTCAATGACGATCGTGGTGTTCGCCGTGTTTTGCGTAGTCCATGCTGAAGCGCTCTGCGGCCGGTAACGGACATTGTAAGTTTGCGCCCCGGTGACCGCCGTCCAGCTGAGTTCTGCACTAATGTCGGTGATATTGGAAGTGGTTAATCCGGTGGGGGTATCACATGTAGGCGGAGGAGAGCCTACTCCATACTTATACAGGTCCCGATCGCCATCCCCCAAGACATAAAAATCACCATTAGAGCGTGCCAGTACCCGCTGTCCTTCGGAGGACTCATCCTGATTAACTATAGTGCAAAGACGGCTGCCGTCTGAGGGGGCATATTTAAGCGTAATATTGCTCATTTTGGACAAGCCTGTAGAAGGATGTGGGTACTGAGGCCCTCCTTTCCCAGTCACGTAGAGCGCATTGTCGGGACCGAAATGAATATCCTTAGGCCGTTCGTCATTATTCGCTGTACCATCGTAACGGTCCGACCATATCACATTGCCATTTGCACCTCCTTTTACGGTGAGCCAGTCGGTGTAAGGCAAGCCTGTCGCTTGTGTCACTTCACAAATGAAGTAATAGGCACCGCTGTTCTTATTAAACGCTTTCGGGAATTCATTAAAGCCAGGGTCGAAAAACAAAGTGCCGTCAAGGTTCCCTTGCGGGTCGTAAGTCAGCACTGCGATATCCGCTGCTTGACCGCCTCCAGCGCCTCTCGTCAGCAACTCTATGTTCCCATTGGCAGTAAACCGAGCATCCGGCACTCCATCGTAATCCGCCGGCCCATCGGCTTCCCATTGAAGGCTGCCGTTTTCATCATAGACTGCAAGGTAGATATGCCCTCCGTTAGCGCCATTTCCTGTCATCAACACCCTGCCGTCGCCAGATACATCCAAAGCAGTAGGATAATCGTATAAAGCAGGATTGCCAAAACTGCGCTCCCATATTAGGCTGCCATTTGACGAAAGCTTATACAACTTCAGCTCCCCGTTATCATCGGCGGCTAAGTAATGCGCTCCATTGCTGCCATGAGCATGAGTATTAAGATGATCGTTGCTGAAAATCTGGAACATGTATACGGGAAAACTTTGCCGCCAAAGTTCATTCCCCATATCGTCATACTTTGCGATCCAAGTATGGGTCCCAGCATAATTACCGCCTGTTGTTAGTTGCCAAACATAACCGGAGACAACGACATTGCCATCCCCGTCTACAGAAATATCTGTGGTTTCTTCGTTTGGGTTGTTATTAAAAGCCGACCAAATCATAGAGCCACTTGGGCTAAATTTCATGACATTTGTGCCGTTGCTATTGCTTGCTGAAACAAAGACGTTTCCAGCGCCATCCACGGCCATGTCTTCGCCGGTTTCTGAGGGGGTAGCGGAGTCAAATTGATGCCATACTTGATCGCAGTCTTGAGCGTACAAGCCAATCGCCGTGGCTAGTGTCAAAAAAAGAACTATTGTTTGTTTCATAGTTGTGTAGATTGTTGATAATAAATGCTTTACAAACCGCAATCTACCGTACTACCTGTCCTTTTTCAAACGAAAATTGCCGAACGGGAATAATTCATGGCTGAACACTCTTGTGGTTGCTATTCTTCCCCCGTCAACCACTTTTTGAAATGCGGCGAACGCTCCGTACTGACGATGATATCCATATCGGCCGGGGGCTCCAGCTCCACTTTCACCCGAGATTTGGAATAGGCGTACATTTCCCGTATAGCCTCCAACCCCAAGATGACTTGCCGGTTGACGCGGAAGAAGCGGCGGGGGTCCAGCATTTCCTCCAGCTTTTCCAAAGAATGGTCTAGGGGGTAGCGCTTGCCATCGTGGGTGACGACGAAGGTGATTTTATCTTCGGTGTAGAAGTAGGCCGCGTCATTGGCGTCGACGACTTTGATATTTTGCCCAATGCGAATGAGGAAGCGGCGGTTGTAAGGGTCTTCTTTGATGGATTGCGCCAGCTGTTGGTAGTTGAAAGTGGTTTGGGGTTGGGATTGCCGCTGATACTTGTCGAGTGCCGCCCGCAGCTCTTCCCGCTTGATGGGCTTGAGCAGGTAGTCTACCGCATTCACCCGGAACGCCTGAATAGCGTATTGGTCATAAGCCGTGGTGAAAATAATGGGGCAGTCTATTTTTACGTGATTGAACACTTCGAAGCTAGAGCCATCGGCCAGGTGAATATCCATGAATACCAAGTCAGGCAGCTCGTGCTGCTCCAGCCAGTTGAGCACCGACTCTATGCTGTCCAGCTTAGCCAACACGGTAGTCTGGGCTTCCAACCCCAGCACTAGTTTTTCCAATCGCCGGGCGGCTGCTTCTTCGTCTTCGATGATTAATACGTTCATGATGATCTTCCGTTTTGCAGCGCGGGCAGCGCGACCTCAAAGGTGTGATCGGTCTGTGCCACCTGCACTTCTTGCTCGCTTAGCAAGCGGTATCTCGTAATGATATTCTGCAGGCCAAACCCAGTGGAGGGGGCTTTGGTCAGTTTCGCCTGCCGGTTGTTCCGCACCAGTATAGCGTTGCCCTCTACCCGTATACTGATGTACAAGGGCTTGGAGCGTGATATTACATTGTGTTTGACGGCGTTCTCCACCAGCATTTGCAGGGCGAGCGGGGCCACATAGTACCGTGCGGGCTTATCGACTTCCACTTGCAGTTGGAGATGCTCCCCGAATCGCTGTTGAAGCAAGAAGATGTAATCCTGCACCAGGCGCAGTTCCTCTTCCAGGCCGATGAGTTGCTGCTCCCTGTACTGCAAAATGCTGCGGTAAAAATCAGAGAGCTTCTCGACGTATACGACCCCAAGGTCAGGATTCTCTTCGATGATAGTGATTAGGGTGTTGAAGCTGTTAAAAAGAAAATGTGGGTTGATCTGGCTTTTGAGCGCTTCGTACTGGCTTTCTACCTTTTCCCGCAGCAGCAGGGCTTCGCGTTCCTTTTGCTTATCCCGTTGCCGCAGCCAGAGATAAGCCAGGCCTATGACCGACAGCAGGAGCAGTAATACAAACCACCACTGCCGCCAGATGGGCAGCCGTATGGTAAAGGCATAGCTAGCGATAGGCGCTTGATCGAAGCTTTCGTTTTCCGTAGCACTTACGTTGAAAGTATAACTGCCGGGCGGCAAATTGGAGTAAATCGCCCGCTCATCGCCCGATTGTATCCAGTCTAGGTCAAAGCCTTCCAGCTTGTAGCGGTAACGCACCTTCTCGGGGCTAGTGTACCATAGCCCGACGTATTCGAATACTAAATTGTTATCGCTAGCACCGAAGGTAGCCGGTGACTTCTGCCGCACGGATTCCAAGAAGACCGATACTTCTTTGATCACTACCCTAGGGTGTATCGCCAGCGTATCGTCCAGTGCCGTATAACGCATCAGCCGGTCCTCCCATCCCAGCCAGAGTTGCCGGTTCTGCCCCTTAGCCACCGCATTGAGGTTAGGGTCCAGGCCTTGCAAGCCTGCCTCCTCGTCAAAGTAAATGATGTGCCGGCTTACGGGGTCGAGTATGTCCAGCCCGGAGGAATGGGCGATCAGTATATGGCCATCGGCGTCGGTGATCAAGCTTGTAACAACTTGGTCCCGCAAGCCTTCTTTGACGCTGAGTTGCGTGAAGTGCTCCCCGTCGAAGGAAAACACCCCCTGCCGGGCCGTACTGAACCAGATATGCCCGCGTTGGTCCTCGGCGATAGAATATACCGCTTGGATAGGCACACTGTCAGCCTGCACATAGTTGCGCAGTTTGCCGTTCTCCAGCACACTCAAGCCCTCACCATCGGTTCCAAACCACACGCGGCCTTTGCTATCAGGAAAAACGGTGTAGATAAAGTTGGTGCCCACCGCACTCTTTTGATCAAAATGCTGCAAGACGGCGGAAATTGAGCCCGGGCGCTCGAAACCGCAGCGCAAGCTGTACACCCCACCCAAGGTCGCCAGCCATATCGTATCGCCCTGCTCGCTGATATCGAGCACGCTGCCGTTAGCCAAGCCATCGGCAGCGGTGAGGTGCTTCTCCCGGCCGTTTTCCAAGTCCATGCAATACAAGCCGTTGCCAAAAGTGCCAACGTACAAGTGGCCGTCCCGCCCTTCGTGCAAGCTGATGACATTCTCGGGCTTGACCATGGTGAACGACCGCCGAGTGTCATCGTAGCGAAACAACCCTTCTTGTGTACCTACCCATAGACTCCCGTCCTGCTGTTGCAATACCGCCTGTATGTGGGGCAAGGTTTCCGCCACCAACTCGAAACGGCGGTTGGCCTTGTATATCCCCTCGGAGCGGTGCAGGGCCCATAGGTTGCCTTCCGCGTCAAAATGCAAATCTTGAATTTTCCCATTTCCCAATGCTGCATGTTGAACGGGCTGTAGCCGCTCTTCGGCAAAGCGGTAACGGAAAAGGCCATCGCCATCCGTACCGACCCACACCTCCTGATGGCTCACTTCTAGTATAGTATTCACCGGGCTTTCCGGCCAGTCTTCTGCCAGAGTATGAAACGATGCAGATTGGGGGTCATAACGGACGACCCCCTGCCCATAGGTGCCTATCCAGTACCGCCCTTTACCATCTGGCTGAATCACCCGGACAATTTCGTCGGGCAGCCCGTCGGCGGTGGTGATATTTTCAATATTTTTGGATTGGCCCTGCATGCTGCAGATGCTGATCCCCCCGTCCGTGCCGACCCAAGCTCGGCCAGCGTCATCCACATGTAAAGTATACAGGTCGTTGCCCGGCAGCCCATCGTCGGTGTTGAGGTTGTAGAGGTGGCGGCCGTTGTGCACGTATAGCCCCTCGCCGTAGGTGGCCATCCATATTTGGCCGTCGGCACCCTCGCCAAGGCCGGTGATAGGGGCTACGGGCAAGCCTTCTTCTAGCGTCCACATCACGAACTGCCCCGCCCGTTGCTCGTGAAATACCCGGCCGTCGGAGAAGCCGGCCCAGAGTTGACCTGCTTCATTTTCGTATAAGGCAGTGACCTCATTATTGCACAGGCTGTCCGGCATGGCAAACAGCTCGTACTGCCGGCCGTCGTAGCGGAAAAGCCCGCGGTCTGTCCCTACCCATATAAAGCCTTCTTGATCCTCCAACATGACTTGGGGCTTCACTTGCCGGTACAGCTTCCCCAAGGGCTGCTCTGCAAACAAGGGCTCCTGAGCAAATCCCCCGGCTTGCAACAAAACCAGCAGCAGCGTGGATAGATAGGTTTGTTTCATGCTTACTCGGGTGTGAATACGGCTTCTACTTCTACTTCGATTTCTTCGGCGATTTTTTGATAAACGATTTTGGGTATGGTGATGTCGTGTTCGTCTAGCAAAACGGTAAACGCGGCCCGGACGGTAAGCGCTGCACCCGAAACGGTCAATTCGCTTTTGATAATGCGCTCTTGCTCAATACCGTGGACCGTCAGCTTGCCTTTAGCCCGTACCGTGTAGGTGCCCGGGGCAGTAAAATTAACCTTTTCGATGATCTTGCCACTGAAGGTAGCCGCAGGGTAGCGGTCGCTCTCCAAGTAGTTCTCATTGAAATGTACCCGCTGCAAAGGGCTGTTAAAGCCCTCAAAGGAGCTTATGGGGACCGAAAAAGCAAACGTCCGCTTGTCGGCATCAATAATAGCACGCATAGCCGTAGAACGGGCTTCGATCAGCTCTAAAGGCGCATCAGACTTGAAATAGACTTTACCTTCTTCCGCTAGGTAATGCTGGGCGGGCAGTACTGCTGTGATCAGCAAGAGCAATAAGGCTGTGATGCCCCTTTTTATCTTTTCCGTCGTATTCTCCATATCAAAAATAGAATTCATCCCATCGTGCCAAGCGCAGTGGCGTTAATCGAATTTCGGCTTTACCACAGTAAATACCCGCGAGACGTTGAAACCAAAGTGTATGCCTCCATCGCCCCAGTTTTCCACCGTCTGTGCCACGAAGCCCGGCGCAATCATGGAGGTGGAGTTGGTGAAATGCAGCTGGAAAACGTGGCCGCCCGTTTCAATATCGAACCCAACAGACAGGGAATTGCGGAAGCCGGGCAGCAATTGATCCGGCAGGACATAGATATACTCCGCGTTCAGGGCCAGCCGCTTGGTGATTTTGATCCGGCCCGCCGCTGCGAGGGCGAAGACGTCATTGGATTCCGCCGAGGTCTTCACCAAATTGCGGTGCACCACTGTGGGAGACAACTGCAGGGAAAAGCTTTCGCTAAATTTCCGCCCGACAATCATCTGAAAGGTATAGTAAAGACGGGACGAAAAGTAATTTTCGCGGTCCGGGTTTTGCCATTTCATGGTTTGCAGGGCGGTAGAGGCAAAGAAAGCGGCCGTCAGGGGCATCTTCTTGGCACCCGTGCTCTGCCGCAGGAATTTGTACTTCACAAAACCATCGTAGGTCTTTTGGAAACTGCTGCGCCCTAGGCCTATCGTCAGCTGATCCGTGATGCCGTAGTCGCCGCCAATCCGTATGGTGGCATTGTCTAGCCCGAACAGCTCGTACGCCCCCCGGTTCAGGGTACCAAAGCGGTGGCTGATTTTGATATCTAGCACGCCGGCCGAAGTGCTTTCAAGGGAATGCAGGTTGATCACGCGATTGGTCTTGAAAGCCGCGTTGACATACTCTACGGTCTCTTCCTCTTCGCCGAGCAAGGAAAGCAGGTCGTCTTCCTGAGCTTGCGAGCCCATCGTAAACAGTGCCGTAATCAAAATAGGAAGTAAATATTTCATCTGTTGTCTTTCTATACCGGTGAAAGAAGAAAAAAGGCCGGTATTCCAGCCTTCCTTCTCTTGTACTAAACCTAAATTTTACCCGCGGTCCAGCGGCTGGTAATCCACATCCACATCCACGCGTACGGTCTTGGCGATATTCTCCCGCACTACCGAGGGGATTTCAATATCGTAATTGGCTACGGTGAGGTTGAAGGTAGAGTGGCCTTTCACCTTGCCGCCTTCCACTACAATTTCGCCTTCCGCTTTTACCGGCTGGGTGACGCCGTGTATGGTCATGTCGCCACTCACATCCACCGGGTAGGTGCCATCTTTGGTGAGGTCCACCGATCCCCAATTGTCAAACTGCCCTTTAAAGGTCGCCTTGGGGTAGGTGCTGCTCTCCATATAGTTTTCGTTGAAGTGCTCCTGCATCAGCGCTTTTTCAAACTGAAACGCTTTGATGAGGATGGCAAATTCCATTTTGCCGCTTTCGGCGTCGACCACGCTTGTGGCTTTGCCGTTGTGCGCTTCGATGTTCTCCACCGGCGTCTCGGAAAAGAAAGAGACCTTGCCTTGGCGGGTAAAATATTTCTGTGCTTGTACAGCCGTGCCTAACAGGAGGAAAAGGCTGAGGGATAATACGATCTTATTCATTATCGCGGAGTTTTGTTAACTTGAAAAAATGAGAACTCGGAGATGAGCGTTATTTAAACCTGCACACAACGTACGAGGACCACATCCATGAGCTTGCCGGTGCAAATGCCCTTCAGGGTAACTTTGTCGCCGGTTTTGAAATCGGTTTTGCCGTGCTTGGTCAGCTCGTCGAACTGGCAAATAACACCGAACATATCGCTGCCGCTTTCCAGGGTGAGGCTGAGGTTGCCGTTTTCGTCTTTGCTGACTTCTTTGACCGTGCCTTCCACTTGCACGACTTTGTCTAGGTATTTTTCATTAGCCGCCGTTTCATCTTCTTCGAAAGCAGTAAACAAGGCGGGTGCTTTGATAGCCATATCGGCATCGGCGCGTTCCATGTTTTTGTGGGGCTTATTGTAGAGATAGAAGCCTACGCCGGCACCGGCTACTGCCAACAGCAGTAGAATGATGAGATACTTTTTCATGGTGAACTGAATTTTAGTTGTTAGGGGCGCCTTCTTGCACCCACTTTTCGATTTTTTGAATGGTGCACTCCACCAGTTGCGGAGCACCTTGAGGCATGGGTGGGAAACCCGTTTCGTGGCGGATGACGCCCAGCAATTTCCCATTTTCTACGTAGGTCTTGAGGTTGTTGTGCCCCTCGAGGGTAACGCCGCCAAAGTTGGCAGCCGAGCTGTGGCAGTTTAGGCAATTGTCAGCTATAATAGGCTGGACCACAGCAGAAAAAGTGACATCAAGCGTATCGCAGGCCGTGTCTAAGTACAATTCCTCTTCCACATCGTAGTAGCAACTCGAGACTGCTGTCAGGGCTATGCCAAGGCACAGTATCCAAATCTTTTTCATAATTGTCTTTTAGTTGTTAGGGGCACCGGCGTCTATCCAAGATTTGATCTGGTCGACCGTACACTGCGGCAGCGGCTCGCTTGCGCCGAAAGGCATAGGCTTGTAACCGGCAGACCAGCTGATGACGCCATAGAGCAAGCCATTGTCAGCTACCGCTTTCACGTTTTCATAGCCCTCCAGGGAAATCCCGGCAGAAGGGGCACTGTCGTTGTGGCACCCCAAACAATTGGTGGTGATGACCGGTTGCACCTGTTCGGCAAAACTGACCTCTTCCGTATCGCACTGCCCGGCATCGGGGTCGCATTGCTCATTTTTAGCCCCCTGTAATATCCACTCCGAAATCTTGCTGATCTGAGCAGAGGTCAGCCGTTCATTGGGAGCAGGCGGCATGCGGTCGTCCGGATCGGAATCAGTGATGACTTCGTAGAGGTCGCTGCCGCTAAGGTCATAGGGGTCTACGTCTGCGGTCAACATGACGTTGTCGTAGCTCGTCAGTATAACACCATCCTGCGCCGAATTATCGTCGTGACAGCCTCCAAAAGCACAATTAGACCGCAAAATAGGCAGTATATCTTGGTCGAAATACACGACTTCAGGGTCACAAGGCGTACCGCTATTGGTGGTATCCACCGGGTTGTCGGTAGTATCTACAGGATTGTCGGTAGTGTCTACGGGGTTGTCGGTAGTATCAATAGGCGTGATACCGTCTTCGCCGTAAATGGGATCGTGCTTGCAAGCCGAAAAGTTCAGCAGGAGACCGGTCCCAAAAACCAGCAAAAACCAACCATAAGTGATGCGCTTAGCCATGAGTTGTCTTTCAATTGTTGGTATAAAGGTAAGCGGATGGCTAGCCCCACACAATTTTATCTTTCTGAATGGGGATTTTCGCCCGCCGAGCCAGCATAAACTTGGCCTGCAACGATATCCGGGTGGGGCGCCGGCCGGTTCATCATACTTTTTTTGCCATCGAGCTGGGCTGCTGCGTCCAGTGCGAATGCGCCGTTGACGACGACTTGCTCGCCGGTCACAAGGCCTCTTTCCACTAAGTAATAATCCCCCAGAGCAGGGCCAAGCGTCAAAGTGCGAGGATGGTATATGGGCTGCTGGTAGGAGGTGTCCCGTACATAGACCAACGAACGGGGCCCAGTCCATAGCACAGCTGATTTAGGCACGGCTATGCCTGTTTTGCTTGTTGCTACCTTAGCGCTTAACGTGGCTTCTGCCAGCAAATCCGGTTTAAGCAGCCCGTCCGGGTTGGGGACGTCCACCCGGATTTCCACCGTCCGGCTGATGGGGTCTACCACCGGGCTGACAAAACTGACGTGACCGGCGAAAGAGCGGCCGGGGTAGGCTGCTACTTCAAACTGTACGCGCTGCCCTTTCTCCACCCATGCCAGATCGTCTTCGTATACCTCAAAGACGGCCCATAATTCACTCAAATCGGCAATGGTATACAGCGTAGTGGGCACCCCCATATGGGCATTAGCCGTATAGCTGCCCGCCTTTACTTTACGGTCCAACACATACCCCCCAAAGTCCGCGTGGATTGTGATGGGTTTGCGGTAATCCCCCGACTTGAAATCGAATTCCCGCAGTACGCTGATGTCCAGGTTCCAGCTTTTCAGATTGTTGCGGGCGGCGCGCATGATGGAAGCAGAACTATTGCCCTGGGTAAGAATCTCTACCGAGGAGATGAGGTCTTTAGAGTAAATCGAAGCGATAGGCTGTCCTTTTTGCACGTAAGTGCCGGTAGCCTCCACATAGAACGCTTCGATCCGGCCTGGCAGGCCAGCGACTTGCTCTTTGATCCGGTTTTCCTGCGCGGCCAATTTGCCCGACAGGTGAATTTGCCGCTGTACCCGGGAGACAGGCCTGACGCGCTGGGTTTGCACATGGGCTAATGTGGCTTCTCCTTTGCTTAAGTGAACCAGCTCCGGCCGGTGCTGCGGCAAGAGTCGCTTTTCGATCATCTTCATGCCGCAAGCGGGGCACTGCCCGGCTTCGCCACGCTCTAGGCTGGGGTGCATGCTGCAAGTGTAGGCTACGGATGTCCCGTCTGTACTACAGTTGGAAAAGCTCTGCATAGCCTGCAAGCGCTCCGCTGCCGAAAGCGATTCTTCTCCCCCCCACCACCGGCTGATGAACAGCCCAAGGCCTATACCGATGATTAAAGTGGCTAGAATAGAATATACTGGCTTCATTTTCTTTATCTTTTGGTCAGAAAAGCCCCGCAGCAGCAATACAGCCACCACGGGGTTCACTAATACTAAACTAAAATTTTGGCTACTGAATCATAATCCGCCCTTGATAGAGGTGCTCGCCTGAGCGTATTTCTACGATGTACAAGCCGGCGGCCACGGATTGGGGCGCTTCAAATTGCAACTGCGGTTGGCCTTGCAATTGTTGCTTGCTGACGGTCTTACCGTGCATATCATAAACTACAAGTTGCAACGGCTGCCCGTAGTCTTGCTCTTCTATGCCGACTACGGTCCACACAGCTTCGTGCCGGGCCGCAGGGTTGGGATATAAGGTAAGGGAGCGGTTGGCATCCCGAGCTTCTGCCGTTCCAGTCACGCCTACCTCTAAGGGCATACAAAGGGCTTCGTTGCACCCCTTTAACGTGTCTTGTACCAGCAGGCAAACGTTGTAAGTACCGCTGTTGTCGTACGTATGGATGGGATCCTGCTGATTGGACGTAATACCATCCCCAAAACCCCACAGCCATTGATTAGGCGCGCCGGTTGTCAAATCCACAAATTGCAGGCGCAGGGCATCCTCTTCACTGACCGTAAACGTAAAGTCAGGGCGAAACATCAGGCAAGGGTCACTAAGGTCTAATTCCATACAGTACTCATCGACACAGCCCTCCGCCTCTATGGTCAGGCAAATCGTGTATACCCCCAGCGTATCGTAGGTGTAGACGGGGCTTTCCTCCCCCTCGAGGGAAAAGCCGTCACCAAAAGTCCAACGTAGGTTAGATACCGGGCTGCTGCTTTGCGCGGTACTGGTAAATTGCACGCTCAAGCCTTCCGCTTCGTAAGTAAAGCCCGCTTCACACACAAAGCCGCCTACCTCTACGGATTGGCACAGGGTATCGGAGCAGGCCGTTTCCAGATCGGTTGCCACTAAGCAAACCGTATAGCTGCCTGCTTCTCCATAAGTGTGGGAAAGGGAAGGCTCGTCGCTGAGTGGGCTGCCGTCCCCAAAGTCCCAGACCCAAGTATCTGTAGCCTCAGAAGCAGCCTCTTCAAACTGCACGCTGAGGTTGACAGGGTCTACGGTAAACCCAAAGTCGGCAGTGAAGCCTAGACAAGGATCGGAACAGTCGGGTGAAACGACATTGGTTTGTAGCTGACAATCCGCATCCTCGACATCCATAACTTGTAAGCTGTGGGCCATGCCATCGGCTGGCAGCTCAACGAATACCGTTTGTGTAGCTGTGGTGTCGTAGTCGTAGGGGCTATCGGGCGTAAGCGTACCATCCACATACACTTCGTAGCCATTAATGCCCGGCGACGTGACGGAGAACTGTACAGCCGCCAGCAACGTACCGTCCGCGCAGGGGTCCACAGCTTCAATAGTCCCGGCCATGCCCACGCCACCCGGACTACCATGGGGCACGCAGTAATAAGGATGCATCCCGGCGGTACTTAATACGACATCGTACACGGCCCCCTGCCCCAGCAGCCCTGAATTCCAACTGTCCGGCCCCTGCGTAGCATCTGAGGTAGCCGTATGCGGTACTGCACCCGTCCAAACGAAGCGTACGGTATCTCTCACATCAACCGTGATGTCTTTGGGGAAAAAGTCAAAATCCCGGACCTGCACGATGTGCACCTGATGGGCATCGGTCAGCACCGTATCCAATGTCATGCTACACGCTGCACTGCAATCGGGCGTAGTGACTTCCAGCTCTTGTACACAATCCAGGCTGTCGGTATCCACAACTTCCAGGTGGTAATTCATGCCATCACCAGGAAGATTGATGGGGTAGCCTGCCGCATTATTGTAAGGATAGGGGGAATCTGCGGCCAGGCTCCCATCAATGTATAGGTTAAATCCGTCGGCGCTGCCGTTGGTGGCGTTTACCGTAAGGGTATAAGTAACTTGCCCTTGCTCATCACAGCCTTCCGTCAGAACGATATCCGCGTTCAGGGCGCAAGGCTCCGCAGCCGGTTCACAATCTGGGGTGGTGACCAGCACGGTATCTGCACAGCTTGCTTCCACGCCATCCCGCAGTATCACCTCATGGGATGCCCCATCACCCGGCAGTAAGGCTTCAAAGCTGCCGTCCGCCGCCAAAACCTCATCTTGGAATACTCCATCCAGCCACCACTCTAAAGCAGTGCTGCTGCCCTGCGCCTGAAAGGTAAAGTTCACCATCACGTCCTCTCCCTCGCAGGCGTCAGCAGCGGTGATATTGCCCGCCATGCCAACGCCACCCGGACCGCCGTGGGGAATACAGTAATAGGGGTGCTCCCCAGCCTCCTGTATGACAATTTCGTACACAGCCCCTTGCCCCAACAAACCAGAATCCCAGCTATCCGGGCCGCTCGTCGCATCCGACGTTGCCGTATGCGGGATGATGCCATTCCATACAAAAGCAATCGTGTCCCCTACCAATACATCCAACTGTTGCGGGATAAACTCGAAGTCTTCTACAGCCACCTCATGACGCTGCGGACTCGGCAAACTGGCGCTCAAGTCCTCTACGGCGCAGGAGGCATTGCAGTCTGGCACGGTCACCGAAGTGGTAGCTGCACAAAAGCCTACTTCGGTGTCTTGTACGGTAATGAAATGCTGCGCACCGTCTCCCGGCAGTTGCAAAAAGTGCTGGTTCATGCCAGCAGGATCGTCGTAAGGGAATGGCGAACCGGGCATCAGAATGCCATCCACGAATAGATTGTAACCGTTGCTGCTGCCGTTAGTGAGGTTGAAACGAACCGCCACGCGTACCGAGTCGTTAACGCAAGCCGGATCAGCATTGATCAGGCCAGCCATGCCGATACCCCCCGGCCCGCCGTGCGGAATACAGTAATACGGATGCGCCCCTTCTTCCTGTATTGTCAATTCATAAGAGGCCCCCTGGCCCAACAATCCGGAATCCCAGCTGTCGGGCCCCGATGTGGCATCCGAGGTAGCCGTATGCGGGATGCTGCCCGTCCAAAGGAAACGGATGGTTTCTCCCGTTCTGACGTCAAGTACTTGAGGGGCAAAATTGTAATCCTCTACTTGCACGGTGTGCACAAGGTCCGGCCCGGTCGTGACCTGCAATTCTTGGATTTCGCAAACTTGCTCACACAAGGGCGTAGTGAAAGTGGTGCTGGCTGCACAAAAACTAGTCTCCAAGTCCTGTACGGTAATGATGTGCTGCATGCTGTCCCCTGGCACAGGAACGCTCGTGCTGTTGAAGCCTTCCGGATCATCGTAGGCGATCGGCCCGGCAATCAGTACGCCGTCCAGGAATACTTGATAGCCGGCGCTGCTGCCGTTGGTGGTCGTAAAGCTTACGGTAGCTAGGGCTTCCCCTTCGTTACAGGGCTCCACAGCGGTGATCGTGCCGGCCATGCCGATTCCGCCTGGCCCGCCGTGTGGTATGCAGTAGTAGGGGTGTTGCCCAGCTTCTGTAATGACCACTTGGTAAGTAGCGCCTTGCCCCAAGTACCCGCTGTTCCAGCTATTAGGCCCGGTGGTAGCATCAGAAGTAGTGGTGTGCAGAATGGCACCGGTCCATACAAACTCTACCGTATCTCCTACGCTTACTTCCAATTGGGCGGGGATAAACTCGAAGTCTGCCACCTCGACGACATGCTTGGCGTTGCCTCCTGCCGAAACCTCCAGCCCCAGCACCTCACAGGGTGCCCCACAAAGCGGTGTATTGACCATTACCGTGTCTGAACAGGCAGTGCTATCCGTATCCGCCACCACGATCATGCGATCCTGGCCGTTACCGGCAATGAAGATATTGAGCAAAGTGGAATCTTGATTCTCCGCGTAATCAAAGGGACTACCCGGATAAGCGTTACCGTCTACCAATACTTCAAAGCTTCCCCCCGTATTGCCGGAACGGACTATGGTAAGGCCTACCGCTACATTATTGTCGCTATCGCAGGGCCCTGCCTCTGTGGCAGAAAGCATAAGCCCGCAGGATTCGTCGGCTTTGCAGAATGGCGCATCAAAGGTAGTGGATGTAGAACAGTCACTCTGCGCAACATCTTCTACACGCAAGTCATGGGTTGCGCCGTCCCCCTCTACGGTCAGCAACAACTCGTTCTGGCCATCCGGCGCGTAGTCGAACGGGCTGTCTTGATGCAGGCTGTCATCGATAAATACATGATAGGCACTTCCTCCGCCTTGGGCGTTGAAGCTTAGGTTGATGGTCGTATGGCCTTCTTCATCGCAATCTGGTACCACCTCAATGCTTCCTGCCATACCTATACCCCCCGGAGCACCATGAGGAATGCAGTAATAGGGATGTATACCGATTTCGTCCAGTACGACATCGTAAGTTGCTCCTTGATCCAGCAAGCCACTATCCCAGCTGCTCGGTCCGGCTGTCGCATCAGAAGTGGTCGTATGCGCAACGGCACCGGTCCATTCAAAGCGCACCGTATCTCCCGGCGAGACGCTAATGTCTTTGGGGAAAAAGTCAAAATCTCTCACCTCCACCACATGAACGGCGGGTTCACCTGCCGTACTCACCGTCAGATTAGAAAGTTGACAGGGTGCACTGCAGTCCGTGGTCGTCACGCTCGTGCTCGCCGTGCAGGCAGGGTCGGCTATGTCCGTTACTGTTATGTCGTGCGCCTGGCCGTCGCCCGCTATATCCACTGTAACGGTGGTCGTGCCGCTGCCGCCGTAGGCATACGTGCCTTCCACCGTGCCGTCCACCGACAGCTCGAAGCCCGCAGCCCCGCCGCCCGCGTCCGTCACCGTCACCTCTACCGGCACCGTGCCGTTGCTGCAGCCGCCGGCCTCCTGCGCGCTTACGCCCAGGGAGCAAGATGGGGCATTGCAGTCCGGCGTCGTCAGCGTCGTGGCTGCCGCGCAGGAAGGGTCCGCCGCGTCCTGCACCGTGATGGTGTGTACCTGCCCGTCGCCCGGCACCGGCACCGTGGCGCTGTTGCTGCCGCTTGCCGCGTAGGGGGACGTGCCTTGACTTGTGCCGTCCACCAGCACCTCGTAGCCCGCCGGGCCGCCGCCCTGCGCGTTGAACGTCACCGTGGCTTGCACCATCCCGTTCGTGCAGTCGGCCTGCACCGTGATCGTGCCCGCCATGCCCTGCCCGCCCGGGCCGCCGTGCGGGATGCAGTAGTAGCCGTGCACGCCCGCCGACAGCTGCGGCGACTGGTACGTCGCCCCCGTGCCCAACAAGCCTGAGTCCCAGCTGTCCGGGCCGGTGGTCGCGTCCGAGGTGGTCGTATGGTCTACCGCCCCGGTCCATTCCCACTCCACGATATCGCCCGCCGTGATCGTGATGCTCGCCGGGTTGAACACAAAGTCCTCCACGAATACCGTGTGCACCGTGCTGCTGCCCGTGCCCGCGGCCAGGTTGGTGATCGAGCACGGGATGCTGCAGTCCGTGGTCGTCACGCTCGTGCTCGCCGTGCAGGCAGGGTCGGCTATGTCCGTTACTGTTATGTCGTGCGCCTGGCCGTCGCCCGCTATGTCCACCGTCACCGTCGTCGTGCCGCTGCCGCCGTAGGCGTACGTGCCTTCCACCGTGCCGTCCACCGACAGCTCGAAGCCCGCAGCCCCGCCGCCCGCGTCCGTCACCGTCACCTCTACCGGCACCGTGCCGTTGCTG
>JAAAOU010000252.1 GCA_009908745.1 Bacteroidota bacterium
AGTGCCTTGGCCGTCACGGTGCCCGCGCTTCCCGATCTGGAAGTGGAGCTGTTGCTCGATACCCTGAGCTGCGAGGATCCCCGCGCGCTCATCAGTGCGCAAGTGCTATCCGGCGCGGACAGTACGCTGACTTTGGCGTGGAGCAACGGCGAGCAGGCCCCCGCTACGGAGCTGACGCAAGCCGGCAGCTACAGCTTGGAGGTGAGTAATGCTTGCGAGACGGTGGTTTTGCCGTTTACGTTGGCCCCGCCGCGTGTACAGCCTTCTTCGCTCCTGTACTTGCCCAATGCGTTCTCTCCCAACGACGACGGCGTGAATGATATTTACCGGGCGTACCTCTCCTCCGATGCAGCTTGGACCGAATACCGCTTCATGATTTTTGACCGCTGGGGAGATATGCTGTACGAAACTTTTGACCCCGAGGAAGGCTGGGACGGCGTTTTCCGTGGCGAGCGGATGAATGTAGGGGTGTATGCCTACTACTTGGAGGGGACGATCTCGGCCTGCGGCGGCCGCTCCTTTGAGCTGGAGTTGAAGGGGGATGTGACGTTGGTGCGGTAGATTCCCACTGCCCCACTCACCGACTGGCTGCAGCTTCAGCCGATGGGGGGCGGTGGTGCCAAGCTGAGGGTATAGGGCGTTGCAGTTCCAGTCGATAGGTCGTCGTAGCTACAAGCTACGATGAGCGTTGCGCTTGGTTTGGGGTGGTAAGCTACGGGTGGCGGGGGGATTGTTGTCTGAAAATGATTTTACATTTGAAGCAGATTTAATGCAATTCATGAAATAAGATTGATATGGTTAAAACGAACGGTTTTTATGTGTCAAAACCGAAAGAATGGGGCGATTCGACTCCATCTGGGCAAACCTTTCAAGGGATAAATTATCATGGAATACTTTACCTTCCAGATGGCAGAGTAATACGAGCACTGTCACAAAATCGAGAAATAGCTAAAGATGACTTTTTTGGAGAAAATTCATCTTTATCATTTTATGAGCAGCAGGATGCAGAAACCATCATTATGGAGTTCTACAGAGGGACACAGTTCAATATGAAAGTTATCTACAAGCTACTAAATTCAGATTTATTGGTCGATGACAAAGGCCTAGAATACCACTTCGTCCCCGTAGACGAAGCTGAGCTCCAAGCTGCGATTGAGGAACTCGACCAGAAGGCATCAGAGTCGGATGACTGACTAAAATACCGCAGCACGGTTCGTCAGTCCATACGGCCTGACGCTCGCGGATTTAGAAGCAGGCTCAGCCTACTAAAGTGCAGTTCCAGTCAATAGGGCGTCGTATCTCCAAGCTAAGACGAGCGTGGGATGTCTCCGCAGAGACAACAGACTAAGGAATTAAGCTTGACATCAGGTTTCCCCCACCCTTTCCGTATATTCACCACCTACCAAACCGTACCGCCATGCACATCGCCATACTCGGCAACGGCATTGCCGGCAGCACCGCCGCCCGTTTTATTCGTAAGCTGGACCCGGAGCACCGCATCACCATGATCTCCGCGGAGACCGACCACTTCTTCTCCCGCACGGCCCTCATGTACGTCTACATGGGGCACATGCGCTACGAGGACATCAAGCCCTACGAAGATTGGTTTTGGGACGAAAACCGCATTGAATTGCTGCGGGGCTACGTGGAAAGCATCGACTTCGAGCAAAAGACCCTTCACTTCCACGGCAGTAATGACCTGGTGTATGATAAACTGCTGCTGGCCGTAGGCTCCGAGCCGAACAAATTTGGCTGGCCGGGGCAGGACCTCAAAGGGGTGCGCGGGCTCTACAGCTATCAAGACCTGGCCTACATGGAAGACCACAGCGACAGTCTGCAGCGGGCGGTCATTGTGGGCGGCGGGCTGATTGGCATCGAAATGGCGGAGATGTTCCACAGCCGGGATATCCCGGTGACCTTTCTGGTGCGGGAAGCCAATTATTGGAACATGGTATTGCCCCAGGAAGAATCCAAAATGGTGAGCCGGGAGATCAAAGCCCACGGGATCGATTTGCGCCTGTCGACCGAGCTAAAAGAGATCGTCGACGACGGCAACGGCAGGGCCTGCGCGGTCATCACGGACAAAGGCGAGCGCATTGATTGCGGTTATGTGGGGCTGACAGCGGGGGTCCATCCTAATGTCGCTTTCCTGAAAGGTGCCGATTTGGAAGTGGAGAAAGGCATCATGGTAAACGAGTATTTGCAGACCAATATCCCGGACGTCTACGCGGCGGGCGATTGCGCGCAAATCCGGGACCCTAAGCCAGGACGCCGGCCCGTGGAGGCCGTATGGTATACAGGCCGTATGATGGGGGAGGTGGCGGCCTATAATATTTGCGGCAGGCCGGTTGCCTATGACCCTGGTGTCTGGTTCAATTCCGCCAAGTTCATGGACATCGAATACCAAGTCTACGGGCAAGTCAGCGGCAACATGCCCGACCACCACGCTTCCATCTACTGGGAGCACGAGGACGGCGACAAAAGCATCCGCATCGTATATGATAAAAACAACGGGCAGGTCGTCGGCTTCAACCTCATGGGCGTCCGCTACCGGCACGAGGTCTGCGAAAAGTGGTTGGCAGAAGGCACTGCCGTGGAGGAGGTGTTGCAAAACCTGGGCGCCGCCAATTTTGACCCGGAATTCTACAAACAGTACGAGCAGAAATTGGTCGATATCTATAACCAGCAGACGGGCCAAGCGCTCAAGCTGAAACGGCGGCGCGGGCTGCGGGGGGCCTTGCAGCTATTGAAGAAATAAATAAAGCTGGCTGAAGCCAGAGGTGTTTTAAGCTTAAGAAACCCAGATCCGAAATTATTTGTTAGGATTTATGTCAGAGTTGTGTGAATTGGTTTAAAACTGTGAAAATGAGAGCGGCAAAACAATTATCAAACCTGCAATTGGAATTACTCAAAGTATTTAGTTTTGATCTAGATGAAGGTCAACTCATCGAGATAAGAGATCTTTTGGCAAAGTATTTTGCAGAAAAGGCAACTGAAGAAATGGATAAACTTTGGGAGGAAAATCACTGGGATGAGGGGGTAATTAAGGAATGGTCTAACGAGCATATGAGATCGACTTGACAAGTTTCCCGAGAACTTTCCCCGCCCTTGTCAAGTCTAAAGTTCCCTAATCCTGAAAATTATACAGCCGCTCCGTCCAGTCATACGGCCGGAAGCGCAGCCGCCAGCTCAATGGCTCCAGCTCCAGCGTCTTGTAGAGCAATTGGCGCAAGCCCCGGAAGCCGCCAAAATCCCCCACATACCAACGCAGCAACTGGCTGACATGAAGCGTAAGCCGCTCCCGGTCAATGCGGGTTTCCTGCTCCAAGAAAGAGTGGGTCGCCAAATCCAGTTGTTCTTCCAGTTCTTCCGTGTTGTAAAACGCGATAGGCGGGCAACTCTGAGCCCCGCAATTCAAGGCAAAGTGTATCCGGCAATCCTGCTGCTTCAGCATCAGCTTGTAAATGGGCAAACGATAGAACGGGCTGGGCAGAAAACCCGCGGCCCACTTCACCCGGCACCGCCGCAGAATACCGTGCTCAATCTCATCTAGGCTAAAGCGCTTTCCCGCCAAGGGCACCAGCTTCATTTTGAAAATGAGCGGGCGCTCCCACTCCAATTGGCGGAGCAAAAGGTAGTAGGCATTGTAAATATTGATCCAAAAAGCCTTCCGCTCCTGATCGTTCTTCAGCCCATGGCGCAGCTCGTCAAAATCCAGACCTGCCAACGCCCTTTCCAATTGTTTGGTAGGCTTGCCGGTTTTGATATGGCGCAGTAGCTGCTCGGCCTGTGCTTGAAAGGTCATGTAGGAATTGCTTTAGTCACATAACAGCGAGGAAGGGCGGAAAGTTAACCGACCGAAGGAGTTACCGTATTGACAACCGGGTACTAAGGCACTGATGTTCAAGGGCATCAAGGAGAGGCGGCCGGCAAGGGTACTACCAGTCTACCGTCAGTATATCTTCTACATCCGCCACCGGCTGTCGGCAGGCAAAGTTGCGGCAAACATAGATCGGCGTTTGCCCGGCTTTGGCCCGCTGAGCTAGCAGGGGATATGCTTCTTGGCTCTCCCGGTCGGCAATCAGCACATGCAGGCCCAGGAACATCTCATTGGCGGCAATTGCTTTTTGGTCGGCGGCTTCACCCACGATCGCGATTTCCAGCCAGTGGTAAGCCTGGCCGAGCAGCAATAGGCCCCAGCTCGCGTGGGGGAGGGGCTGATCCATCAATTTGGGCAGGGCGGCTTGGAGCATAGCTGCCGGACGCTGCAGCCAGTCTTGCCGGCCGAGCAACAGCCCCAGTTTTTGGTAGTTGGCGGCCATAAGGGCGTTGGACGAGGGCGTATCTTCCTCGCCTATGAGCATAGCCTGCACCGGGCTGTCGGTCAAGCTGCGAGGGGTATAGCCAAGCAGCGGGGTCTGCCGTTTGCCAAATAACTTTTCTGCCTGTTCGGTAGCTTGTGCGGCTTGCTGCAGCAGGCTATGGTCCTGCAGCAGACGGTGCGCATCAAGCAGGGCGGCTATGTAATACGCGTATCCGTCCAAGAAAGCGTGTTGCTGTTGCCCACGTTGATGTTGCAAAAAGCCGTCCGGCCCGCTCAGCTCGGCCTTAATAAACTGTAGTATAGCCTCGGCCGTACTCAGGTAAGAACGGTCTCCAAGAGCCGCGTAGCCTTCCAGAAAAGCGCTGAGGGCCAGGGCATTCCAAGGCAGCAATTGCTTGGTGTCGGTAGCCGGCGCCGGGCGGGATTGGCGGTGTTGCAGCAATTGTGCACGAGCCTCTTTCAAATAGGTATTTACCTCGTCTTCGCCTACTCCAAACCGCCGCGCAAAATCCCCGGCCGTTTCCGTGGCGTAAAGGACGTTCCTGCCTTCCCAATTACCCTCGGGCTGTACATGGTAGTAAGCGCAAAACCAGCCGGGTTCCGCATCGAGCTGCTCGGTTACCGTATTGTAATCCCAAGTATAGTACCGGCCCTCTTGCCCTTCCGTTTCCGCGTCCAAGGCACTGAAAAAACCACCGTTGGGTGCTTGCCATTGCTTTTGCATGAAATCCAGCGTAGAACGCAACGCGCCTGCGTACTCGGGCTTGCGGCGCCAGCGGTAGAGCTTGCCGAGCAGCCGGGCGATCAACGCATTGTCGTACAGCATT
>JAAAOU010000081.1 GCA_009908745.1 Bacteroidota bacterium
GGCTGCTATCCTCGGCTACGGCGGGGTGCACTAGCGCGTTGAGCTGCTGCAAAAGCCCGGGATGGCCAAAGGCTTGCTGGGCAATATGGGGGCGGTTTAGCTGGCCGTCTTTCAGGTAGGCGTCTTTGCCAAAAAGCTGTATAATGCCGGCTTTCAGCTCAGCATCTTCTACCATGAGCCGCTTAGCTTCTGCATCGGCGTAGTATACGGGGATACCGAGCTGCTCAAACACCCGGCAGACCGTCGTCTTGCCACTTCCGATACCGCCGGTAATGCCTACTTGTAACGCTTGTTTTTGCATGGGCGTGAAGATACAAATCAGCGCACAATTTCGGCGGCAGGAGGAAATAAGCCGTCGAAAATTTAAAAATGATGCTCAAAGCTGCTACTTTTAGTAGAGATCAAAATTAATGCTGTTGCGCCCACTTTTACCCCTTGTCGCTGCTTTGCTCTGCCTGCCCGGCTTGACCGCCGCGCAGGATGTCCACTTCACGCAGTTCCACAACGCCCCGCAGGTGCTTAACCCGGCTTTGACCGCCGCCTACGCCCCGGACCACCGCATAGCAGGTAACTACCGCACGCAGTGGTCTTCCGTTCCTATTCCTTACGAGACCCTCTCTGCCGACTACAGCCGCAAATGGGGCTTGCCCTTCGAGGGTGGGCAACACTTGGGGCTGGGCGGGCATTTCCTCTACGATCGGGCTGGCGACGGCCAATTGACCTGGCTGCAGATCGCCCTGCGGGCGGCCTTGCATTGGCCCTTGGAGGACGGCCACCAAATTTCGGCGGGTTTGCAGGCTAGGGTAGGGCAGCGCACGCTGCAGCAAGGCGCGTTTCAGTTTGGCGACCAATTTACCGACAACTTTTTCGACCCACAGAGCGTCACGGCGGAAAACCTAAATGGCCTCACCTCGGGCTTTGCCAGCCTCGGGGCAGGGATCAACTGGTACTACCAAGACCGGTACAGCCGCACGCAGCTATGGGCGGGCTTGGGCAGCGACCACCTGAACCGGCCAGTGATCACCTTTTTGGAAAACGACGCGGTCAGCGTGCCCATCCGGCTGAACTTCCACGCTATGGGGGCTATCGAAATGAATGATCTCTGGGATTTGTCCGTCCGGCTACTGGCCCAAAACCAAGGCAGCTACCGGGAGTTCGTAGGGCTGGCCGGCGCGCGCTACCACTTTACGGACTGGGTGGATTTCCCGCTGTCGGTACAGCTCAGCGGCGGCTACCGTTGGAGCGATGCGGCCGTCGCTATGCTGGAAGTCTACTACGAGCAGTGGCAGTTCGGCTTAAGCTACGATGTCAATACCTCGCCTTTTCAGAATGCCACCAACCGGCGGGGCGGCCTGGAGTTGTCACTGGCTTATTTCATCACCGAAGTCAAGCCGCCCAAAGGATTCAAAGCTTGCCCTATCTTTTAAATGCGTAGCCCATGATGATCCGACTTTATTTTGTCTTGCTCCTTGTGCTGACGGCGGTAATGCTCTCTGCCCAGACTTTCAAAGCCTACGTCAAAGCCGGCAACGAAGCGATAGAACGGGAGGATTACCAAGCGGCCCTGCAGTATTTTGGCGGGGCGCTGCAGCAGCGTCCGGAGGCGGTAGGCATTGCCTTTCAGTACGCCGAGGTCGCCCGCCGGTTTCACGCCTACGAACAGGCGGAGCGTTACTATTTGGAAGTGCTAGAAAGCCCGGACGCCCGCCGTTTCCCAGCCGCGCAATTTGGGTTGGGGAAAGTCTACCAGTCTACCGGCGAGTACGACAAAGCCATCGCCTACCTGCAAGCTTTTATCCGCCGCGAAACGGCAGCACCAGCGTTGCGGGAGGACGCGAGACGCGCGCTTTCCCAAAGCCAGTGGGCGCAGCAGCAGCCAACGGGCAACGAACGGTGGACAATCGAAAATATGGGGCGCAGCGTCAATACGGATTATTCGGAATTTGGGGCATTGCAGCAGAATGACACCCTGTATTACTCCTCCTTCCGATACGAGAAAGAAGAGGATGAGTATAAACCCGCCCGCAAAATTACCCATGTGATGTACAAGCGAGGGCGGGGTAGAGGGCGGCCCATCCGCCGCAGCTTCAATAGCGATAAGCGGCATACCGCCCATACCGCCCTGAGCCTCGACAACCAGCGCATCTACTTTACTTACTGCGATTATGTCAGCGCCTCAGATATCCGCTGCCAACTGTACTGCCGCGAGCGGGATAGCCGCGACCGCTGGGAACGCAAAGCCACCGCATTGCCTGCACAGATCAACCGGGAAGGCCTGACGGCAACACAGCCGGCCATCGGCTACGATTCTACTTTGCAATCGGAGGTGCTCTTTTACGTTTCGGAAGGGGAGGGGCGGCTCGACCTATTCTATGTGCCTGTGGACTCTGCGGGCGGTTTTGGGGAGCCGCAGCCGGTTGTACCGCTCAATACGCCGCAGGACGAAATCACGCCTTTTTTCCATACGCCCACCCAAACTTTGTACTTCAGCAGCGACGGGCGGGACAATTTCGGAGGGTACGATGTTTTTCGCGCCCAGCGCACCCAAACTGGCTGGGAAGAAGCCGAAAACTTGGGGGCGCCTTTCAATACCAGCTACAACGATGTCTACTACAGCCTGCAGCAGAACGGGCAGCGCGGCTACCTGGCCAGCAACCGGCCGGGCTCTTTTTACTTGGATGATGATAACAAAGCCTGTTGCAACGACCTGTACGCGTTCCGCTATGTACCGCCCCCGCCACCGGATACCCCCGCAGTAAGCGGCCTGCCTACCGAACCAGTACCGAGCCCTGAACCTGAAGTGCCGACAGCAATAGAAGTGCCCAGTACCTTGCAAGATTTCCTGCCACTCGCCCTTTACTTCGACAACGACGAGCCCGATCGCCGTACCCGGCGTACTACCACCCGCAAGACCTATGGAAAAACCTACGAGCGCTACTACGACCGGCAGGAGGAATACCTCGAGGCCTTTGCCGAACCGCTGTCGGGTGAGCGGGCCGAAGAGGCGGCCTACGCTTTAGAATCCTTCTTCGAAGACGAGGTCAGGAAAGGTTACGACTACCTGCTGCGCTTTTCCGACATCCTACTGAAACGCCTGGAACGGGGGGATCAGGTAGAGATATTCATGAAGGGCTATACCAGCCCGCGGGCAAAAAGCGACTACAACTTCGCCCTGAGCAAACGCCGGATCAGCAGTGTGCGCAATCACTTCCGGGAATACCAAGATGGTGTGTTCTTGCCCTATTTGGAAAAGGGGCAGCTCCTGCTCACCGAGCGGCCCTACGGTGAAGCGGAAGCGTCCAATCAAGTTAGCGATGCTCTGGAGGACCTGCGCAACAGTATCTACCACCCGGATGCGGCGCGGGAACGGCGGGTGGAGATATTGGAAATCAGGTCCGATTAAGCTTGCTACCTAGTTCAATTTATACTTTTTTGCATGTGCCAATTCACAGTGTTGCGGGTGCGCCAAACAAGTGCGTAATTGTTGTCATTTACTGGCTTTCTGATAGTCAACTGAAAGCATATGCACCGATTCTCCCTGATTGTAGCAGTACTGCTCGCTGCAGTAAGCACCCAAGCCATGATTACCCCTGTGCCCTTGGATGAGCGCACCGAAGGAGCCACGCAAATCGTATACGCCCGATTGGATTACAAACGGGTTTATTCGGCTGGTTCGGGCCAACAGTTATATACCCTATACATCTTTGACGTGCAAGCTTACCTGAAAAGCCCCGGCGGTCAGACCCAGGTTGCAATCATCGCCGATGGAGGGCAACTGGGCAACCGCCTGCAGATTTTTACACCAGCGTCTTATTTTACATGAATAGCCCAAGCGCGCCTGCGCCGGTAGAGCCACAAGCGGGCTAGGCGTAGTACGCGTTCTTGCTTGCTTTTGGCGAAAGCCCGTACCGGGTCAATGTAGGCGATCAGCAGCAGGAAGCTAGCCACAAATAGCAATGCTCCGACAATAGCCGCCGCCGGGCTCAGCGCGTGCGCCCAAAACCTAGACAGGCCAATGCCGAACCAACTGCTGTACAGTACGATATAGTGGACCTCATAGATGAGGAGCGTCTCACTGCCCACGCGCAGCAGCAGTTTGGGGACCGCCCTCCAGGCCTGCGCCAGCCAAACAAACAGAGCCGTAACGACAAAAACATGCCCCAGCCGCTTGAGCAGGAAATTGAAGTAGGCGTGTTGCTTGAATTGCTCTACGCCCGTCCAGCGGTACAAATCCATCAGCCAATCGGAAGAGTAAGCATGGGCGAGCAAGCCGAATATCAGCAGGCCAGCCGGCAGCCCGTACCCAAAAGCCCACTGTGGGCGATGGTGAAGGGTATAGCCTAATACCCCGCCCAGCAGCGTGTAGCCTACCCAGGGCACGGGGGTGAAGGCCGAGCCGTTTGCCCGGGTCAGGTAGTTTTCCAGCGCCAAGGGGAGCAGGCTCCAGTCGGCATTGATGACATCAAAGTAGAAAAAGAAAGCCATACCGGCCCCTGTCAAAAGCAACAACGGAAAGGGCAAGCGGGTGTAGTGGCTAAGGCCAAACAAGCCAATCAAACTGAGCAGTGCCAGCCCGATGCAGTGCAGCACATCTACGCTTAGCAAGTCAGGAGAAAAGTGCCCCAGCAACAACTGTGGGAAGCATAGCCGCAGCAGATAGCCGATGAGAATGAGCTGGGCAGCCCGGCGCAGGCCCTTTTTCACCCGCCGGTTTTCCAGGAAAGGCCGCCGGTCTTTCAACAGTAAAAAAACGAAAATCAAACCGCTGGCAAAGAAAAAGATAGGGGCGGTCATCCCCCGCATGAACGCCCAGCTATTGTACCAGGCAGACGCGGTATCGCGGTATTCATCGGCCAGCAGGGTGTAGATGAAATGGCCTTGCAGCATCATCAGGATAGCGTAGGCACGCATAAGGTCGATGAAAATGATCCGGCGTTGAGCAGCAGTGTTTGCGATGTCGATATAGCTTTTCCAAATAAAGAGGCAAAGTTACGGCCTTTCGGGATGCCATGCTAGTTTTATTTGTAGCTAAAGTACAACCGCTAAGGGGGATGCTAGCATCATGGAGCGCTTTCCCTGTCCGTTTCCGCTTTACCAGCTGACCCCCGCACCGCCGCCGCTAGAACCGCCACCGCCCCAAGAGCT
>JAAAOU010000180.1 GCA_009908745.1 Bacteroidota bacterium
AGATGTGGAGCTGTGGTGGCTGCGGCAAGAGGAGGGCAGCCGGGCTATCGGCGCGCTGATTGACACCATACAAGACTACAGTCTGCGCCACCGTTTTATCCTTACGGCAAATTTGGAAGCACTGAAACATTTACGGGACTATACCTCCTTGGAGCGGGCTTTGCTGAGTACCATCGTGCTGTCCCCTTTCAGCCGGGAGCAAATGCGGCAGGTGCTTTGGGCGCGCCACAAGACCGGCGGCGTGCAATTGCCCTTCCAAGGCATGCCGGAAGGGGCGATGAGTGATAAGTCTTGGGACCGGCTGTTTTCCCGTTTGCACAAGCAGTCGGAGGGGAATATCGGCTTGGCACTGCACCACTGGCTGGCAAAGATTCAACCAGCGGCAGGCAACAAGCTGAATTGGCAGGGCGACAGGCCCCACATGGATTTTCCTGAACTGGAAGACCCCACTTGGTACTTTGTGTTGCTACAGCTGTACCTGCACAAAGCACTGTCGTACAGGCGTTTTGCCCGTTTGTTTGAACGAGAGGGTAAAGCATGGGCGGAGGACCGTATTAGCGAATTGCATAAAGCCCGCGTATTGTTGCCCCACAGCCGGGATGTACTGGAATTGCGCCCGGCGGTACGTTTCTACCTGGGGCGTTGCTTAAAAGAAAAAGGCTTGTTATGATAGAACTGCACGGTATATCATGGTGGTTGTTGGTGCTGCTGCTCTTGCTTGGCTTAGGGGTTTATGCTTTTTTCTGGGCGGTGCGCCGTTACGCCTTGCCGTTGATCAAGAGTCAGCGGCGGTTGCGCTACTGGCAGCGGCTGTTATTCCAGCTGGAATTGGTGGCTTGGAGTGGGGTTGGCCTGTTTCTGGTCTACCGCCTGTTGATGCAGGCACCGGTGGCTACCCTGCTGCTCTTGGCCGTTTCCTTGTTATTGAGCCGTTTTTGGTGGCGGGATTGGCTGCCTGGTTTGCTCTTTCGCTTAGACCGCGATGTGGAGCCTGGCGACTACCTGGTGTATAAGGGGCAGCAGTACCGCATCCAAAATATCCGTGCCCGCAACTTGAAATTGATTAGCAGCAAGGGCATTTTGCTCATTCTGCCGTACCGGCTGCTGGAGGAGGCATTGATCATCAAGGCTACAGAGACGGCTTTCATGTCCACCTTCTCCTTTGAGCTGGAATACGAAGCCCCAAATGCCGCCGCTCGCTTGGAGCGTGTAATGTCTGATTGCCCGTGGGTAGTGCCTGCCCATCCGCCGCAGGTGCAGGCTTTGGGCGAGAGCCGTTTCCGCATCACCTCGGTAGCCCCCGACCGGGCTATACAAGAGCGGCAACAGCGGTATGTACTGGAGAAAGTAAGCGACCGGAAAGGGTAGGGGGCTTGAACCCTTTGCTCCCGATTTCATTTCTTTTTCACAAAATGGATGATTATGAAAAGACGTTTCTTTTTGCGTGATACGGTATTGGGCGGCTTGGCCCTGCCGTTCTTAGGTACTTCCTGCCAGACAGAAGCCCAGAGCAGCTCCGGCGCGAAAGCCACAGCTGACAGCGATGATTTTCCGCTGTTAGAGGCCACGGTGGAAGAGCTGCAAGCTATGATGGAAAGCGGGGAGCGAAGCGCACGGGACATTACACAACTCTACCTCGAGCGTATCGCCGCTATAGATGATGCCGGCCCCGAACTCAACGCCGTGATCGAGACCAACCCCGATGCGCTAAAAATTGCCGAGCGCCTGGATGAAGAGCGGGCGGCGGGAAAGGTGCGCGGCCCCCTGCACGGTATTCCGATTATCATCAAGGACAATATCGATACGGCGGACCAGATGCAGACCACAGCAGGTGCTTTGGTAATGGAAGGCAACATAGCTAGTGAAGATGCCTACATCGTTCGTCAAATGCGGGAGGCAGGCGCGGTGCTGCTCGGCAAGGCCAACCTCAGCGAGTGGGCCAACTTCCGGTCCACCCGCTCGTCCAGTGGCTGGAGCGGCCGGGGCGGGCAGACCAAGAACCCGTATGTACTCGACCGCAATCCATGCGGCAGCAGCTCGGGCTCAGGGGCTGCGGTCTCCGCCAATCTTTGCGCTATCGCTATCGGTACGGAAACCAACGGCTCTATCGTCTGCCCGTCTAATGCCAATGGGGTGGTGGGGATCAAACCTACGGTGGGCTTGTGGAGCCGTAGCGGTATTATTCCGATTTCTTTCACGCAGGATACCGCTGGCCCGATGGGGCGTTGCGTGCGGGATGCGGCTGCTTTGTTAGGCCCGCTCACTGGAGTAGACGAATCAGATGCTAAGACAGTGGCTAGCCGGGAGCAGTTGCACAAGGACTATACCCCGTTTCTCAAGGATGATGGTCTGAATGGCGCGCGTATTGGTGTAATACGCGACATGATGGGCTTTCACGAAGGGGTAGACCAGGTAATGGAAGCGGCGTTTACTGCTATGCGCGAAAAAGGGGCGGCTATCGTAGACTTGGAGTATCCTGAGGAATGGAATGAACTGGGCGGCCCGGCCTACAAGGTGCTGCTTTTTGAATTTAAGGATGGGGTGAACAAATACCTGAAGCAAGCCAGCCCCAAAAGCGGCGTCAAAACCTTGGCGGATGTCATTGAGTGGAACAAGGCGCACGAAGAAAAAGCAATGCCTTACTTCAAGCAGGAGATTTTGGTAGCTGCTGAGGAGAAAGGCGGTTTAAATACGCCGGAATACCAAGAAGCGCTGGCTAAAACGGTGAAGCAGTCCCGCAAAGGCATAGAACGCTTGGTGCAAGAAAATAAGCTGGACGCCATCGTAGCACCGACCGGCGGCCCGGCCTGGACTACGGATGTGATCAACGGCGATAAATACGTGGGGGGCAGCTCCTCCCCGGCGGCCCGCGCGGGGTATCCCAATATTACGGTGCCGGCGGGGTTTGTGGCGGGGCTGCCGGTGGGCTTGTCCTTTTTCGGGGAGGCCTACACGGAGCCTAAGCTGCTTAGGGTAGCTTATGCCTTTGAGCAAGCTACGCAAAAAAGGCGGGTGCCTACGTTTAAGCCGCAGCTGGGGCGGTAGTAGGTTAACTTCGCTGATATTTCCTCGGCTTGGCGCTCGGCTAAAATAGTAGACTTGTCCTGCGGGACAAGTCTGTAGAGCTCAAAATGATGTAATATGAAACACTTTGTTATCACTGGCTGTCTGTTGACCAGTTTGCTGCAGCTTAGCGGCCAGTCTTTTGTGTACGCTGAAGACGAGATTGACCGCGCCATCGTGGCGTACTGGCAGCAGGTCATCGAGCAAAAATCGCAGTGCAACGTGTATCTGGAAACCCTGGATTCCGTCATACAAGAGATGGCGATAGATAAAAGCTTGCGACTCGATTATCGACGGCGGCTTCAGAATATGGGAAAGGATAAAAACCAGTTTTTCGATATTCACAATGATATTGAACACTTTACCGAAAACGAGCTGGAATATCTCTCCCGTTTCACCGATTTTGATTTGGTGCCTTTGGCCGACTACTGTAAGCTGGCGCTGGGTAGGTTGCTCCACCTTAAGCGGGCAGCGCTCATAGACGAAGATTACAGTTATACCCGCAACGAGACTTTTCTCGAACAGATACAGTTCTACGAGTTGCAGCCCTATTCAAGTGTCGGTATGGTCGGCTTAGAAGGCGGAGGCATTCTCGATATTGTGAGCCAGCTGGAGGGTCTGGAATTGTATGTAAATGTGATGGAAGATGGTTATGTGAAGCCATTACAAAAACAGCATTCGGATGTTATTGTCGTGTATGGGCAAAAGACAGCTGTTGAGCTAGAGGGATTAGGTCTGGATAAGATATTGCTGGGCAACATTCACCGCTTTAAGAATAAAGATTTGATCTTGCAATCATTGAAGGCAAGCCTTAACAGTAATGGCCGGCTGATTTTGTCCGTTGCGGTGTTGAAACGGCCTTACCCTCGCATTATGGAAAGAGACGACGTGGTTCAGCTGCTCGAGCGTCATGGCTTTGAGCTGTTGCGGGAAGGGAGCTACTACGAAGGCCGCTATTATTTGCAGGAGTACAAGCTCAACTAGAACGGCAGTGGAGTCCCTTCTTGGCGTGTACGGGCTGCAAAGCGCTCCTGAATTTGCTCCAGTACCGATTTGGGCTGCTTATTGACGATAGCCCGGCCGTCGATTTCAGCCACCCGGGTCAGTTCGCCCATAGTGCCGGTGGTAAAGACCTCGTCGGCGCGGTAGAATTCGGACAACGATAGGTTTTGCTCATACGCAGGAATCCCCTGTTCCCGGCAGATATCCAAAACTAGCCCGCGGGTAATGCCGGGCAGGCAACTGCTGGCATGCGGGGTATAGACGGTGTCTTTGTAGATGCAAAATACATTCACGCCGTTGGCCTCGGAGACAAAGCCGTCTTTATCGAGCATCAAGCCGGCGTCCGCGCCAGCGTGATTGGCTTCGATCTTAGCTAGAATATTGTTCAGTAGGTTGTTATGGTGGATTTTGGAGTCTAAAAACATAGGGGAGTTGCGGCGTACGGAAGAAGTCGCAAGGGTGATTTGTGGTGGGTAGACCGGCGGTTTCCACTCCGGTAGAATGATGAGGGTAGGACCGAATTGGTTCAGGCGGGGGTCCATGCCCGAGGTGATTTTTTTGCCGCGTGTCAGGGTAAGGCGGATGTGGACGCCGTCGCGCATCCCATTGGCTTTGAGGGTTTCGAAAAGTGCCTCTTTGATAAAATCGTTTTCAGGCACCTCGGCGAAAGCCAAGGCGTGGGCGGAGTTTTGCAAGCGCTCCAAGTGCTGGTCTAAGGAAAAGATACGGCCGTCGTACACGCGCAGCCCTTCCCACACGGCATCGCCGCCCTGCACTACGCTGTCGAAAACGGAGACTTTGGCGTCTTCCCGGGGGAGGAGCTGGCCGTCGATGTAGACCAAAAGCTTATCGTTGCGGGGGTCGTACTTTTGAAGCATGTTGGTTTTGTTTTGTTGTGTCAATCGTCGGTATTAAGGGCGGCTGCCCGTAGCGCTTCGTAATAGGGCTGGCAGGCTTGGGCCAGTGCTTCGGCTTCCGAGGGCAGCTCGTAGGTCCGTTTCTGATAGGGGCGGAAACCCGTAGAACGGTGGACGTTGTGGTACCAGTGTTTGGCCCATACGCCGTCTTCGGGGCGCGGGCCGGCGGGCCAATGCAGCATGCCGGGCTCAAAAGGCAAGCGGAGGCATTGGCAAAGCTGTCGCAAAATACGCTCCGGAGCTTTTAGCAGCTCATCGCAATCCACCACCGCGGTGAGCTTCCCCATTTTCTTCAGTCTCTGATAGAGTTGATGCTGCTGTTGGATACCCACATCAATCATGCTTGGCTGTTGCACCACTTTGGTATAAGAATAGATGATAGCCCGGGGTGGGCGGATGAGCAGGATGTTATCGCATTCGGCTAAGAACGAGTCATCTAGGTTGACGAGGTGGTGGGTCATTTGCTTGAAGAAGACGACGGGGGTATTGTAAGTGCCTAGCAATACATCGTGTACTACTTTCTCGCCATTTTGTTCTTGATGTTGCAGTATTTCCTGTGCGCCGGGGTGGGCCGCCCGCTCTAAGTCTTGCGAGAGGTAGTGGGCGTAGAGCGGTTCATCCACTACGGTGGTGTCGCTGCGTTGCGCAAAAGCGTACATCAGGGCGGTGGAGATGTTGCGGGGGCTCGACCAGGCGTTAATGCGTTGGGGCATTACTCACTGGCATTGAAGTGATTACGGACAGCTGCCGGAATCAATTGTTCGTTGAGTGGGTTAGCGGCATCCAATTCCATAAAAGTCCACGGGCTGCCTTCGGTTTCCTGCTGAATAGCCAGCATCACTTTTTCGGCTTGAATGTTGAAGGTATTGGTATCACTGTCGTGCTCTACGTTATCGGCACCGTATTCCCGTTCAAAGTTAGCTTGGAGCATTTCAGTCATTTCGTCGGATTTATAGGCTTCCGAAGTGAATTGCAAGCTGAGGCCAGAGCGGTATTCTACTTCAGCGTAGCGTTGGCCGTCATGCTCGAAAACGGTGCTGATCGCTTCGGTTGCAAAGTCATTCATCTCAAAGACCATACCGTTGCCTTCTAGGTCCGTAAACATCTGCACCAGCGCATCCCGGGAAGCCATTTCCACCAAAGGCGGGTACAACATATCCACTACCGATTCCCAGTCCTCTGCTTCGTTGGCTTCGTAGTACGCTTGCAGGCGTTCCTGAATGGCCGTTTCATCCGCCGATTGCGCGGCGGCCAGCAGCGGCAGGGCAAATAGGAGCAATCCAAAGCAGTATTTCATCATTATCATAATGTTTTTAGGTACTCAATGACGGCGTAGCGTTCGTCGTCCGTTAATTTATCGCCAAAGTAGTGCCCTTTATTGCTGTAGCCGGGCAGCGAGGTGTCAAAAACCCAATCGCCTTTGGAGTTGTCGGGTACTTTATAGTTCCAACCCAGTGCGTGGTGGTCGTAATCTTGGCTGTTGCCCGAGCGTTTCCACACCGCCGGCCGGCTGCTGCTGTTGAGCAGGGCATCCACAGTGGGCACCGAGCCGTTGTGCAGATAAGGTGCCGTAGCCCAGATACCGTCGAGGGGCGGGGCGACGTAGCCGAGATTAGGCTCAAAATACGAACGCGGCCAGGTTTGTGCAAACCAGCTGCTGTTGTACCAATCGACTATGCCGCTGTTGTAGGCGTAATTGGCGTACATGGGGTCGGTTTTTACTAAGCTTAGCGAGACCAGCTTGTTGGGGTAGCTTTCTGATTCGCCGTAGGTGCCGTGGCATTTGCTGCAGTGCTCTTCGAACAGGGCTTGGCCCTTAGCGGCCAGTGCTTGGTCTACCGGGCCGGGATAAGCCGGGGGGTCCAGCTCCTCCAGCCAAGCGAGCACGTCTTTGAAGCCATTGATGGCTTGGCGGGCTTGCGTGCTGTCCGGGATGCCGAGCACGGAAGCCTGAAACAAAAGCTTGGTGAAATCCCCCCGGCCGATGCCGTTGTAATAGAGGGCATTTTTCTTTTTGACATGCCAAAGCGGCGGCACGTCCGTGGCGATGGTGTAGTCCATCATCTCGTAGTTCGGCTCCTTTGTGTAGGTCAGGTCGTCGGGCTTGCGGTGCATCATGCAGGCTTCAGCCAGGCGGAAAGCCGGGTTGGCGCCGGGTTGATTGGTTTGGATGTAGGGGGCCATCTTCCGGAAATAGCGGGAGAAATCGTCAAAGGCTTGCCACTCTGAAGATTGCTTGTTGTACTTCAAGTCCATGGCGATACGCAGGAATTTGGCAAAGGGCGCCAGGTTGTTCTCGTATTCGGAGAAGCTGTTGCCGAGGCCCGGCACAATTTCCCCTTCGATACGGCCGGCGTGGCAGGTGAAGCAGTTGCCGCTGACCACTTTTTCGCCATTGGCGGCTTCGAAAACGCTGGCGGCGTAGGCTACATTGGCATTGATCCCTTCCCGTTGCAGGACGGTATCGGGATTGCCCGCCATTTTTTTCTTGAAAAAATCGTAGGGGACGCCGGAGCCGATGTAAGAACCGCCGCCGATAAACGCGAAGCCGGCCTCGGGGTCGCCTCCGCGCTGCTGCGGGGAAGCGGGGATTTCCCGGACTTTCCAGTGGGATTCGACCTTTGTGCCGGGTAAGGTCTTATAGCTATGGCAGGCGGCCAGGGCGAATAAAGCGCAAAAGCTGAGTAGGTACTTCATGGGCGTTGTGCTAACGTTTCAAGATTGACTGAACAGTAAGTCAGCAATTTATGGAGTAACAGCTAGAGGGGAGCGTGGTTGCGGTTTGTTGTGGCTTTTGTGGTTGGTTGGGTTGCTTATTCATACTCCATCAGCTCCAACTGTGCCATTTCCCATTCTTCTATGGCTTCTTCCAGTTCCTGTTGCTTTTGCGCGTGTTGTTTGGTGACCTCAGCGGCTTCTTCCGATTGGTAGAATTCGGGGTCGGCCATGCGGGTTTCTAAAGCTTCGATTTCCTCCTCCAGTTTGCCGACGCGTTTTTCGGCCTTGTTGATGGCGCGCTGCATGCGTTTGCGCTCTTCGTAACTCAGCTCTTTTTTGGGCGGGGCTTCTGCTTTGCCATTTGACGTTTTAGTGTTCTTGTTGGTAGACGGCGTCATTTCCACGGCCCGCATATTGTCGAGTTCCCGTTTTTTCAAGAAGGCATTTACGTCGCCGATATGGTCGTGTAGTTTGCGGTCCCGAAATTCTATGGTGCGGTTGGTCAGGCCGGCAAGGAATTCCCGGTCGTGGGAGACTACGATCAGGGTGCCGTCGTAATCTTGTAGGGCTTCTTTGGAGATGATATCCAGGTGGTTGGTGGGTTCGTCTAGTACCAGGAGGTTGAAAGGGTGGAGTAGGAGGCAGGCTAGGGCCAAGCGGGCGCGTTCGCCCCCAGAAAGCACGGATACTTTCTTTTCCACGTCCTCGCCGCTGAACATAAACGCCCCTAGGATATTGCGCACCTGCGTCCGCAATTCAGCCGGTGCCGCTGCTTCCATGGTCTCCAGCACGGTGAGTTTGGCGTGCAGGCTGTCAGACTGGTTTTGGGCGTAGTAGCCGATTTGCACGTTATGCCCGAGTTGCAGCTCCCCTTCGGTCAGCGTAAGGTTGTTGACAATGATTTTGGCGAGGGTGGTTTTGCCCTGCCCGTTTTGGCCGACAAAAGCCACGCGGTCGCCACGGTCCAGTTTCAGGTCCACCTTGTTGAGTACCAGCAGCTCCCCGTATTTTTTGGTCAGGTCCTTGGCTTCCATAACGACTTGGCCGGAGCGCGGGGCGGGCGGGAAGCGCAGGTGCATCGCAGCGGTATCGGCATCGTCCACTTCGATGCGCTCCATTTTATCCAGTTGTTTTTGCATGGACTGCGCCATCTTGGTTTTGTTGGCTTTGGCCATAAAGCGGTTGATGGTGCGCTCTTTCTCGGCGATGACCCGCTGTTGGTTTTCGTACGCTTGGCGTTGTTTTTCGCGCCGTTCTTCCCGCAAGGCGACGAAGTCTTTGTACGGGGCTTTGTAGTCGAACACTTTGCCCAGCTCGACCTCCACGGTACGGGTGGTAACGTTGTTGAGGAATTCCTTATCGTGAGAAATGACAATCACCGCTCCCTGATAGTCCCGCAGAAAGCGTTCCAGCCAGATGATAGACTCGATATCGAGGTGGTTGGTCGGCTCGTCCAGCAGCAGATAATCGGGGCGTTGCAGCAGCATTTTGGCCAGTTCGATACGCATTTGCCAGCCGCCGCTGAACTCGTCGGTCAGGCGCTCCATATCCGAAGGCTTGAAGCCCAGCCCGGTGAGCACCCGTTCGGCATCCGCTTCCATGGTCTGGCCGCCCAGCAGTTGGAAGCGCTCGTTGGCTTCCGAGAATTCTTCCAGCAGTTGGGTGTAGCTGTCGCTTTCGTAATCCGTGCGCGTCGCCATTTCCTCGTTCATTTCGGCGATGCGTTTCTCCAGTTGGCGCACTTCGTCGAAGGCCGTCAGGGTCTCGTTGATGACCGTTTTGCCTTTTGGCAAAGTCATTTCTTGGTGGAGAAAGCCCAATGTGCTGTGGCTTGGCCGGACCACTTTGCCGTCGTGCGGGGACATATGCCCGGCTATGATTTTGAGCAAAGTGGATTTTCCGGCGCCATTACGGCCGACCAGCCCTACCTTGTCGCGCTCGGCGATCACAAAACTGACGTAGTCGAGCAGCAGCCGGTCTCCGTATTTGACGAATATGTTGTTGGCGTTGATCATGAGTGCATCCCCGATTTTCGGCTGGCAAAGGTAAGCATTAGTTTGGTAGGGGCAATGCATATGGCGGCTTGGAGTGTATGACAAATTACAGGGCGGATCAATGAAACCCCATTGTCGGATGGCAAAAGCAAATAAAGTTGTTATTTTAGCGCCCGGTAATAAACATCGATGTGTATGAAAGTTCTCTGTATCGCTAGCGCATTCTTACTCTGTTGCGCTGCTTCCGCTCAGTCCACCGTCTATTTGCAGAACCCTTCTTTTGAGGGCCCAAGCAGGCATAGTGCCCTGCCCGGCAACTGGGAGGAATGCGGTTTTCCGGGTGAAACCCCGCCGGATACCCACCCCGTAAGCACTTTTGGCGTCCAGAAAAAGCCGTTCCACGGCGGTACTTACCTGGGCATTGTAGCGCGGGACAACAATACCTGGGAACGGGTCAGCCAACGCCTGCAGCGGCCACTGCAACCTTGGCAGGGTTACACCATGCGGCTCTACACTTGCCAGTCCCGCCGGTTCGAGTCGATCAGCCGGACCACAAATAAAAAAGTAGACTACACGGCGCCGGTCTTGCTACGCATCTACGGGGGGCAGCGTCCATGCGTCGAACATGACCTCCTGGCCACCGTCGGGCCGGTAAGTTGGGGGGACTGGCGGGCACACGACGTATACATGTACGCCAAGGAAAAGTATACCTATATCTCTATTGAAGCCTACTACGCCGACGATACCGAAAAAAACAACGGCCATGTGATGGTTGACGCGCTGGGCCCAATTATCCCGGTCAGTACGGAGGACTCACTCTCGCTGGCCAAGACCAATACTGGCTATTCGCCTTATAAAGCCCCCCGGCGGCCGGGCAAGGTAAGGCCACTGGCACACGGCTACCTGACCTCGCCTTATGGTAAGTTGTACCGCTCCTCAGACACGCTTTCTTACCAACTGCCGGATGACAGAGACGGCTTGAACGAATTTCTGCGCCTCGCTATTAAAGAGCTTGACTGGGCGCAGTGGGAGGCTAGTTTTACAGAGGGGGTTTCTGGGCGTTCCTACCAAACGGAGCCGTATCTTTGGTTAATGGGCCTTGCCGTGATGCGCTTGCCCGGCTATACCTTGGAAGTCGCCGTGTGCGGGCCGGAACGCGTACAAGGTTTCGATAAAAATATCCGTGCCGACATCGTGGAGGCGGCCTTGGACAAAGCCGGGCTCGACAAAAGCTGGTACAAAGTGAAGAAGGCCAATCAATTGCCCAGAGGAGCAGGGTGGGTTTGGGACGAAGCCAACGCTATCGGCGTGCGAGCTGTTTTCGAGCCTTCTAAATACCCTGCTACCAAAATCGACGAACAAGCAGCCCAATTGCGGGAGAACAAACGAGAGAGGAATAGGGTCGGCCAACTCGAAGGCTTGGTGATCATCAACGGCAAAACCCATGCCTTCCAGCTGGAAAATACTGATCGATTAGGCTTGTTTTTGGCCGACTACGGCAGCCGGGTGCGCTTGCTGAAAGGGGCCTGCTCGTTTACTGACGACTACGGCGATACTTTCCGGGCCGACCCCAATCTTTGGATTATGGGAGTGGCGCTGCAGGCTTGTCCTGAATACAAAGCGGAAGTCATCGTTTGGGGGGAGGACGAGGAACGCCGGATGGCTTACATTACAGAAGCCTTTTACCAGGCGGGGCTGGACAAAAATACCGACTACCGCATCCGCCCGGTGAAGAGCAAAGACCGCAAATCGAAATGGCTGTGGAGCATGGATGCGCGCCATGGATTCACCATGAAACTAAATCCTGTAAAATGAGATACGCTACCTTTTTGCTTTTCGCTTTTTGGCTAGCTGCCGTCGGTACTTCCGACGCCCAGCCTATCATCCGCTTGAAGAACCCTTCCTTTGAAGATGAGCCGCAGCATTCTCTGCCACCGCGTGGCTGGGAGGACCGCGGATTCCACGGGGAATCGCCCCCGGACACCCAACCCTCCGGTGATTTTGGCGTCACCCAAAAGCCTTTCCACGGCCAATCCTACCTCGGTATGGTCGTACGCGACAACGATACCTGGGAGTGCGTAGCGCAAGAAATCGGCCAGCCCATGCTGAAGGACAGCTGCTACCAGTTGGTTCTCCACGCTTGCCAATCGCCCTACTACGTCAGCATCAGCCGGGCTACTGCCAAAGAAGTCAACTTCAACCAACCCTGCCGCCTCCGCCTCTGGGGCGCCCGTAAGAAAGGCGGCAAAGGCTACGAGCTGCTGGCGGAGACCCCGCTCGTCGACCATCAAGACTGGCAGCGCTATACCCTGTCTTTCAGGCCGACGATGGATATTACCTACATCTATCTGGAGGCGTATTACAGCTCGGATGGGGTGGGGGCTTATAATGGGAATGTTTTGGTGGATGGGATGTCGGGGATTGTGGGGTGTGGGGAGAATTAAAGTGCGGAGTGGCAAATCTCCCCCAAAACCCGTATCTTACCCTATCTAATTTACAACCATGACTGACACCACCACCATACCACTCACCCTCGAAGAACGCCTCCCCATGGGCGAGTTCTTTACCGTGGAAGCCAGCTGGGACACGTTTCTCCGTATCCTGGAGAAAGGGGAGTACCCTGTGCAGTACGACGAGGGCAAAATCCTCTCTTTTATGGGATATGGAACGGAAAAACACGAAGCCTTGATCATGAGAATCGGCTATTTGCTGGCCAACTTACTGGAAGGAAGCGATTGCCAGATTTTCGGCAGTAACCTCCCCATTACCACCCTCGAAGCCGGCAAGCGCTACTACAATGCCGACTGCAGCGTAGTAGAAGGGCAGGTCGAACGCGTACAGCTGAAAAGCGGCATGACGGCGGTGGTGAATCCCAAGTTGATCGTGGAAGTGCTTTCCAAAACGTCCCGCAACTTCGACCTCGGGCAGAAATTCCAGCAGTACAAAACCATTCCTTCCCTGCAGCAGATTCTGTACATCAGCAGCGAATCGCCCTCCGTTATCAGCTACCGGCGGCGGGACGCGCAGGGTACTTGGTTGATCGAAGAGTTTACCGAGCCAGAAGCGCTGGTGCCTGTTTTGGAGGCTGGCGATATCAGTATCAAAGCAATTTACAAACTATAAGCCGTGCAAATATCCGCTGGTTTTCGGGCTAGTCCATCCAGAAATCCGTAAGTTCGTGCGGTAAACCAAACTGTGCACTCCGCCCGCATGAACGACCGTACCATCGTACAGCTCAAAGGCCTGAACATCGAGCAGCGCGACCACCGCGTCCTCGAGCAAGTCGACCTCAATATCACCAAAGGCGAATTCATCTACCTGATCGGCCGTACGGGCAGCGGTAAGTCTAGCCTGCTGAAAACCCTGTACGGCGCCCTGCCCCCCGGTGCAGGCAAGGGCTTGGTAGCAGGTTTCAAATTGGACGAACTCAACCGCAAAAACATTCCCCTGCTACGCCGCAAGCTCGGCATCGTTTTCCAGGACTTCAACCTGTTGTCCGACCGCAGCGTCGAGGACAACTTGCGCTTTGTGCTCGAAGCGACCAACTGGACGGACGAAGCGCAGATGCAGCAACGCATGGCAGAGGTGCTGGAAGAAGTCGGCTTGCCAGATAAAGCCCGCAAAATGCCGCATCAGCTGTCCGGCGGGGAGCAGCAGCGCGTAGTCATCGCCCGGGCTTTGCTCAATAAGCCGGAGTTGCTCATCGCCGACGAACCCACGGGCAACCTCGACCCGGAAACTTCGGACGATATCTTGCTATTGCTCCGTAAACTGTCGCAGGAGCACGATACGGCCGTGCTGTTTGCCACCCACGACTACCGCATCCTAGAGCGTTTCCCCGCCCGCATCGTACGCTGTGTGAATAGCGCGGTGGTGGACGACGAAGACTTTGAAGTATAACCCTTATGCCTTTACCTGATTTCGACGCCTTTGGCAACCGCTTGCGCAAAATGGACAAACACATCGGCAAGTGGGCCCGCCGTAAGGATATTACCTGCTACCGGATTTACGATGCCGACTTGCCGCGTTTTCCGCTGGCGATAGACCGTTATGAGCAGTATTTGCACGTAGCAGAATACAAGCGGGACCACGGCCTGGACGAAGAAACCTACCGGCTTTGGAAATCGGGCTGTATACAAACGATGGCCGAAGTGCTGGAGATACCGCCCGCCCGCCTGTTTTTCAAAGAACGAGCCCCGCAGAAAGGCAAATCGCAGTACGAAAAGCAGGACGAGCAACACCGGCATATCATCGTGCAGGAAAACGGGCTGCGGTTTTTGGTCAATCTGGTGGACTACCTAGATACAGGCTTGTTCCTGGACCACCGGCCTACCCGCGAGCAAGTCCGGGAAGCGGCCGCCGGCAAACGCGTGCTCAACCTTTTCGCCTATACCGGCTCCTTTACGGTCTACGCGGCGGCAGGCGGGGCTTCAGCCACCGATACCATCGACCTGTCGAATACCTACCTGCGCTGGGCCGAGCGCAATATGGAGCTCAATGGCTTCCACGGCGGCGAGCACGGCTATATCCGGGCAGATGTCAAAGCGTGGCTACAGCAACCCGTGCAGCAAGTGTACGACATTATCGTGCTGGACCCGCCCACCTTTTCCAATTCCAAAAGCATGGAAGACGTGCTAGACGTACAGCGCGACCACCCCGCCCTGATCAATGCATGCCTAAAACGCCTGTCGGCGGAGGGCGTGCTCTATTTTTCTACCAACTTCCGTAAATTCAAGCTGGAGCCCGAGCAGTTGAATACCCAAAACATCAAGGATATCACCGCAGCCACCATCCCCAAGGATTTCCGCAACCCTAAAATTCATTACTGCTGGTTGATTCAGCATTGACCGGTTCTATTTACAGCCGATGCGCTCACCTACTAGGTAAAAAATGACCCACCCCCATAACTTCTACCCAAAGCATTTTGTTAGCCTGTATATTTGTACTCAACAAAAGCAATCTATATGGCCATGCGCAGGCAAACGCGGGAAGATGAACCCAAAGTCAAACTGACCCGCGAAAAATTGATAGAAGCAGCCGGTATTTTTAAATACATCCGGCCCTACCGCTGGTCCTTTTTCTTCGGCCTAGTCTTGCTGTTCCTTTCTACACTTACTTTTCTGGTCTTTCCCTACCTTTCCGGCCTGATGGTGGATATCGCGCAGGATGAAGCGGAGATGGACCTCAACCTGAAAGATGTAGGCTGGATTCTGGCCTTGGTGCTCGTGGCGCAGGGCGTCGTGTCCTATCTGCGGATTTACCTGTTTTCTATCGTTAGTGAAAAAGGCATAGCCGATGTGCGCCGGGCGCTGTACGACAAGCTGATTGGCCTGCCGATGACTTACTTCGAGCACGCCCGGGTGGGGGAGTTGGTCAGCCGCTTGACTGCCGATGTGGAAAAGCTGTACAATGCTTTTTCCATTACCTTGGCGGAGTTCCTGCGGCAAGTCATTATCCTGGTGGTCGGCATTTTGTTTTTGGCCATCCGTGCCCCGAAGCTGTCGTTGATTATGCTGGCGACTTTCCCGGTAGTTATTGTGGGCGCCATGCTATTTGGCCGTTTCATCCGCAAATTGTCGAAAGAGCGGCAAGAGGAGCTGGCGGAATCCAACAACATTCTCAATGAGACCATGCAGGCCATTCAGGCGGTCAAAGCTTTCACCAATGAATTCTTCGAGTCGGTCCGCTATGGCAAGCGCATCGACCGGGTCGTAAAGATTGCGCTGGGCTACGCGCGCTGGCGGGCTTTGTTTTCGGTATTTATTGTGACTTTCCTGTTTGGGGCGCTGTTCTTCATCATCTGGCAGGGGGCGTACATGGTACAGACAGGTGAGATGACGGTCGGGCTGCTGATCGAGTTTGTAGCCTACACTGCTATCATCGGCGGCTCTATCGCCGGCTTAGGCAACTTCTACACGCAATTGCTCGGTGCCATCGGTGCTACAGAGCGTATCCGGGAAATCCTTAAGGACGAGTCGGAAATCGAGGTGGCGGATAGCCAACAACAGCCCGATATTGCTGTGGATGGACATATCACCTACGAGGACGTGCACTTTAGCTACCCCACCCGCCGGGACGTACCGGTGCTGAAAGGCTTGAGTTTCAAGGTAGAACCGGGGCAAAAAGTAGCTTTGGTAGGTACAAGCGGCGCGGGCAAATCCACGATTGTGCAGCTGCTGCTGAAATTTTACAACATAGACGAGGGGGATATTTTCATAGACGGGAAGTCCATCCACGACTTTGACACGACCGCCCACCGCCGCAATATCGCCATCGTGCCGCAGGAGGTCATCCTTTTCGGCGGCAGCATACGCGAAAACATCCTGTACGGCAAGCCGGACGCCAGCGAGGAGGAAATCATCCAAGCCGCCACCAAAGCCAACGCCTGGGATTTCATACAAACCTTCCCGGAAGGCCTGGATACCTTGGTCGGCGAGCGGGGCGTAAAGCTGTCGGGCGGCCAGCGGCAGCGTATCGCTATAGCCCGCGCCATTCTGAAAGACCCTGCCATACTGCTCTTGGACGAGGCGACCTCCAGCTTGGACGCTGAGTCAGAAAAAATGGTGCAGGACGCCCTCCACAAATTGATGCAAGGGCGCACCTCCATCATCATCGCCCACCGCTTGGCGACTATCCGCGATGTCGACCAGATTTTCGTCATCGACAATGGGCAGATCATAGAGCAGGGGACGCACGAGGAGCTCTCGAGCCGCGAGGAAGGGGCCTACAACACCCTGGCTAAGCTGCAATTTGAACCTATGTAAGGCATGATGCAGTGGAAAGACAAACTGCGGTACGCTTTTTATGCATTGGCACTGGTGCTGATGATCGTCACCTACGTCTTCGAGTTCAAGTGGTTTGAACGCACGGTCAATTTTGGCACTTTGGCGCTGGTCAGCCTGTTGTTCGGGGTAGCGATCGGCCTGCTTTGGGGGCATTCTTACGCCAAGCAAGAATTCGAGCTGACGGAGAAGATCCAAGTTTATGTCTATTTTTGCGTGATGTGCATGCTGTTTTCCCCTTTGGTAGCCAGCCTGAGCAACCGCTTGGTCCCCCTGCACCCGGTGCGGGAGGTGACTGCCGACTTTGTTTCCCAAGAAGCTTACTACGCTAGCCGAGTCGGGCTGCTGAAAGGGGAAGACCCAAAGCCTACCGGCTATGAGCTGCGTTTTTACTACCGACAAAAAATCAGGGCCATCGACCGCCCCAAGCCATTCCCAATCGATGTAGAGCGGGGGGCGCCCATACTACTGCGCATCCGCACTGGGCTTTGGGGCTTTGAAGTGGTTCAGCGACCCGCCATTCCATGAAAACACAATCCGAAGTATCCCTTAAATCATACAACACATTTGGCATTGATGCCACCGCCGAGCGCTTCGCTGAAGTCAGGCGGGTAGAAGAACTGCGGGCTGTGCTGGCTGAATGGCGGGGAGAAGCCCCCTTCATACTTGGTGGCGGCAGCAATTTGCTTTTGCCCGACCGGATGGAGCGCCCGGTTGTCCTCAACCGCATCATGGGCAAATCGATCATCCGCGAAGGCGAGGGGAAAGCCATCGTCCGTTGTGGGGCCGGCGAAGAATGGCATGCCTTCGTGCGTTGGTGCGTCGAGCGCGGGCTGGGCGGGATTGAGAATCTTTCTTTGATCCCCGGCACCGTAGGCGCTGCGCCTATTCAGAATATCGGGGCTTACGGGGTGGAATTATCGGACGTTTTCCACAGCTTGAAGGCGGTCCGCTTAAGCGATGGTGAGGAGGTGTTTTTTAACAAGGCCGATTGCCAGTTTGGCTACCGCGACAGCTACTTTAAGCGGGCCGGCAAAGGGCAGTATTGCATTACGGAGGTATGCCTGGAGCTTACCACCGACGACCACCGTTTGGATACTTCTTACGGAGCAGTACAGGCGATTTTGTCGGCGCGCGGTATTGGGAAGCCTAGCCTGCGGGAACTCAGCGATGCGGTCGTCCACATCCGCGAGAGCAAGCTGCCCAACCCGGCAGAGATCGGCAACAGCGGCAGCTTTTTCAAAAACCCGATTATCCCCAAAACACAGTTTGAAAGGTTGCAGCAGCGGTTTCCGAATATCGTCCACTATCCGGTGGGCAAAGATCAGGTGAAAGTGCCGGCCGGCTGGCTGATTGAGCAGTCGGGCTGGAAAGGCCGCCGCTTGGGGCCGGCGGGCAGCTACGAAAAGCAAGCCTTGGTACTCGTGAACCACGGCGGAGCAACCAGCGCTGATATTTGGGCTTTGGCCGAACGTATCATGGCGGATGTCAAGGCCCGCTTTGGTATTCAGCTCGAACCGGAAGTCAATATTATTTAGTCGTATGCTGCCAGCCACTCTTTCAAAGCGGCTCTCGTCTTGCCTTCTTGGAATATCCAGCTCGCCACTTTCAGGTGCGTACCCTTCTCAATTTTCACGAAAGTAAGTGGGGCAGCGGAGAGCAATTTCCGCCGCCGGACAAACCCTTTGGTGCTTTGGTAAGAAACCATACCGTCGTGTGTACCTTGTACAACTAAAACTGGAAGTTCGGGCCGTTTTTTTGCGTGAGAATAAGGGGAGGCCCGCTCGAATAAAGGTTCCTGGCGTGGCCCTGCAAAGTCTTCCAAGATAAAACTGTGGGGCATAGCCGAAAGGTGCAAGGGCGCACCGAGCGCAAAACAGCCGGCTATCCAGTCTTCCGGCAAGCAGGACGGGTGCCAGTCGGTGCTAAGGGCCGAAAGTACCGCTAAGTGGCCACCCGCTGACATGCCACCGGTGACTGCCCGTTGGCAAGGTAGTTCTTCCGCCGCAATTTGTTGGTATACCTTTTCTAGCGTAGCCGCTAAGTCCGCCCGGATGTGCCGGAAATCGTGCTGCGGGCAGGGTCGGTAAGAGGGGAGTGCCACCGCGTAGCCCAATCGGTTGAAGAAGCCAGCGTGGGCTTTGAAGAACTCGGGCCGGCCCCACCGCCAGCTGCCGCCGTGGAAGTATAGGAGCAGGGTCTTGCGGCGGACTTTCCCACCGGGGGGCAAACAAAGCAGGTAGTACTGCCGGGGGTGCGGGCCGTATTGGATCTTCCGGCATGAGGTGGGGGGCTTAGCCGCCAATAGCGCCGAGAGCCAAAACCAAGGCAGGTGGATGGCTTCGTGCAGCAGGGTCCCCCGGGGCGTGAAGCCGTACAGGAGCAGCAAAACGGCGAGTATAGTGATCAGCATAAAAAAATTGCACACGAACGTTGGAGCCCGCGTGCAACGCAAAGAATTATAACTAAAACCTATTACTCTTGCCTAACCTCCTGCTGCGTCAATAGTTTACTACAAAATGAGAAAACACAAACGAATCCTTGCTGTAGGGCTATAATTTCATGCCGATTTTCATACTTTGCGACGGAAAACAGCTCGGGTTTGAATATGAATGGCAGGATGTTGTTGTGCGTATTGTTTTTGCTTTTGGCTGCCGCCTTGTGGGCACAGCCTTCTGCCTATTGCCTGCTGCAAGAGGGGGATGCGTACCGCTTGACAGAAGATTACCCCACTGCCCGCGAGCGCTATTTAGCTGCCCTGCCACATTACAAGCAGGAAGGGGATGCCTATTGGCTGGCCCACCTGTACCTTTGGCTCAGCGAAACCTCTTATTACGCCGGGGAGTACGACAGGGGCCTCCGGGAAGCCCATCAGGCCCGGCGCATCGCGCAGACCCGGCTCGAGCTCGATACTTTGGGGATGTACTGCACCATATTACAGAACTTGGGGGTGTTGTACTCCGCGAAAAAGGACTACGATAAGCAGCGCAGTTACTACCAGCAAGCCTACGAAGCAGCACTGCAAACCCACGGCTGGTACAGCACGCAGGTAGCCGATGCTTATGCCAGCTTGGGTACTGCCTACGGCCGGCGTAACAACTGGACCAACTGTATTTTATACCTCGATACCTCCTTGCATATTGCTAACCGGCTGAATTATCGCGGAGGGCTCTCCTCCGGGCTGCTCAATATCTCCTACGCTTACGCCAAAAAGGGGGACTTGACCCGCGCCATCCGTACCCAAAAGCAAGCATTGGCTATCCCTGCTTCTAAAGAAGTGTACGCCCGTGGGCTCAACAACCTCGGTACGCTGTATATGGACGTGAAAGACTATCCGCAGGCGATGAAATACTTAAAACAGGCACTGGCTATACGGCGGGAGATGCAGGGTGCAGGGCGAAGCGATTCTTATTCTACCCGGCTCAATATTATCCATGCCCAGTTTGAGCAAGGCCATCGGGACACGGCCCTGGCTGGCTTGGAAGCACTAATGGCGGAAATGAACGAGCTTGAGGAACCGCCTGCCTATCTGCGGAAAATAGCCTTGAATTACAAAGCGCGGATGCTGCTCAGGTCTGGAAAGCAACAAGCAGCACTGACGGCAATAAACGAGGCAGTGGCGGTGGAGTGCCCGTATATGGCGGTCAATTCCAGCTCCTTTTACGTCAAAAGCCAGGTATTGTACCTTACTGGCCGATACGTGCCGGCGCTGCGGGCTGTAGAAAAAGGGCTGGCTGCCCTGTTGCTCCACGCGAAGGACTCATTGGATTGGCGTCAGCTCGGCAGCGTAGAGCACGGGCGGGGCTTGCTAGTGCTCAAAGGCGTAGTCCTGCGGGAGCAAGCTAAAGCGCAAGACAAACCGGCTCTACTCCACCAGTCAATGGCCAGTTTTGCAGTAGCGGATTCCTTGGTGACCCACAGCCGGCTTTCTTTTGCCAGCCGCGCCTCCAAAGAACGGATGATGGCTGATGCCAAACCGCTGTACGACGAAGCCTTGAATACCCTGTACGAACTCTACCGCCGGGAGCCGCTTACCCGCTATGTGGCTCAGGCTTTCCGATACATGGAAAAAAACAAAGCCCTTTCCGTTCTCGAAAACCTCAATGAAATCCACGCGCGTGCTTTCCACGATATTCCAGCGGAGCTCGTCGAGCAGGAATTGGAATTGCGGGAAGACATCGACTACCTTCGTACCCGGCTCGTTTACGCCGCGGACAGCCTGGCCGTGCAGGGCATAGAGGGGCAGCTCAACGAACTGCGGCAGGAGCAACAGCAGCTCTTGCGTATTATCGAAAAACGCTATCCTCGTTATTACCAAACCCGCTTGCAGCTGGATGTGGCAGACTTGGATACGGTGCGGCAAGAACTGCTATACGATGGCGAAAGCATGATCGAATACTATGTAAGTGGCGATCAGTTGTACGCCGTCTTAGCCCGTAGAGACAGTGTGTTTTTTGCCAAACTCGATGCGCCCGAGTTGGGGGAAGCATGCATCGAGTATCGCAAAGCGCTCATCAAGCAGTCGGATACGTCCACTACCTTAGGCCATCAATTGTACAAGCGCTTATTGGCTCCGCTCCGGCAGCGCATCAAGGGCGACAAACTGCTCGTCATACCCGATGAGGCTTTGCATTATATCCCATTTGACCCACTCGTAGTGGATAGCAGCGGCGAGCAACCGTACTATCTGCTGGAAGAATTCAGCGTCCGCCGGCAGCTTTCGGCCAGCACGGCTTTGCAATTGCGTTCGTTCAGGGGCCGGCCGGCTGCTGCCGGGAGTATTCTGGCTTTGGCACCGGATTTCCGGCAGGGTAAGTCGACTACCCGGGAGGGCACTTCCCTGTCGCCCCTGCCCGGCGCGCAGTTGGAGCTTGACAGCCTGGCGCAGTCTTTTGACGGGTATTACCTACGGGGGGCGGCGGCCACAGAGGCGGCGGTAAAACGGTGTAAGGGGCATCAGGGCGTACTGCACTTAGCGACGCATACTGAAATTGAAAATAGCTTGCCTACCGCTTCCCGGCTTCTGCTCAAAGGCGGGCAGCAGCAGGATGGCTATTTACACGCTTATGAGCTCTACCGCATTGCGCTGTCCATGCAGCTTGCTTTTTTGAGTGCCTGTAATACCGGTTATGGGACAATAAAGGCGGGGGAGGGCAGTGTGAGCTTGGCCCATGCCTTCGCCTACGCGGGCTGCCCCAACCTGGTGATGACGCTCTGGCCGGTACGCGACCGGACCACGCCAACTTTAGTGAGCGCTTATTATCGTTACTTGCAGGCCGGTTACGATAAAGCGGAGGCGATGCGGCAAGCCAAACGGTTTTACTTGAAATTTGAGCCACTGAACCAGCACCCTTACTATTGGAGCGGGTTTACCTACTTGGGCGACAGAAGCCCGATTGAGCTGCTGCCCGCCCGCGATCGGGGTGCTCACCGGGGCTTGGCTTGGGCGGGGCTGGCGTTGTTGCTGTTTATGGTGATTACCGCATTTGGGTTAACACATCCCGGGCGTTCTTAGCAAAGCGGTCTTCGCCGGATTCCAGTTGCTCGAAGTAAGCAATGGCTTCGGGCCTATTGTCCATCTTGAGCTGGGCTAAGCCTAGGTACCAATTAGCGGCTCGCTCGTAGCCCGCTCGTGGCGGTTGCTCGGCTACTTCTTTTAGGATAGGGACGGCCACGCCCGCATTGCCTTTGCCCAATTGCAGCAAGGCGTAGTAAAAGCTGACTTCGGTATCTTCGGATTGTTCGGACAAGTAGGCGCGGAACATTCCTTCCGCATCTTTGTAGGCTCCCGTTTCATAGGCTTGCACGGCGGAAGCCAGCAGAGAGGATTCCTGCGCGGAGACATTGCGTTCTGCACCTGCTACCCGGATAACGCTGGGCATGTAGTCAAAGTGTTGGGCGAACAGCTGTTCCTCTTGGTTCATGTGGCTGTATGCGAAATAGCCCGCTACAATAGCAAGCAGAAAGCTGGCAACGAGGGCTAAGCGTACGGGCAGCCGCCGGTAACGGGAAGGGTTGCCTTCGGACAGCAGCCCCATTTTTTGCCGGAGTTCTTGCAAGCTGTCCTCGATGGGTTCTTCTTGGTACTGCAACCCCCGCAGCGCGCGTTGGTCTTCATCGCGGAACGAACTGGCTTCCTGGGCCCATTCGCCGGAGCGCTGTAGCCGCATCACGTCGGCGGGGCGCAGCTTTTTCTTGTTTCCTTTTGGTTTATTTTCCTTTTCCATGTTTTATGGTCTTAGCTTTTTCTTGAGGTTTAACCGGCCGTTTTGTATATGGCTTTTTACTTGGTTTAGCGGGTAGCCGGTAATTTCGGAGACTTCTTCGTATGATTTTCCTTGGTAGTGGAACAACCGTATGCAATCGCGTTGTGGCTTTTTCAGCTCGTCCACCGCGTCGCCTAGCTGCTCATACAAGTCCTCCTCATTATCTAGATGGTCGAAAGTGGGAAATTCCACAAAAATACTGTCACTTTCGTTGTCAATATTATCGATACGGAGCCGCCGCTTGTCTTTCAGCAACTGCAGGCAATGGTTGCGCGTGACCGTTTTCAGCCAAGGGAGGAAGTTGTCGATTTCGTATTTGCGCAGCTTGTCGGAGAGGGTGCCGCAGAGTTGAAGGGTCGCTTCTTTAGCTTCTTCTTGGTCTTTGAGGTAATTTAGCGTTTCCAGGTAGATGGTATGCAGGTGGCGGTTGAGAAGGGTTTCGTAAGCGGATTGGTCTTGCCGTTCACGGTAAATAACGACAAGTTCTTCGTCTTTTCGGGCGTCTTTCTTATGCGTGAACCGCAGCAGCTGCATGGTTGGTATGTAGTTTTCATGGTGATAGGCTCTAATATAGTAAAAATTATTGCCAAGTTATTCAGGTAACCGCTTGAAAAACACGAAACCATTTTTTTCTGCTATGACTTCCAAGTTGGGGTTATCCCGGTGTTCTTGTGCTTTGTGCACTTTGGTCACTACATACACGGGCCTGTCGACAGCGCCGTATAGCATTTTTTCCGTACACGCCTCATCTTTGAAGCAAGCCACGCCTTCTTCCTGCGGCCGGGCGTAAAACAAGTGGACGTAGGATTTGTAGCCAGTGACTAAATAGTGGGCGTCTTCGGCACGTTTTTCGGTAAAAAAGTCTACCGATGCCCGCTGCGAATACCCCTCGATGCGCTTGATGAAAAACACCAAGGTGAGCATGACAAACACGGCGGTGCCGCCGAAGAGGGTGGTAAAGGCCTT
>JAAAOU010000496.1 GCA_009908745.1 Bacteroidota bacterium
AGCGCGCCGTGGAAAAAACGGAACGCTACCGCTGGCTGAAGCAGCAGGGCAAATCAGAGCAAGAAATCGAGGCTATCTTCAACGAGCCGCTAAAAATGACGGTATTCAGCTGGGATGGGGGAGAAGAGGCCCGGGAAATGAGCCCGCTCGATTCGGTCAAGTACTATCTGACGATGCTCAACGCCGGCTTCTTGGCTATGGACCCTTCCACTGGCCTGGTCAAAGCTTGGGTAGGGGGCATCGATCATAAATACTTCCAATACGACCATGTGCTGTCGCGCCGGCAAGTGGGCTCCACTTTCAAGCCTATTGTCTACGCTGCTGCTCTGCAAGCCGGCATGCTCCCCTGCGAGTACACGCCTAACCAAAAAGCCACCTACGCCCGCTACGACAACTGGGCGCCCGGCAATGCCGACGGCGAATACGGCGGGGTCTATTCTATGGAAGGGGCCCTGAGCAATTCCGTGAATACCGTAACCGTGGAGCTGCTCATGCGTGCCGGCTTGGATACGGTGCGCCGGCTGGGGGCAGCTATGGGCATCGAGCAGTATATCCCCGAAGCGCCCTCTATCGCGCTGGGGGCGGTGGAGGCTTCCCTCTACGACATGCTGCGCGTCTACGGCACCTTTGCCAACCGGGGCCGCCGGCCGGCGCTCCACTACCTGGACCGCATCGAGACGGCCGCCGGGGAGGTGCTGGTCGACTTTGACCGGCCCAACCCCCGCCGTTTCCCAAGGGTGCTGGCGCAACAAAAAGCGGACATGATGGTCAAGATGCTGGAAGCGGTGGTGGACAGCGGCACCGCCCGCCGGCTGCGCTACAATTTTGGGTTGTACAACGACTTGGCAGGCAAAACCGGAACCACCCAAAACCAGTCGGACGGCTGGTTTATCGGCTTCAACCCCAAGCTGGTGGCTGGCGCTTGGGTCGGAGCATCCTTGCCGCAGGTGCATTTTCGCAGCCTCTACCGTGGGCAGGGTTCCTCGACCGCCCTGCCGATCTACGGCGCCTTTATGAGAAAGGTGTACCGCGACAAGCAATTCAAAAGCATCCGCTACGCCCGCTTTGCCGAACTGCCCGACACCGTGGCTGCCCTTATGAAGTGCCCTCCTTACCTGGAAGAGATGCCGGTACTGGCGGAGTACGAGGATGGCTATTACTACTTTGAGGACAACCGCAGCTTGCTCGGCCGGGTGTTCGATCAGCCTTACCGCGATGAGGAAGGGCGGATTATCAATGTGCCGCCCCGCAGGGAGGGGGAAAGCGACGAGGCTTATGTACAAAGGGTGCGCCGTTACCAAGCGCAGTTGGAAGAACGCAAAGAGCGCCGCGAAAAACGCAAGGAGTTCTGGAGCCGGCTGCTGTTCAACAAAAAGTCAGAAGAAAAAACGCCCGAAGAACCACCGAGTACCGGGTACCGCTATTTCGATAAAAAGGACAAGCAGTAAGCCACACGCAGCCCGTCAGGCCGTGCTTTCCCCGTACCCCACAACTTCCTCATGCAAAAGTCAACCGTCTACCCCACTTGAGGTAAAATTCTGAAAAAGGAGCTTCTGCAAGAACAAAAAATGTTATGTGGAGTTGTTTGAGCAATTCCACTTCGCATTTATTCGGGGTGCCCTGTAAAGCCCGTCTTGCTTCCGGTTCCCCAAAAGTCCAGTCAGCGTAAAAAAGATTCCACAGGTTTTATAAATATCGCCAAAGTACCTACTTTTGTGCCGATTTGAAAAGACCCGGGCTATACAGCCCTGCAAAGCACAAAGGATTGTGAAAGTGGAATTCAAGAAAGTAACCCTGCTGATTGCCCTTCTCGCCTTAGGTTTCAGCTTCGGCATCGCCCAGCACGATAGCCCGGCTGACCGCATGGAAGAAGAAGGCCACGACGAGGATGCAAAGGAGCTCACTACCGGGGACCATGCCGGCCACGATGAGCACAACACGGAATTGGAGCACGGCGAGTCGGAAGAGTACGACCCCGTAGCGACCGTTATGCACCACATTTCTGACGCCAACGAATTTCATGTTTGGAAAGGCGTCCACATTCCTTTGCCCGTTATGCTGTACGCTCCAGAGCACGGCTGGACTTTTGGCCTGTCTAGCATGTTCCACCACGGGCACACCGCAGTGGATGGTTACGTGCTGAACCACGGGCGTATCAACCGCGTGCAGGACCCGTCTTTCCCGAAAGGGGAGGTAGAAGTGGGGCACATCGAGCACCATGTAGAAGCTACGCCCGACGGCGACTCTACCGATGTCTACTATGTCACCCACGAGGGCAACGAATACAAGCTCGACCCACCAAGCACGCTAGACGGCGGCATGATGGGCGGCGGCATTACGTCCTTCTACGATTTCTCTATTACGAAGAACGTGTTCACCATGATCTTGGCTCTGATCGTGCTGGTGCTGATCTTCCGCGCCGTGGCCAAGGGCTACCGGAAGAACGAAGGCAAAGCGCCCTCGGGTATTCAGTCTTTCTTCGAGCCCATTTTTATTTTCATGCGGGACGAAGTGACCATACCCATGATCGGCGAGAAACACTACGAGCGTTTCCAGCCGTTTATCATGACGCTGTTCTTCTTCATCTTTTTCTGCAACCTGATGGGGCTCATTCCTTTCTTCCCCGGCAGCGCCAACGTGACCGGCAACATCGCCGTGACTTTTACGCTGGCTGTATTCACCTTCATCGTGGTAAACATCAACGGTAAGCGGGACTACTGGGAACACATTTTCTGGATGCCGGGCATTCCTGCCTGGGTAAAGATTATCTTGACGCCGGTGGAGATACTCGGCTTGTTCATCAAGCCTTTCTCCTTGATGATCCGTCTGTTTGCGAACATCACGGCAGGTCACATTATCATTTTGAGCTTGATCGGTTTGATCTTTGTGTTTGGCCAGAACGGCGCGAGCCCGGGTGGCGCTTCCTTGGGGGCAGTCATCGGCGGCGCGTTTGCCTTATTTATGAACTTTATTGAATTGCTGGTGGCGGCACTGCAGGCATTTGTATTTGCCATACTGTCCGCCTCCTATATCGGCGCAGCGGTCGAGGAGCACCACCACGACGAGGAGGCTCCGCACGTTGCCCACTAAGGACGCATTTATTATTCATCATCATAAAATCTCATTACAATGGGACCAATTGGAGCTGGAATCGCAGCACTCGGAGCAGGAGTAGGAATCGGATTGGTAGGTAGCAAAGCAATGGAAGCTATCGCACGTCAGCCAGAAGCTGCCGGTGACATCCGTAACAACATGATCCTGATGGCCGCCCTGGTAGAGGGTGCCGCCCTGTTTGCGATCGTAGTTGGCCTGCTGGGCTAATTACCACTGCTAAAAGCATAGGGTCGAGGCGGCAGCGGTTGGCTGCTGCCCGCTCTAGCTCAAAACTGACATTAATACCAAAGAGATAATTTAAAGATCATGACTGAAGTATTGTTCCTGGCCGACCTCACGGTCATTAAGCCCGATCCGGGGCTGATCTTTTGGACCACGATCGTCTTTATCCTAGCGTGGGCGCTGTTGGGCCGCTTTGCATTCCGCCCTATTCAGGAAGCCCTGAAACGGCGCGAAGATGATATTCAAAGCTCCCTTGATGAAGCCAAGCGCGCCCGGGAAGAAATGGCCAACCTGAAAGCGGAAAACGAAGAGCTGCTGCGTCAAGCGCAGGAAGAACGGGCCAAAATCCTCAAGGAAGCCAAGGAGGCCAAAGAAGCCATCCTGAGCGAGGCACGCGAGAAAGCGCAGGCTGATGCCCGCAACATCGTCAATAATGCCAAAGAGGACATCGAAAACCAACGCCTTGCTGCTATCACCGACCTGAAAAACCAAGTCGGTATCCTAGCCATCGAAGTAGCCGAGAAGGTGCTGCGTAAACAGTTGGACGACAAGAGCGGCCAAGAGCAGTTCGTCAAGGAATTGGTCGATGATATCAAAATGAATTAAGCATCAGGCTCGCCCTGAAAACGATAGCCTATTATGTCTGTACAGAGAATCGCTTCCCGTTACGCCAAGTCGTTGATCGAATTGGCCGATGAACAAGGCCAGCTCGAACCGGTCACGGAAGATATGCATAGCCTGAAAGCTTTGATGGAGAACCGCGACTTGTACCTGCTCTTCAAAAGCCCTGTGGTGCCCACAGAAAAAAAGAAGCAGATCTTCAACAAACTGTTCAAGGACCAACTGTCCCCAATGACCAGCGGCTTCCTTAATATCCTGACCACCAAAGGCCGCGAAGCTTACATGCCGGATGTTGTGGAGGATTACATCAAGCAGTACAAGCGCCTCAAGCATATCTCCACCGTGAAATTGACCACCGCGGTCGAACTCGACGAGCAGATGGTGCAGGCGATCCACGACAAGCTCAAGGCAAGCGGCGTCACAGACGATAAAATTGAAATGTCGACCACCGTGGACCCCGACCTCGTCGGCGGCTTCGTGCTGGAGTTTGACGATAAAATATACGACGCTAGCATCAGCAACAAGCTGGAAGAGCTCAAGCGTCAATTCCGGGATAATGTGTATGTGTCACAGATCATCGCCCGGTAATCATTAGAACATTCACACAAAACATCCGCTGCACCGCGCAGTGATAAAATTAGTCAGATATGGTTGATGTAAAACCTGATGAAATTTCAGCAATACTTAAGCAACAACTCTCCGGTTTCAGCTCCGCTACCGAACTGGAAGAGTATGGTACAGTTCTTCAAGTGGGGGATGGAATCGCGCGTGTGTACGGTTTGACCAACGCACAAGCCGGTGAACTGGTAGAGTTCGAAACAGGCACACGGGCTATCGTCCTGAACTTAGAAGAAGACAACGTCGGTGTGGTACTGATGGGGGCCAGCGACGGCATCCGGGAAGGCAGCCGCGTTCAGCGTACCGGCACGATCGCCTCTATCAACGTGGGGGAAGGGTTTGTCGGCCGCGTCGTCAACCCGCTCGGCCAGCCGATTGACGGTAAAGGCGAAATCAAAGGGGAGACTTACGAAATGCCGCTGGAGCGCAAAGCGCCAGGCGTTATCTACCGTCAGCCGGTGGATGAGCCGCTGCAGACGGGTATCAAGTCTATCGACGCCATGATCCCCATCGGCCGGGGCCAGCGCGAGCTGATCATCGGTGACCGTCAGACCGGCAAGAC
>JAAAOU010000318.1 GCA_009908745.1 Bacteroidota bacterium
GACTTGGTGGCATTGATCAGCGGAAAGTCTTTGCCGGAGCGCCCCAGGGCTTTCACCCAGCTTTTGATTTCGACGGGGTCGCCTATGACGGTGGACGTCAGATGGCCGTTGATCGCATCGATATCTGCCGCCTGCAACCCGGTATACTCCATCATCTGGTGTATACAGCGCACGATACCGACATCACTGGGCGAGGTGATGGAGCCTTCGCCGCGCTGCCCCCCGGAGTTAAGGGCCCCGCCGAGCACCTCAGCGTAGATTCTCGCCCCGCGTGCCTGTGCGGACTCTAGGCTTTCCAGCACATAAGCGCCCGCACCTGAGCCGATCACAAAACCCGCCGCCGACGCACTCATCGGCCGGGAGGCTTTTTTGGGCTGGTCGTTGTGCTTTCGGTTGAGGACCCGCATGACGTCGAAGCAACCCGTCACGTATTTCAAGTCGCTGTCGCAGCCCCCCGCCAGCATGCGGTCAGCCAAGCCAAACCGGATGCGGTCGTACGCCATCAGCAGCGCTTCTGTGCCGGTGCTGCAAGCAGAGGAATTGCCAGTGATTTGGTTGCCCAGTCCTAGTATGCCGCCGAGGTAAGCACTTGGCCCGCTGCTCATCGACTGCTGCACCGTGCGGCCGCTGACCTTGCGCAGCTTGTGCTCGTCCATCAATTTGATGCCGATGTCTGTGCTTTCTATCCCCGTGATGCCCTGGCCAAAGATGCAGCCGGTATCCCAGTGCGGTTCTAGCGCGTCTTGCGGCAAGACGTCCAGCCCGGCGTCTTCCCAGGCCTCTACGCCCGCCAGGCAAGCGTACAAAATACCAGAGCTGACGAGCTTTTTGAGTTTGAAGCGCCGTTTGAAGGTATCGACCACTTCCTCGTCTAATTTGGGGAATGCGCCAATCTGGCTGCCGAATCCCATCTCCTTGAACGTCTCATGGTATTCGACACCCGAGTGCCCACTGCGGAGCGCTTCCGTATATTTTTCTATTCCATTGCCGTTTGGGGCTACAACCCCCAGTCCAGTCACTACAACTCTACGCGTGTTCATCTTCAGGAATAATTAGCATGCCCGAGAGGGTGCCACGGCATACCGTGCCCTTACCCGGAACCTCCATACTTGCTTTGCATTTCAGTTTGCGAAAGCGAAAATAGATTTTCTCCGCCCGGACGGTGACCTTTTCGTTGGGCTCCACCACCCCCCGGTATTTCAATTCAGAGGAAGTCAGTAAAAACTGCAGGGAAGCAAAGTTAGGGTGGTCCCAAAGCAGATACATGCCATAGGCCAACAGCCCAATCTGCGCCATGCACTCCGCCAGTATAGCGCCGGGTGTTACCGGTGTGCCTGGAAAATGCCCTTTGTAAAAATATTCGTCCTCCCGAAAAGTGTAGTGCCCTTGTATCCCTGTTTCTGACACGGTGTCCACCGCATCTATAAAACGATAGGGAGAAACAATAGGAAAAGCATCTACAATTTTGTCTTCCATCTTACAAAGAAAGCAAAAACCTGTAAAAAAAACAGCCATCTAGAAGTCAAAGTAAATAAACTGATTTTGCTCGGGTACGCCCAAGTAGAGTATCAGGTGAAAAATGAGCAGGTAAAACCCCCAGCGGTAAGCGGTGGGCAACTGCTCCAGCCACTGATCCACCCGCTGCCCCTTCATGAGACGGTGCAGCCAGTCCATGAAAACAATGAGGGCTATACTGACTTGAAATTCAAAGCCACTGACCAGCACGTAGCTCTCGTGCAGTTGAATGGGGGCAAAGTGAAAGCTGTTGACCACCAGTGTCCAAGCGTCCTGTACATTAAAAGCGCGGAAAAATATGATCGACAGGTTGGCCAAGCCAAAAGCCACGGCAAAGCCAATCGCCTGTCGCAACCAAGACGGGGTTTGCAGCCGGTTGTACAGTTGCACCTTGGGCTTTTGCAAATAGGTCTCCCCGGCAATAAACAAACCATTCAATCCGCCCCAAATGATAAAGGTCCATTCCGCCCCGTGCCACAAACCATTGAGCATAAAAGTGAATACTCCTGCCCAGACCAACCAGTGCAGGCTGCGGCGCTGACCCGCCAGTGGAAAATAGACGTAATCCCGGAACCAAGAAGTCAGCGTGATGTGCCAGCCCCGCCAGAATTTATTGAAAGAAGTGACGACGTAGATGCGGTTTTCAAAGTTCTTCGACAAATTGATGCCCAAGATACGCGCACTGCCGATGGCGATATCCGTATAACCCGAAAAGTCGCAGTAAATCTGGAACAAAAAGAAAATGGACGCCATCCAGACCGTAAAGCCCTCGTAGGCCGCCGGCTCCGCGTACACCTTGTTGACGAACATGCCCAGGCGGTCGGCAATCACGATTTTTTTGAAAATCCCCCACAGGATCAACCGCAGCCCCTGCACCACCCGCTGGTAGTCAAAGGAGTAGTCGAAATGGAACTGCTTGAGCAAATTGCGGGAACGCTCGATCGGCCCCGCCACTAACTGCGGGAAAAAAGTGACGTACAACGCGTATTTGCCCAAGTGGCGCTCGGGCTTCGTATAACCGCGGTATACGTCTATGGTGTAGGCCATCGTCTGAAAGGTGTAGAAGGAGATCCCCACCGGCAGCAGGATGTCCAGATACAGGCTGTAGCTCATCCCCATCCCCAGATTTTGCAGCAGCGCCTCGATCTGCGAACCGAAAAAGTTGAAATACTTAAAGGTGAACAACAAGCCCAGGTTGGCCGCTATGCTGAGCCCAAGGAAGGCTTTTTTGCGCCTTTTGTCTTTGGTGCCGCCGATCTGAATGGCCGCCACGTAGTCGATCAGCGTGGACCCTACAATCAAGCCGATGTACCAAGGGTTCCAAAACATGTAAAAGTAGTAGCTGGCCACCAGCAGCCAGGCCCAGCGCCAGCGCACCGGCGTCAGGAAATACACCACCGCTACCAAGGGCAAGAACAGGAAGTAGTCGATGGAGTTAAAGAGCATACAGGCTTAGGCTTTGGCGGCTTGATACTGCTCGTACAGGTGTTCGGCTAGCGCTTGTAGCGTAGGCATGGCCCAGAAGGCCTCCGCTTCTACGGTGAAACCGAGTTGTTGGGACAGCTCTTCGGACAACTCGGCCGCGTCGACGGACTCCAAGGGGAAATCTTGGAAGGAAGCTCCAGCATCAATCTGCTCTACTGGTAGGCTAGCTCGTTGGGCGATGCGGCTGCCCAGCCATTTGAATATCAATTCTGGCGTAACGGCGGAAAGCACCGGCGCATCTACTTCCGCCTGCCGGGGTAAGGACCAATCCTTCATGATGCGCAACTCATCGTTCAGCAGCATTTGCTTCGTACGCTGGCGTTGGGCCTTCCCACTGGAAGTCTTTGGCAAACTCATGGGGAAGATCAAAGCAATTCGGGTAGGCACAATTTCAAAAGCATCCGCAAGCGTACGGCGGATTGCCTCAATCACTGCATCCGGGTCTGCGTTTCTCCATTCTGCCCGCTTCACCTCATTTACGACTGCCAGGTGTTCGCTGCCTTCTATCTCCATGGCGAAAGCTGCGCCACTGTTTTTTTGCAATGCCGGATGAGCCTGTGCAACTTCAAACTCAATATCGTTGGGATAGTAGTTCTGCCCTCTGATGATTATCATATCTTTGGTACGGCCCGTGATGTAGACCTCGCCTCCCAGCAAGAAGCCCAGATCGCCTGTACGGAGAAAGCGAAGCCCAGGGGAATCAGGCAGCTCATTGTAGAACGTCTCTTGAGAAGCCTCTTCATTGCCCCAGTAGCCAGTAGCAATCGACCCCTCAAATGATGCCCAAACCTCGCCTTCCTGGCCTTCTTCGAGCACTTCTTTGGTGGCCGGGTCTACAATGCGCACCGTACACCCCTCCACAGGTGGGCCGATACTAACGTGGTAGTCCTGCGGCCGTTCAAAATCCATATTCTCATGGTGCAGCTTTTGACGGCTTCCCGGTACCGATTTAGGCGTTATATAGGGGAGCCCATCGTGGGTCACATAACTTACCGCCAAGGTTGCTTCTGCCAAGCCGTAGCCGGGCTTAAAAGCGTCCAACCGGAAACCGCTGCGCTCGAAGTGCTTGGAAAAGTCGAGTATGGTCTTCAACTGCACCCGCTCGGAGCCAGACAGCACGCTACGCAAATGGCTTAAATCGAGCCTACTGACCTGTTCCCTTTTAATTTTTTCACAGCAAAGATCGAAAGCAAAATTCGGCGCTACGGTATAATCTGCTTTGTAACGGCTTACCGCATCAAGCCATCTTATAGGTTTCTGGATAAAATGCACCGGCGACATGAAATAGCATCTGGCATTTTGCAAAAGGTACGACATCATAAAGATCAGCCCCATATCGTGGAACATCGGAATCCAGTTGACTGCACATTTCGTATCCGGCGGATAAATATTACGGCAGGCCTGGGCGTTAATAAGCACATTCTCATGACGAATGATGACCCCCTTCGGCTTGCCTGTCGAACCGGATGTGTACTGTAAGTAAGCAATGTCTTTGCCCTCGATAGCGTGAGGCGTGTAACGCTCTTGGGCAGCGGTGACATCTTCGTAAGCCAGTAATCGTTGCCCTGTAAAGTCAAAAGCCATCTTTACCATACGCTCTATGCTGGATTGATCGGCAAATATGGCTGTGGCTCCAGTATTCTCAATAATCGCCCGTATCCGCAACAAATTCCGGTTGTTCCGCGGCGGGTAAGCCGGCACCGCAATCACCCCGGCGTAAAAGCAGCCGAACAGCGCAATCATGTACTCCAGCCCCTGCGGGAACAACAGCAGGACCCGTTCGCCTTTCAACCCTTGTGCTTGCAGGTAGCCCGCTACCAACTGCGCCTGCCGGTCGAATTCCGCGTAGGTCAACGGCCGCTCGTCTGTCTCCCCGTCTGTCAGGTAGGTCAGTATCTCGAAATCGGGCTGTGTCTTTGCCCGCTGCTGCACGATGGCAGCCATGCTTTGTACGTCTGGAATCATAATTTTTGTCGCTTTCAATCCTAAAGCTTGGCTTCTCTCTGAATAAGGCTGAGGCCGAGGTCCCCGACTCCGCTGTGCAAGCTACGTCGGACAGGAAAGGCATACAGGGCGTGTTCGCCTGCTGCGCCAGCAAGCTGGCTTTCCGCGGC
>JAAAOU010000108.1 GCA_009908745.1 Bacteroidota bacterium
CGGCCAAGCTCTCTAACAAGCGCGAGATGCGCCGCCACCAGGTCATCACGGAGGCCGTACACCAAGAAGAAGGCAAAATCTGCTTGCAAATCCTGCATGCCGGCCGCTACGGCTACCACCCGCTGGCAGTCGCCCCTTCCCGCCTCAAAGCCCCCATCTCCCCCTTCAAGCCTTGGAAACTAAGCGGGCGGGGCGTGGAACGTACGATCAAAGCCTTTGTACATACCGCGCAACTGGCCCAACAAGCAGGGTACGACGGCGTGGAAGTCATGGGCTCTGAGGGGTATCTCATCAACCAGTTCATTGTCTCCAAGACCAACAAAAGAAAAGACGAATGGGGCGGCCCGTACGAAAACCGGATCCGCTTCCCCATCGAGATCGTCCGCCGTATACGGGAAGCCGTGGGTACGGACTTCATCATCATTTACCGCCTCTCCATGCTCGACCTCGTCGACGATGGCAGCAGTTGGGAGGAAGTAGAAATACTTGCCCAGCGCATCGAAGCGGCCGGCGCGACCATCATCAACACCGGTATCGGCTGGCACGAAGCCCGCGTACCGACTATCGCCACTATGGTCCCCCGCGGCGGTTTCAGCTGGGTCACCAAGCGGCTCGTGGGCAAAGTCGGTATCCCCCTCATCACTACTAACCGGATAAACACCCCAGAAAAAGCTGAAGAAATCCTCGCCGATGGCCATGCCGACATGGTATCTATGGCCCGCCCATTTCTGGCGGATGCCGACTTTGTACGCAAGGCCATGGAAAACCGCTCCGACGAGATCAATACCTGCATCGCTTGCAATCAGGCCTGCTTAGACCACATCTTCAAACAGAAAACGGCAAGCTGCCTGGTCAACCCCCGCGCCTGCCACGAGACCGAACTGAACTACACCCCTACCCCACAGCCTAAAAAGCTCGCTGTAGTGGGCGCAGGGCCCGCCGGCCTGGCATTTGCTACCGTAGCCGCACAACGGGGGCACGAAGTTCACCTCTACGACGCAGCCGATAAAATTGGGGGCCAGTTCAATATGGCCAAACGCATCCCCGGTAAGGAGGAATTCTATGAGACACTGCGCTATTTCGAGCGGCAGATCGAGCTGCGGGGTGTCCACCTCCACCTCAACACCCAAGTGACAGCCGATACTTTAAGCGGGCAAGGCTTTGACGAAGTAGCCTTGGCAACTGGCGTGCTGCCCCGGCGCATACAACTGCCCGGCATCGACCACCCCAAGGTGCTCAGCTATGTCGATGTGCTTTACCGTAACAAGCCGGTGGGAGAAAAAGTGGCGATCATCGGCGCTGGCGGTATTGGCTTCGATGTATCCGAATTTCTCAGCAGCGAAGTGAGTGGAACCCCACAGCCGCAGGAAGTAGAAGCCTTTTTGGAAGAATGGGGCGTGGACCGGGATTACCAAAACCCCGGTGCCCTAACCAAAGCCAAGCCGGAGCCCCCCAAACGCAAAATTTACTTGATGCAACGCTCCAAAGGCAAACCGGGGGCTGGACTGGGCAAAACGACCGGCTGGATTCACCGCCAGAGCTTGCGCAAAAAACAGGTGGAGATGTTGAGCGAGGTACAATACCAACGCATAGACGATCAGGGGCTGCACATCCTGCACAAAGGGCAAGAGCGGCTGCTGGATGTAGACCATATCGTGGTATGCGCCGGGCAAGAGCCATTGCGGGAATTGCAAACCCCACTGGAGCAGGGAGGCATGAAAGTACACTTGATCGGTGGTGCTGACGAAGCGCGGGAACTGGATGCCAAACGGGCAATCAGCCAGGCAAGTTGGCTGGCGGCAGTAATATAGACTCGTCCTGCTAAGGCAAAAAAAGAGGCAGTGCTTAATGCACCACCTCAGCCCTAACCAAATAAAACCAAATTATTCTTATGCAGAGACTGAACGCAGTCAGTCGTTAACATCGTTCTTTATGCAAATATACATACTTTGTGTAAAAAATACAATTAGTAGGTCAAAAAAAATCTGCCCCTATGTCATTTGCTTGTAACAAATATAGGGTTTTACACACTAAAACGCAAGCCCTCAGTAAAAACGAAGACTGCACGCCGTTTTAACATATAGCTTACTCGATATGTTCGTGAAAAATAAGCGGCTTGTCCAAAATTAAATTTCCGTTGATAGCGCTTTGCCAAATTTTAGCGCGAATTTTTTTTCGAAAAAAATTGGGCTTCTTATCGCCTTACTCCGATTTGACGGTTTCAAGCTAGCAAAGCAGCCCAAAGCCATTATCTTTGGCGCGTACCTTAGGAACTATGACGATGAACCGAATTCTTTTACTTTTCCTTTTGCTGCTGTCCTTTGGAGCTTCAAGCCAGGCACAGGACGATCAAGACGCCTTTTACATCCGCAAGATTTACGACAACACCCTTACCAACGGCAAATGCTACGATTGGCTGCAGTACCTGACCCGCCACATAGGCGGGCGGCTGGCCGGCTCCCCGCAGGCTGCAGCGGCGGTGGAGTATACCAAGCAACTCATGAAGCGTATGGAGCTAGATACCGTTTGGCTCCAACCGGTCATGGTCCCGCACTGGGAACGGGGCGAACCGGAGCAAGTCCGCATCGTCAACTCCCCTAAAATGGGTACCGTGCCGCTTAACGCTCTGGCGCTGGGCAATTCGGTCGGCACCGGGCCTATGGGCCGGACGGCTGAGGTGGTAGAGGTAAAAAGCCTCGATGCCCTAGACAGCCTGGGCGAGCAACTGCGCGGCAAGATCGTGTTCTTCAATGCCCCTATGGACCCTACCGAGCTCAACACTTTCGCCGCCTACGGCAAAGCAGCCGGCCAACGGGTATACGGGGCTTCCCGGGCCAGCCGGTACGGAGCGGTGGGGGCACTGGTCCGCTCACTGACCACCCGCATCGACGATATTCCCCACACGGGGGTCACGGTCTACCAAGACGGCGTAGAACCTATCCCCGCCCTGGCCATCAGCACCAAAGATGCCGAACTGCTGAGCCGCTTGCTAAAAGAAGAGCCTGTGCAGGTTTTCATCCGCAACACCAGCCATATACTACCCGACAAGCTGTCCTATAACGTCATTGGCGAGATTAAAGGCAGCGAGCAGCCCGATGAGCTCATCCTCGTGGGTGGCCACCTCGACTCCTGGGATGTCGGTACGGGCGCCCATGACGATGGTTCTGGCTGCGTACATGCCTTGGAAGTCATGCATCAAATCAAGCAGTTGGGCTACCAGCCAAAGCGTACCATCCGCTGCGTAATGTTTATGAATGAAGAAAATGGGCTGCGGGGCGGCCGGGCATACTGGAAAGCATCCAACGAGGCCGGCGAATACCACCTGGCGGCCATTGAGTCCGACCGGGGCGGCTTCAGCCCGCGCGGCTTCACGGCAGACGGCCACGAGGAGGTGTTCAGCAAGAAATTCAAACAGGTGCTCAAATGGCTGCCGCTGCTTGAACCCTACGACCTCCGTTTCGAAAAAGGGGGCTCCGGGGCGGACATCTCTGGCCTGCGTAGCCAGAAAGGGCTGCTATTTGGCTTAAAGCCGGACTCCCAGCGCTACTTTGATTATCACCACACCCCTATTGACGCGCCCGACGTCGTCAACAAACGGGAATTGGAACTCGGGGCGGCCGCTATGATGAGCCTGGTTTATTTACTGGACAAATACGGAACAGAATAATGGCCGAACGTCTCAAAATACACGACCTCCACTTCAAACCGTTCCTCAGCGCGGCGCAAATCCAGGCACGAGTGGCCGAACTGGGGCAGCGCCTGTCTGAAGATTACGCCGGCAAACGCCCGCTGTTCATTAGCGTGCTCAACGGTGCTTTCGTCTTCGCGGCCGACTTGGCCCGGCACTGCGCCGTGGAGGCCGACTTTACTTTTGTCCGTTTGTCTTCTTACCAAGGCCCCCAATCTTCCGGCACCGTCAAGAAAATGGTGGGGCTGAAAACCTCAGTAGAAAACCGCCATATCGTTTTGGTGGAAGACATCATTGATACGGGGCGGACCCTACATTTCTTCCTGCCCGAACTGCACCGGCAAAACCCCGCCTCGGTTGCTGTCGTTACCTTATTGTCTAAGCCTGAGGCCCGTCAAGTCCCTTTCGAAGCGGATTATACCGGATTTGACATCCCTAACAAATTTGTGGTCGGCTACGGTTTGGACTACGACGAGCTGGGCCGCAACCTGCCCGCTATTTACCAACTGGACGAATCTTGAATCTATGAATCTTTCCACGATCTGCCACAACGCTAACCAACTCGCCGAACGGACCGGCCGTTTCATCCGACAAGAACTCGGCCGGGTCGGCAGCCGCCAAATCGAAGAAAAATCGCTCAACAGTCTGGTCAGTTATGTAGACAAAGAAGCGGAAACACAGCTGGTCGAAGGGCTGAGCCAATTGGTGCCCGGCAGCGTCTTCCTTACCGAAGAGGATACCGTAGACAACGAAGAAGGCGAGCTGCGCTGGATCATCGACCCGCTCGATGGCACCACCAATTTCCTCTTCCAGTTACCCATCTTCGCCATCAGCCTGGCCTTGGAGCGGGAAGGCGAGATTGTGCTGGGCATCGTGTACGAAGTCAACCGGCAGGAATGCTTCTACGCCTGGAAGGGTGGCGGGGCTTTCCTCAACGGCGCCCCCATACAGGTAAGTAACCGCGCTACGCTCTCCGAAAGTTTGCTGGCTACGGGCTTCCCCTACTACGACTACGAGCGTACACAGGCGTACCTGAAAGTCTTGGAGCAGCTTATGCAAAACTCCCGGGGTATACGGCGGTTTGGCTCAGCGGCGGTAGACCTCGCTTATGTTGCCTGCGGCCGCTTTGATGGCTTCTTCGAGTACAGCCTGCAACCTTGGGATGTGGCGGGCGGATCATTGATTGTGCAAGAAGCGGGCGGCACAATCACCGACTTTTCCGGCGGAGACAACTGGCTGCACGGCCAGGAGCTGATCGCTGCCAACGGGAAAATCAGCGAAGCGTTCCTGAAAACGGTGCGGGCGCATTTCGGATAAACGGTCACCTTCTTACTCCCCTAACGTCCGGCTCCACAGCTCTTTCCCTTCCGCATCGTATACCGTAATTGTCAGCTTCCGGTCTTCCCGC
>JAAAOU010000115.1 GCA_009908745.1 Bacteroidota bacterium
ATAGTGTATAAGCAATAGCGGTTTAGGTGCAAATTTGAATCGTTTTTGCGTTTTAATGTGTATCTTGCTACTCGACAATTTAGTGCTTTAAAATCCGCTACTGCTTATACACTGGACCGTTGGCGGGCAATTAAACCAAAGAACCGAATTAACGTCTAATCAAGAAAGGATTAAAAGATGGTAAGAAATATACTCGCAATAATTTTGTTGACCATAACAGGGATTTCAGCAAATGCGCAACAAAATGTACAAGACAGCCTTGAACATCAAAATCTGCAACGACAATATATTGTCCATTTACCACCAGGTTACAACAACAATAGTCCTACACCAGCAGTGATTGTACTCCACGGTGGAAGCGGTAATTACCAATCCGTTCAGGGTTTTACGCAAATGAATTTTGTTTCTAACCAGAATGGTTTTTTAGCCGTTTACCCACAGGGAATAGGTAATGCACCTCCCGGTTATTCTTGGGCTGATGGCCGAAATACTACTGCGGATCAGGCAGGTATTGATGACGTTGGATTTATGTCAAAGCTTATTGATACGCTTTACAATGATTACAACATTGACATGAACCGAGTTTATATCTGTGGCTTTTCCAATGGGGGCTTTATGACCCAGCGACTTGCATGCGAAACTCCAGAACTTTTTGCTGCAATCGGTGGGCTGGGTTGCTCAATAGACACGAACCTTATCCAAACCTGCAACCCAAATCAAGCAGTTCCAATGGTCTATTTTTCGGGAACAGCAGACCCGGAAGTGCCCTACAATGGTGGCGCAATGAATAATCCTATTGTTACCCCTATTGTTGCTGTTGATACAGCCGTTCAGTTTTGGGTCAACAATAATAATTGTCAGACTGCGGAACCAGTGGTGAATATTCCTGATAACGTACCGGAAGACAGTTCAACAGTAGAACTTTACAAGTATACTGACTGTGATTGCGATGCCGATTTCTATTTTTATAAAATAATCAATGGTGGACATACCTGGCCTGGTGTGCCAGTCCCTCAATTTCCTCAATTAGGAAACACAAATGAAGACATTCACGCAAGCTACTTAGTTTGGAACTTTTTTAGTCAATTTTCCTTATGTGATAGTGTAACAGGAATTCCTGAACAGACAAGTCATGACAATTTCGTAGTTTATCCTAACCCTACAAACTCTACTTTATTTATCCAATCATCAAAAGAAAAAATTGAAAGCCTTAAGCTCTATAACTTAATGGGACATGAAAAGAATGTTAAGCAAATAAATCATAGACTTCTTGATTTGACCGATTTGAGTTCGGGTATCTACTTGCTGTACATTAAGTCAACTAATGGCAAAACAAAAACCATAAGAGTGATAAAAGAATAACTGCCCCCAACAACTAAGGTTTCGTTCGGCCTGAAAGGCCTAGAATGAAACCGCTGTTGCACGGAACCGGGGTTCGAAGTTGTGATTTATGTTATGGGGAAAGCGCCCTTGCGCTTCTTGCTAAAGGCGGCCGATGTCTTCGAATGTCGAAGCTAAACGGGTCTTCAGAATAAATGATATGCGGTTAGTCTGCATTTTTTTATGTCGTGATATGCTGGCTTTTAGCTGCATTTGATGTTTGAGCTGGTTTTTGTCGACGTTTTGGCATGGCTTCGCCCGGCCGCTTTTGCAGCTATTTGTTTTTACGTTCGTTTTCAAAGTGTTCAATACTGCCCGCGAGCTGCGGCGGCCCCCGTTTGGGCAGTGTTTCCAGCGTGACCATGGTGGCCGTTTTGCAATTCGGGCACACGCCTTGAGTGATGGGCTCCAGCTTTCGCGGTTCGGTTGTGGGTGGCTGCCACTGCTGTGGCACTTGTGCCCTGATCGCCGGCAGACTTTTGATCTTGGACGAGCTGCTCAGGATGCCGTAGTGGCGTATGCGCACAAAGCCGCGAGGCAGGATGTGCATGGCAAAACGGCGGATAAACTCGCCGTGACTGAGCTGCAATTGTTGCTGCTTGCCGCCGTGACGGTAGTCTTTGTAATTGATGGCTACGCTATCGGCATCGATCTTTGCGATGCGGTGGTTGGAGATGGCCACCTTATGGGTGTAGCGACCCAGGTACTCCACAACGTGCATTGGGTGCGCAAACGGGCGCTTGGCATACACCACCCAGCTCTTCTTGTAAAGCGCATTGAGCAGTGGCTGTGCGGGTTTGCAGCGTTGCCTGAGTTGCTCCAGATATCGCGCTCTGAACACGGGGCTCATGGCTTTGACCGGGAAGAGGAATTTCCCTTTGTTGCGCGCCTTCTTCCAGTGTCCCTTCTTGCTCAGCCCGCCGCCTGGCACGATGCAGTGCAGATGCGGATGCAGGGTGAGTTGCTGCCCCCACGTATGCAGAATACATATCATGCCCGTTTGCGCACCCAGATGCTTTGGATCGTGTCCAAACGTATTGAGTGTGCTCCAAGCCGCTGCAAATAGGCTGTCGTAAACCGCCTTCGGTTCATGCATGGCAAGCTGATTGAGCTCTGAGGGCAAGGTAAATACCACGTGGAAGTAAGGCACCGGAAGCAGTTCGCGCTCCCGGGCCATAATCCATTCTTCACGCTTATGTCCCTGACACTTCGGGCAATGCCGGTTCCTGCAGCTGTTGTAACTCACCTGCACCGTACCGCACGATGTGCAAGCATCTTTATGCCCACCCAAGGCAGCGGTGCGACAGCGCATGAGCGCACCAAGGGTACGCAGTTGCCACCCATTGAGGCCCTTCATGTCTGGCACCCGTGGCCAGTGCGCACGGAGCACATCAGCCACTTCGTATTTGGGACGCATCAGGCTGTAGGATAAAGCCGCTCCAGTGGGCTAAACGGTTTTACCCTACCATTCTGCGCCACATGTAGGTACACCAGCGTGGTATCAATACACTCGTGCCCCAGTAGGTCTTTGATGCTCATGATGTCGAGCCCTTCTTCGAGCAAGTGGGTGGCATACGTATGGCGCAGGGTGTGCACCGTCATGGGCTTAATGATACCGGCAGCTTTACGGGCTTTGTTTACGGCCCATTGCACTCCTTTTTGGGAGTATCGGCTATCGAATGCTCCACCCGTACGACCTTCTACAGGCTGCTTGCCGTTAAACAGCCATTCATACGGACGCTCTGCGGCGATGTATGCTTTAATCCCTTTGATGAGCAAGTCGCACAGCGGCACATACCGATCCTTCTTGCCCTTCCCTTTTCGAACATGGAGCATCTTTCGGTCAAAGTCCAGGTCGGATAATTTGATGTTACGCGCTTCAAAGCAGCGCAAACCGCAGCCATAGAGCAGCCCGATCAGCACGCGGTGTTTGAGCAATGTGGGCGCCTTCATCAGTCGCTTTACTTCTTGGCGACTCAGCACCACGGGCAGCTTCTTCTCGCGCTTAATGCTCGGCAGAGCCACACGGGCTTCCTGCAGGCCACTGATGCGAAAGGCATAACGCAGCCCGTAAACGGTGAATTTAAAGTAACTCTCTGATGGTGTTTTGTGCTCCTGCTGCATCAAGTGCAGGTAGTCGTTGATCTGGTCTTCATCCAGCTCCGTTGGCACCTGGCCGAAATGCAGCGCCATCTTTGCCACGTGGTGGCTGTAGTTCTTCAGTGTACTCGGGCTTTTACCAGAGATGCTTACACTTCGCTGCATCAGGGCGTACAGCTTGTCAAAGCCCGCTACTTCAGCGCAGGCGCGGTCAATCAGATTCTTTTTTTCATGACTGTAAAAGGTTTATAAGATGAATCCGCTAAATTAGCAGGATGCGGTGGAGAAACTACCGTAGGTTTAGTGCAACAAAACCTATACGCAATGCGGGCTGAAGGAATAACCGAAAGGTCGGTGCTTCTATTCCGCCAAAGCTCCGCTTTGACGTTTTTGTTGAATAAAATTAAAAACACAAAACGTAGCTTTGGCTACCGTTCGTGCAAAGTTGAAAAGTTCGGCTTTTCAATCCCGCACTGCGCATAGCCGGAACGTTGGGCAACATACAAAAAGGCCACCGCACATACAGGCACATTTGGTTTTTGCCGAAACGCAATGCCAACTCAGAAAAACCAAAAGAGCCTGTTTTTTGCCAACGCTCGGACGGAATAACGAATAGAAAAAGGTAAATGAACCGACAGAAAAAAGACATATAGTAAATGGTGATAACAGACTGAAACCAAGAAAGGCACTCAACAAAGCCTTTTTTGAAAGTAATACCCAATAGGACAGAAATTGAAGATTTTTAGACCAATCCCATTCAGCTACTCGACAGAATTAATGACACGAAATCGGAAGAATTTCACAAAAACTTAGTTTCAGACTTTCTAAAAGATACATACTATAATACCAATGGACGAAAAGAAACCTTGTAACCATAACGGAAATTAAGCAAAAAACACAGCTGGCGTAATTTTGAAGCTAAAAAGACTACCAACAATCAAGATTCATGTTCATTTTTACCAATCTGGCCATGGGCTCAGAAAATATTATCGAATGGCTACTTTTTTACTTACCACCCTTCCGTCTTTCAGAGTGATGGATACCACGTACAAGCCTGGGCTCAAGTCATCTAATTGAAAGGAATGTGTTCCAGTCTTGTTGATCGTTTCGTTTGAAAACACCTTGCGTCCATTCAAGTCAAAAACAACTATGTTTCGCAAAGGGGTTTCTAGTTCGTCTATCTCAATTTGAACGGCCCCATCAGTTGGATTGGGAAAAATAGAGAAAGGTGCACTTGATATAATTCGGTTATCTGTATTAGTGACCAACGTGTTCAAAGTTGCAATGAACAATCCATGCTCATGCTGAGGCGTATATATTCCATATCTACCTCCAACCCTTGCGGTATTATCAAAAACCGTAATGGTACGCGATGTATTAACCGTATCAAATTGAGTGGTATAACAAAAGTCTTGTACATTACCGTTATTACCATCCAATGAAACGTGTAAAGGCCTTAATGCGCCAAATATGGTTGAATCAATTCCGTAAGCCCTGTCAATAAGTACAGAAAGACTGCCATTGGCTAATATTTCAATATCAATACCCGAAGTAGGCTGCCCGGGGTAATGAGTCAATTCCTTTAACCATAA
>JAAAOU010000470.1 GCA_009908745.1 Bacteroidota bacterium
CTGTTACGGCGGATTTTTTCGGCCTCGACGTACAGGAAAGTCAGGTGGGTGAGGATGTCGTAGATGTCGCTGCGCCCCCTAGTCATTTCTATGTACATCTGCTCTTTGTCGATGCGGTAGGCGTGGCGGCGGCGCTTAGGGGCAACGACGGGCCGGAAGTTGCTGTCTTCAAACCCCTCCCGGGAGATGAGCTTGATGTAGCGGCATTCCTCTATGCCTCTGGGTAGACGCTGGAAGATATAAAGCAAGCCATCGAGTTCTACCCGCTCCTCATCGTTGATGGAGCCGTAAATTTCTGGCCGTAATTGGGTAAGCGCATCGATCATCGCTTCACCGGAGACCCCGAGGGGCTTGTAGCTTCCCCGGATGAAGAGGTGCTGCATAGCGATGTACAACCGGCGGATAGCCGCCCGGGACTCCTGAGAACGGCTGCGTTGGCTTGATTTGATGGACATAAACGGACGTTTTGAAGGGAATCAACATCCTGAATAAGATAATAGTTGCCTAGTAAAAAAGAAGCCGGCTTGCGCCGGCTTCGTAATGTCTAAGTTTCCAGGTTTAAACAGTCTAATCTTTACGGGTTAGTCCGTTTTGTTTTTTTGGAAGGACGGAGCGAATAGGGGGAAACGATGGGGTAAGCTCCGCCCTCCACTTTTATTTTTTTTAAACCTACTCTCCGGCAAGGGGTGCCGGAGAGTAGTGTACAACAAGAAGCGTGTAAAACTGCATTTGGTAAATGTAGTAGCCTTTTTCGATTCTGAGCGTTGCTATATTAGCAGCGCTAAGAAAAAGGAGCCGGTTGCCCGGCTCCCCTCTTCAATGAGAATCGGATAGTTTCCTTGGTTTTTTGTATATCTTCTGCTTGGCTAACAGCAAGGGCGACCGCCCAGATGCTGACGTGCCATTTTATTGCTTGATCAGCCGGTAAGCCCTTTCGCCACCATCCGCGATAACTTTGATAAGGTATGTGCCCTTTGGCACCCCTTCCAAACTAACTGTAGCCTGCACGGCTTCAAATGGTTGGCGGAGTATAAGCTGGCCGTTCAGGCTAAGTAGCTCTATTGCTCGAATGCGCCCTGCTTGCTGCTCAGCTAATTCCACTGTTACCTCGCTACCGGCTGCGGGATTGGGGTAAAAGCGTACGGCAGCATCACTTAAAGCGGCTTCGGTATTTGAAGTCACTGCTTCGTCAGTCAAGACGAAAGTCGTCCCCTCGCCACTTGACGTACCAGCAGATTTGAAGTCTTTGTTTACAGTGTAAGGAACCGCCAAATCCATACCGGTATCTACTTGCAAGCCAAAAATGACCTCTTCTACGACAATACTGAAATGACCGATTTGCCCAAAGGATGCCGTGGTAGCGGCAGGGTCTTTCTTGTACAACACCACCTCAGCGAAGCCTGCATCGTCTTCCGCCCATATGAAATAGGCAGCTTCGTCCTTATTGACCCCGGCGTACCATTCGTTTTGGTTGTTGCCTGTTTCGTAGGTAAAATCGATTTCGCTTTGATTGCCTTCATCAGCTACAAAATCAGGATCATAAAGCAGGGTAAAAGCGGTGCCGTAAAAAGTAGGAACGGTCCCTTCCTGCCCCACCAAATTCAAATCGATATACTCTGTAGCCCCGGATTGCGTATTAGGCTCTTGCGCCTGCATCACCAAGCTATGTGCGGTCTGTATGGCACTTTGGTCAAATTGATCGATCTGCACGCCGGAGGGCTGCGTCTTGTGGTAATTGTCGATGATGACGTACAGGTCGTCTTGATCGACTAGACCGTCCCCGTTGCAGTCTGCGTAGGCATAATTTGTACCTGCGCTTCCCGGGAAGTTGTCTGCCCATAGGGTATTCGGCAGGTTTTCCGCTTGCCAATTCGAGGAAGCGTTGCCCCGTGCTTGGCCGCTTGCGCCGCGAGCATAGGACCAAAAGAGTACATCGACATTATTGACGATACCATTATTAGTCACATCACCCGGGTACATCTGCTGAGCATGCAGTGCGCTACTGCCTACGAAACAGAGGACAAACGCAGAGGCTAGTATTTTTATGAAAGTGCTCAAGGGAAACTTCTTTTGCTTCTTGTTCGTAACAAATATAGGTGAGCCCAAAGAAGGGCGCAAAGACAAAATTATTGATTTTTTGGCTAACTTAGTGCCTTTCACGATCGAATCGTTTTATGCTTCATTTCCAAATCTCTGAAAGTCAAATTTTTAGTATTTTCAAATTAAATTATTATTTAATCTGAAAAATCTTATTTTTTTAGCTGCTTCTGTTAGGTTGCAGCCTTTAAAATACCCTATTTAGGATACGAAAAAGAACTATGATGACAGAAAGTAAGCTAGGTTTGCTCTTATCCTCCTTTGACACGGCTGACTGGAAGCGCTTCGAGGCTTTCCTGCAGTCCCCCTACTACAACACCAATGCGGACCTTCTGGCGCTTTTCCACGCGATAAACACTGCGGGTGAAGGGGTAAGCCGGCAGGACAAAGCAGCCGTATTTGCACGCGCTTTTCCGGAACGCCCTTACGACAGCCGCCGTATGGGGTATCTTATGAACCAATTGCTTGCTCTGGCGGAGGACTTTTTGTCGACCGAAAAATTCCGTGGCGATGACTTTCAGCGGCACCGCTATGCACTGACAGCGCTAAGCGAGCGGAAGCTAGGCAAGCACTATGATTTCCGGCTCAAGAAAGCGCGCAAGCAACTAGGCAAGAACAGGGAGAATACCGAGCACCTGCACCGTCAATACCTGCTTGCCGAAGTAGAAATGATACACTTTGCCAACCAGAAAGTCCGGCGTTCTGACCCTAGCGTGCAGCAAGCCTACGAAAAGTTGAACGCATTTTACTACGCCGCTGTGCTGAAGTACGCTTGCACCTTGCTCAGCTGGAGCCTAGTGGTCAAAGGGGAGTTTGAGCTCTCGCCCATCAGCAAACGGGTGATCGAGGCATTGCGCGACGCCCCGCAGGCTTCCCCCCTCGTACGAATATACTTGAGCATCTATCAAACCATGAGCTCAGACAGCCGAGAGGAGGATAGCCACCGCTATTTTCAGTTGCTGGAAGGCTATATCAAGCAGTACCAGCACGACATTGACCAAGAAGAGATGCGCGAGATATACCTATACGCCATCAATTTTTGCGCCCGCCGTATCCGCAAGGGGGAAGCGGCTTACCGCAAGCGGGTCATTGAGCTGTACGAAGATGGCATTGCCCAGGGCTACCTATTCGAACAAGGCTACTTGTCGCACTGGACCTACACCAACGTCGTCAAGCTGATGCTGCTGGAAAAACAATTCCAAAAAGCCGAGGAGTTCATCCACCGTTACAAAGAGAAAATGCCGCCGCGCTTTTACAACGACGCTTTCCACTTCAACTTGGCCGAGCTTTACTTTCAGCAGGGCAGATACGGGGAGGTGCTGAAATTGCTGCAACAGTTGACATTTACGGACTCCCACTACAACATGGGTTCCCGTATGCTGATTATCAAGACCTTTTACGAGCTTAACGACATAGAACCGCTGCTCTCCAACTTGGCTTCTTTCACCCGTTTGCTCATGCGCAACAAAAAGCTTTCGGGGGCTTACCAAGAAACGATGCTCAATTTCTGCAAGCTGCTCCATCAGGTGCTGCGCGTGCATAAGGACAATAAAAAACGGGACAAAACGGCAGCGCGCATTAGCAGCACCGAGATGCTGGCCGAGCGGTCATGGCTCCTAGAAGCCTTGAATAAACAGATGGCTAGAGATTGACGTAGGCGTACTGCACTTTTTCCAGTCGCAGCTTGAGCTGCTGCAGGGCTTCACGGACTTCTTCGAGATTGGCTTTGACAACCTCGCTCTTGTCTGCTTCCACAAACAAATTATGCTCTACATACTGTAATTCCCCGGGGGCGTGGTGCTGTATCTTTTCTTCCTGTTGCTCGATGTACTGCATCAGGCGCTGATGGCGTTCGTCCCAATGCTCCTGCACAACGGGGTGCGGCTTTTTGCTGATGACCTCCGTACGCTCTGCCTTTCGGGTACGCATGGGGTAGGTGTACCGTTCTGAATTGTAGAATACGTCAATGGTGTATTGCTGCTGGCCTTTCTGCGCTTTCAGCCGGTTGACGAGGTTGAAGTCGCCGTCGTAGAAGTTGGTCACTTTGGGCTGCCCCATTTGCAGTTGCTGGAAGGTACTGATATTGAGGTAGGCCCCCTCAAATTTGCTGTCTTCCTTGAGCAGCTCGTAGTATTCATCCTGAATGGGCTGCAGCTGTTCCTCGGTCACCGTGTGCCGCACGCGGATTTCCTGGTCTACGTCTTCTTCAAAATCACGGACTTCCCGTTTGATCATCTGCAAGTTGACCGCCATGGTGTAGCCGTGCCGGCGGATCGCTTCGGTAACAATTTCTTGTATTTTATCGAGTTGTTCCGGCGCATTCCACAAGCAGTGCACCATCAGGAAGCAGTCCATCAGGTCCACTTTGTTGCGGCCGTTGAGGAAGGCGGAAGTGCGCAGCAAGCGGACGATTTTTTTCCAGCGGCGGTCGTGCACTTCGATGAGCCGGTCGGTATTGTTGGGGCGGCTGTTGTGCTCCTCAATCTGCACTTTCACCACCTGTATGGTATTGAGCACCTCGGCGGGCACTTCCACTTGGTTGATGTGTTCTTCCCAGCTATCGAGCTCCTCGGTAGTCACTTTCGCGTCGGCGGGCACATCGTCTTCATACGCGTCCTTGGTATCCGTGATCATGTTGAGGAAATTCTTGAACTGCCGGATATTACCCAGTTCCAAGCGGACCAGGAAGCGGTCCCAGATCGGATTGAGGCTGCTGTTTTTAGGCGGCAGCTCGTTGGAAGCGGTGATGATGCCCCGGATATCCACCGCCATTTCTTCTCCACCGTTGCGGTATACCTTTTCGTTGAGAATGGTCAGCAGGGCGTTTTGGATAGCGGGGCCAGCTTTCCAGATTTCGTCGAGGAAAACGATGTTTGCGCCCGGCAGGTACTTCTCCGTCTGCCGTTCGTAGCGGTCTTCTTCTTTGAGCTTTTTGATGGAAACCGGGCCGAAAATCTCATCCGGCGTACTGAACTTGCTCATCAAATACTCGAAGCTGGTGCCGTCTTTGAAAGCAAATTTCAGTCGGCGGGCGATCAAGCTTTTTCCCACGCCGGGAGGGCCGAGCAGGAAGATACTTTCCCCGGCGACAGTGCTCAGCAGGGCAAGCTTAACCGGCTGTTCCCGCTCGTACAGCCCACGGCAAAGGCCGTCGAGCAAAGTGGAAGTCTTGGTGCGTATAGAGGCGTCTATGGTAGTCGGCATATCAGGTGTTTAGTGGCGCACGCCGTCTTCTTCGATGTAGGTTTTGCGGATGTGCTCGTCCACGGTCGCTTCCCGTACGTTGAGCACGACCCCGGAAAAATGCAGCACCTTGCCCGCCATTTCGTGGTTGAAATCCACTTTTACCTTGTCGTCTGTCCAAGAGAGGATTTTGCCGTTGTGCTCCTCCCCCTGATCGTCGGTAACGGTGACGTAATTGCCTGCGGTAAGGAAGTTGTCGCCCAAGCTGCTAAACGCCTCGCGGGGCAGCTCAATGATATTGCCTTCCTCTACCGGGCCATAGGCCTCTTCCGGCTGTAGAGTGAATGCGAAGGACTGCCCTTCTTCCAGCCCTTGCAGTTGCTGCTCAAAGGCGGGCAACAACTTGCCGGTACCAAAGTAAAACTTGAATGGCCAATTGGGGTCCATGCGTTCCAGCAGGGTGCCTTTTGCATCATTTTCCCGCAATTCGTAGGCGATGGTGACGATATGCTGTTCTTCTACATTCATGCGCTTGTGCTTAGCGTTTTTGTACACACTAAACTCTGCTCGGGCAGAAATGTTTGGCGCCTAATTCATAGAGTAGTGCAACAGGAACTGACGCAGGCGCTCGTACTTGTGCAACGTGGGTTGAGGAGCGTACAGTTTTTCAGCCAAAAAGTCGGCGTAGTGGGCGGCCAAGTCTTGGAAATCGTCGCGCTGTGTCAGTTTGGCGGTGACGATGGCGCGGAAGCAGCGGTTGACTTGGTTGTGCAGCAGAGGGACGGTCTTGTTGGGCTGTTCGTTCAGCAGACGATCGAGCGTTTCGAGCCGGCCGTACTGCTCTAGGAACGCGAAGCCTTCTTCCTCCATTTGCTGGGTAAAAGTGGTGGTGGCGCGTTGGAGGTCAGCGGGGCCTTGCAGAGACAGCCGCTGATAGCGCTGCCCGAACAACTTGGCGATAGGTGTCACCAAGGACATGCTCTCCGGCTGGAAGCCCGGCAGGCCGTTAGTGAATGGGAAGGCCAGGTTCTCCACGTCGTCTATCCGCACCCCTAAGTGGGCTTCAACGAGACTAGCTTCTTCGTAGGCGCTGATAGATAAAATCAGGCAGGAAAACCCGTTTTTCGTGCTTTTGCGAAATTGATGCAGCCGGGGCAGCCAGTCGTACCCGCGCTGCTGCAGGGCGGGACGCAAAGCTTGTACAATATGAAGTTCCTGCGTTGAACGGTCGGATTGATACATTTTGATTACTTTAGTGAGGTCGGTCGGCTTTGGCAAAGGCTGGTCGAGGTGCTCTCAGGCATCAGACCTTTCCTAAACGCCCGGTGCAGACAAAGGTTTTCTGCTCCTCTGACAATTGTCGTGCTTTTGAGCAAACGACTTTGCAGAAAGGGTTTTCTTTTCATCTTAAACATCTCAGCTATGGGTAAAAAATCGCCCTTCCGCCGTATCATGGAGGCTATCGTCGACTTCTTCAAGTATCTCCTCTCCCGCAAAAAGAAAAAGAAGGAGCCAAAGGAGTAGCTACCGGTTTTAAAAAAACTTTAACCCTGGCAGGCTTGTTGCACGCCCAATAATGGCAGAATTTTGCCGTTGGATAAACAAGACAACAACCACACTCCATGAAGCAATTAATGATCGCTACTTTTTCCCTGTTTTTAGCCTTTTCCGTATCTGCTCAGGTGCAGACGATGACGAGCCCGGACGAATCGGACCCTAAAGCCAAAGCCCTGCTCGACCAAATCCGGCAGCGGTTTGAAAGCTACAGTTCCCTCGCCGCCGACTTCACCTTGGATATTACCTTTCCAGAGCAGCCTACCGAGACGCAAAAAGGCCGGCTGGGCCAAAAAGACAAGCAATTCCGTATGGAGATGGCCAGCCAAACGGTCATTTCTGATGGGGAAACGCTGTGGATGGTATTTGACCACAACCAAGAAGTACAGATTAACGATATGCCCGAAGAGGCGGAGATGGGTGGCATGATACTGTCGCCGGAGTCTATGCTCAACTTCTACGATCAGGGCGACTTCGTGTACTATATTACCAATGAGTTCCGCAAAGACGGCAAGACCGTGCAGCAAATCGAATTCAAGCCAGTAGACCGCGACCTGGAATACACCAAGCTACGCATGAACGTCGACAAAACAACCAAAGATGTGATCAGCGTCGAAGCTTTCGGCCGCGATGGCTCCCGCTACAAATTGACGATCAACGATATTGAACCCAATAAGCGCTTCCCTGACGGCTACTTCCGCTTTGACAAGTCGGACTACCCAGACTACTACGTGGAAGACCTGAGGTACTAACCGAAAAAGAACTATTCGCATAGTTAACCCAATGGGCATAGCCGAGGCTGTGCCCTTTTTTGTTGTTGGGGGAACTATTGTGGCCAGCCGGCGGTATGCACAGGAAAGCTACTGCAAATTATGGTACAGCGATCCCTACAGCTCTACCGCGATTCGTTCAGCGGTTTATCAAAGGAGGTATGGTCTTTATCCGGGGTGATGCTCATCAACCGGGCGGGCACTATGGTGCTGCCGTTCCTGTCGGTGTACCTGACGCAACAGCTGGGCTTCAGCTTGGGGCAGGCCGGCTGGATCATGAGCTTCTTTGGGGCCGGCTCGGTGCTAGGCGCTTACCTAGGGGGGCAGCTGACCGACCGGATCGGCTTCTACGAGACGCAGTTTTGGCCCCAAATATTGGGTTTCAGATCGCGGACAGACTGGACTTTTCCACGCTGTGGGTGCTGCTGCTATTGCTGGCAGTGGCGGGCGCAGTGGGTTTTTGGCAAATTAGAGGAAATACGGGGGATGCGTAAACATTCAGCGCAGAATTCCCGTTTCGCTGTCGAATTCTATTAGTAAACTAAATCAATACATCAAAATGGCTAACGACACTACCAACTGGCCTGATCTTGCTATCGGATTATTCGAGCGCTTGACTGGCCGCAACGCTGAAATTTCTTACAATTTCGAAGATTTCGAGCTGCATGTACCTAGCAGTACTTCTGACAAAGCTGAACACGCCAAGTGGAAAATGAACGGGACGCTCCGCATTACCACGAAGGAGAATGCATAAATAGTTCAATGCGTGCAGCGTCTAGCAATAGGCATTGCACGCTACTCGAAAAGCTGCCCGCTCAGGGCAGCATTCTTTTTCCCACCTACCCTGATACTATGGATTTTTCCCGCCTATTCCAATCTATACAGCTTGATGGCGAAGTGCAACTCGATTGCCCCGAGGGTTCGATCATTGTGCAAGCTTCTCGCCCGGAACAAACCGTTCGGGTGCAATTTTCCAATGCGCCCACGTTTCGCTATTTCCTGAGTTCGCTTCCGCAAAAAGGGGTACGCCAACTACGCCAGCAATTGGATCAAGTACAACAGCTACCGCAAGCCGTAGATATCCGGATTGCCGACAAGCCGATATTGGAAAAACCCGCCGAAGGCAAAATGAAAGTCTACTACCGGCGGGCCGGCCGGGAATGGCTGCGCTGGAAAACAGGCTTGTAAGCCCAAAAAAGTACCGATATTTGCGGTTCAAAAGCCACCTCTTATGATCGGAACCGCCTTATCCGCTGCCATTGAATTGCTCCGCCGGGACGAAGTCGTCGCTGTACCTACCGAAACGGTGTATGGCTTGGCTGGCAATGCCCTTAGCCCCAGAGCGGTCGCTTCTATTTTCGAAATCAAAAACCGGCCGCGCTTTGACCCGCTTATTGTCCATACCTCCTCTGTGGAACGCTTATCTCAATACGCTGCTGCTTTCCCCGCCGCCGCCCGCCGCCTAGCAGAGCAGTTTATGCCCGGGCCACTCACCCTTTTGCTCGACAAAGCCGCAATTATACCCGATTTAGTGACGGCCGGCTCCCCGCGCGTAGCTTTGCGCATTCCCAACCACCCGCTGACCCTCTCGCTTTTGCAACAGCTAGACTTCCCCCTCGCCGCACCGAGTGCCAACCCTTTTGGCTATATCAGCCCTACTACCGCGCAGCATGTGGCCGACCAATTAGGCGACCAAATCCCGTACATCTTGGATGGCGGCCCTTGCCGGGTAGGCGTGGAAAGTACGATTGTAGGTTTTGAAGACGGACAGACCGTGATATACCGGAAAGGCGGCGTACCCGTTGAAGAGATCACCGCGCTCATTGGGCCGGTGCAAGTACGCGAGCATTCTACCTCCAACCCCAATGCGCCCGGTATGCTGAAGAGCCATTATGCCCCCGGGGCAAAAGTGGTCATCGGGAATGTCGAAGAACTACTACCTGGCTACGAAGGCCAACGGGTGGGGGTGATCCGCTTTCGCAAAACCACAGCAAAGCTGCCGGCGGAGCACCAGCTCATCCTTTCGCCGCAGGGGGATTTTGCGGAAGCGGCCCGCCGGTTGTTTGCCGGGATGCGGCAGCTGGATGCGCTACAGTTGGATATCATACTTGCTGAATTGTTGCCGGAAGAGGGGCTAGGCCGGGCGGTAAATGACCGCTTGCGGCGGGCGGCAGCCTGAGTACGTCCCGCTACTCTTCCACTAGGCGCTCCCGCAACTCGGGATGCTCTAGCCAGTAGTTCTCCATCAACTGCCGGCTGGGGATGAAGAAGCATTGCTTGCCGAATATGCCCGGCTCCACAAAGTAAATAGTGGCTACCGCTACAAAAAGGAACCGACTCACCGTGACGCGCTCAATATTGTGGAAGGGGTAACGCGCCGTCTTGAAATAATTCGTCACGTAGAAAAAGCCGTCGTCCGCCTCCACCCTTTTTAGCCGCAGCAAAGTAAAAGCAAAAAGGAGCAAGCCCGTGAGGTAAAAAAACAGCATGCCCCCCTTGAAGTAGATCGCTGGCGTGTTCCCCACATAATCGTACTCGTACAGCAGGGCAGCCAGCGTAGTAGCGCCAAACAGCACGATCCAGAACACAGGGATGAAAAACTTCAGCAGCAGCGTGGTATTACTGGATAGTCGTTGCATTAAAATTCCTCGTTTGCTTTGTTCACACGGGCGGAGACTACAATACTCACCTCGTACAGGACATAGAGCGGCACGCCGATCAGGAACTGCGTCACCACGTCAGGCGGCGTAATCATAGCGGACAGTAACAAGACGCCTATGATGGAGTGCCGGCGGTATTTTTTCATGCCCTCCGGCGTGACCAGCCCGATACTAGACAAGAAGTAGACGATGATAGGCAGCTCAAAAATCAACCCAGCCGGCGCTGTGAACATGATCATGTAGTTGATGAAAGACGACATGGTGGGCGTATTCTGCACGCCGGGTATTTGGTAACCCGCCAAGAAATTGACGGCAAAAGGCGAAATAATGTAGTACCCGAACAGGACGCCGAGTAGGAACAACACGGAGCAGATAGCGACCATGCCCCGGGCAGCCTGCCGTTCTTTGGCGTACAGGCCCGGCTTGATGAAGCGCCAGAACTCCCACAGCACATAAGGAAAAGCGATGATGAACCCCATGATGAAGGACACCTTGATACTCATGATGAACGGCTCGCCGAAGCCCGTCGCAATTTTCGGGAAATCGGGTGGCCGGAAGCACATCGTGTCCCCCAGCCCCACGGCTTCTGAAAGCTGGCAAATCGCCACATAGGAAAAGAAGTCCTGCTTGGTGGGCCCGAAAATAACGGTATCGAACATCCACCCTTGAAAGAGAAACAGGACAATACCCAGCCCCACGATCACCACCAAAGAGCGGATAATGTGCCAGCGCAGTTCCTCCAAATGCTCCAAGAAAGTCATCTCTTGGCTTTCTTGCCCAGACTCTAAGCGGTCAACGTCAATTTGATCGAGTGGCATAGTAATTTAGCTTGTCCCAATAAGATGCCTTTGCAAGCAGAAAAGTTTACCTCCTCGGAAAGCTTGCAGCTATTCGCGGAGGCTTGCACTGCCCACCGTTCGGCTGTGCAAAAGTAAGAAAAAATGAAGCGATACATTTTAACATTTTCGAGGCGTAACTTATGCAGCGGCTTCCGTTATGGAAGTGTAAAAAAGCGAAGAGCTTTTATTTAGCACTCACGCTAAAGCCGCGCTAAAAAAGAATACGCACTACCAACTTTGCTGTAACTATACAACTGCCCCTGCGGTAGCCTTAACTGGCTTTGCCCTGCCCGGCCATTGCCCTGGCACCGCTGTGCAACGAACTGCCATAATCACATCAAATACACATTGACCATGAAAAATGTACTGCTTTTTGTTAGCTGCTTCCTAGCCTTTAGCCTTAGTGCGCAGACGGGAGGCGAAGAACTGCCCATCAACGACATAACGGAGCGCCGCCTGCACCAAACCGAACGCGCGCTCCCCTACCCTAGCGTACGCGAGGCGGATATCATGTGGGAAACACGCGTGTGGCGCGTCATTGACACCCGGGAGAAGATGAACTTACCGTTCCGCTACCCCCAAAAGCCTTTTGCTATCCTGCTCATCGAAGGGGTGGAGTCCGGAGAGCTGCAAGCCTACAGCGTAGCGGATGATGATTTCAACACGCCGCTTTCGGCGCAGGCGCTGAATGACATGATCTACCAAGTGGACACCCTGCCGGTCTATTCCTTCGAAACCGGCCGGGAAGAATACCAAGAAATCCGGAACGAGCTCAACCCAGAAGACATCAAACGCTACCGCATCAAAGAACACTGGTGGTTTGACACCCGCAGTTCCTCCTTGCGCGTACGCATACTCGGCATTGCGCCGCTGATAGAGCGGTACGATGAGCAGGGCAACTTCAAGTACGAAACGCCTTTGTTTTGGATATACTACCCTCATGCCCGGCCGTTTCTTGCCAACTGCCCCGCGCCACGCGACAGCTACCACCATAACCCGATGAGCTGGGCGGACCTGCTAGACATGCGCAAATTCGCTAGCCACATCATCAAAGCATCCAACGTGCACGACCGCCGGCTGGAAGAGGTGTACTCTGGCGTAGAGCTGCTACAGCGCGCGGAGATGCTGGAACAGGAGCTGTTCAACCGGGAGCACGATGCTTGGTCCTACTAAACGGATAACCGCTGCGGCGCGCATCAAACGGCAAAGCTAACCCGATAGTACCCGCATCCATCCGATATTATTACCTTTGCGGACTTGCTTGAGTCATGCAATAGCGTAATAACAGACAATGGATACAGCACTCTACTTAGGACTTTTCGTGGTGAGCCTTGCCGTTTTGCTCAAGGCTTCTGACTGGTTTATCGACTCTGCGGAACGCGTTGGGTTGTCGCTGGGCATATCGCCCTTCATCATAGGTGTTACGATTGTGGCTTTTGGGACTTCGCTGCCGGAATTGGCTACGTCCATTGCCTCCGTGTTCAGCGGGGAGTCGGAGATCGTGATCGGCAACGTGGTGGGCTCCAACATTACGAATATCGCTTTGGTGCTGGGCCTTGCTGCTGTAGTCGTCAAAAAGATTGAACTGGAATACAATATCTGGCACATCGACATGCCCTACCTCTGGGGCTCTGCCTTTTTGCTCTGGCTGGCGCTGCGGGATTTGCATTTTTCGCTTTTCGAAGGCATACTCTTTACCCTGGGTATCATCATTTTTCTGGCCTACTCCTTCCAAAGCCAGCAGGGGGAAGAGAAGCTGGAAAGCATGGTGAAGCCTGGCTGGAAGACCTACGCATTGCTCCTATTGGGTGGAGGCTTGGTGTATTTGGGGGCAGACTACACCATCTTTGCCATCAAAAAGCTATCCGCCATTGCCGGTATCAACCCGGAGATCATAGCCCTTTCGGCTGTGGCACTGGGCACCTCACTGCCGGAGGTAATCGTCAGCCTCAACGCTGCACAGCGGGGCAAAGCCTCTATTGCGGTGGGTAACGTGCTCGGTTCTAATATCTTCAACACCTACATCGTCATGGGTATCCCTTCTTTCTTCGGCCCGCTGAAAGTACCGCCTAATATTAACGACCTTTTCCTGCCGCTTATGCTGGCCATGACCATACTCTTCGGCATTATGAGCAACAACCGCAAGATCACGCGCTGGGAAGGGGCCGTGCTGCTGATGTTCTACGCCTTTTTCTGTGCATCCTTGATAGAAGGGGCGTTTTGAGCGGTATATTAGCGAGGCGATCATACAACACACATGACACCAAACTTTTCCATTATGGCACTGATCAAGACCGTACGGGGGGCGACTCCAAAATTTGGCGCTAATTGCTACCTAGCCGACAACGCCACCATCATCGGCGATGTAATTGCGGGGGACGAATGCAGCTTTTGGTTCCAAGCCGTGGTGCGGGGTGATGTGCATCAGATTCGCATGGGCAACAAAGTCAATGTGCAGGACGGTGCTATCATCCACTGTACCTACGAACGCGCGCCGACGACAATCGGCAATAATGTATCGATCGGGCACCGCGCCATCGTGCACGGCTGTACATTGGAAGACAACGTGCTTATCGGCATGGGGGCTATCGTTATGGATCATGCCGTAGTAGAGGAGAATGTGCTGGTCGCGGCGGGGGCAGTAGTGTTGGAAAATAGCCACCTGCACTCTGGCTATATCTACGCTGGCGTACCGGCACGCAAAGTGAAAGCGCTGAGCGCGGAGACCTTTCAGGATACAGTGGAGCGCATCGCGAACAACTACGTGATGTACAGTGGCTGGTTTAAATAGGGAACTTGCAGCGCCCGGCCCATCCAATCGGCGGGAGGCACTGCAAATTCAGAGTCAGCTTAGCCTTGTTGTGCTTGGCCCTGCTCCACTTCTTGCTCGGTCGCCTCGCGTACATTCTCGATACGGCCTGAGAAATAAAGGTCAACGCCGGCCATAGGGTGGTTGAAGTTCATTTTTACCTGATCATCACCTACTTCCATAACGGTGCCGAGCAACTGATTCCCCTCTTGATCGCGCATCGGGATCACACGGCCGATTTGCAGCAACTCCTCATTGACTTTGCCGTCTACGACAAAAGCCTCCTTTGGGACCGGCGCTATGGCATCTGGATTATACTCGCCGTAAGCTTCTTCGCTCTTGATACCAAAAGCGAAGTCGTCGCCTTCTTGCTTGCCAGACAGCTCTTGCTCAAACTTCGGGATCATTGCGCCGACACCGTACAGAAATACGAGGGGGTCGCTGCCGAAAGTGGATTCTACCATGTCTCCCTCCGCGTTATTCTCCTGTAGTTTATAATGTAAGGAAACTACCTTGTTCTTGTCGATCTTCATAGATTAGTATAAAATTTAATGTGAAATAGCTAAGGTAATGAAATTGAAGGGAGTAGCGAAATTATGGCTCAAGTTTACCCGTCCGGCCATTGAAGTAGGCGCGCAGGCGGATTCCCCCGAAAAAAAATCATGGTAAACACAATATTTTTTCAACCCTTCCCAAATGGACTCCAAACGCCTACTACAGCTTGCTAAACAAGTATATATAGTATATCATTTTCCGGCATACCTATAATTGACGAGAAAGCAGGGGCGAGGAAGAAGCGGTTGGAGGCTTGGAAAATATATATTTTTTCTATCTTTATGCCATCCTTATTAGGACATGAGATAATAAGACGACCTTTTACGACCTACTAAAAAAAAAGCTCCGTCGTTAGACGGAGCCTCTTGCTAATAACAAATCATAATCTCATGAAATAATAAGACGACCTAAATCTTTAAGTGAACATTTATATAGTGTGTTCCTTGTTGTTGTTTTGGAGTTCCTTGCCAGCACATACTGTCAAGGAACCCGCGGCAATTTGGGATTATGATTACCGCGCGTTGGCGCGTTCCGGCTGGCAGCTTGAGCATTTACCGCTTCAGCTTCCACTCAATAATCATAGTGTTTGCCCGGGCTAACTGCCGCATGTTAACACCGGTAACTGTTCTTTCAATTGGCGAAGTTTTTTTATCTTGCTTCGCTTCTCAGCAATCGAGAGGAGTTGGGCAGCAGCACTCAGAATGATCTTGATGATCCTGCGGTTCTTTAGTTTTTGGGATCGGTATCGGTAATTGGGAATCCACAGGAAGCCCCCTCCGTGCTGCCGCCCGTAGTAAAGTGTTGAAGTTGGTTGGTTAACTGTTTGTAGTTTTTGGGATAGCCTCATAACTGATGCTAGTTCACTTTACCACGTTTTTCCTTTCAATTTTTCGCCCCGATCGTTTTCGGGGATTTTCGGTTTCGATTTGCTTTCGCGCCTCGTTCCCTTCTGATTACATTACAAATATGCAGGCTTTTCTACCCCCCGGCAAAGACAAAAAAGCGTTTTTGTTGAAAAAAATAGACCAAAAATCAATGCTATAACCATCTACACCTATTCATAAAAATCTAGTAAACAGATATTTACGCGCAAAATACAAAATACCAGCATGTTGAAACAAAACAACCTTACCCCCTTAAAAACAACCTGAAAAAACTGTATTTTTTTATTTTTTCTTTGGAAAAGCTTGAAAAACAAGGGGTGGAAGCTATTTAGTACAGCGGTCTCGGCCGTCTTTTTCAGACAAGACAGGACGCCGACAGCCCCTGAGCGGGTTTGCGCGGTACAGAAAGCGGGAAGGTACACCGTGAGCAACAGACAATAGGGAAGTATACACAGGAGAGCCTATAAAAAAAGCTCCGCCAAAATTGACGGAGCCTCATCACTAATAACAAATCATAATCTCATGAAAATAATAAGACGACCTAAGTCTTATGCTCTTATAAACGCGCCTTTATACGGTAAAGTATTCAGGCTTAATGCTTTTTAACCAATTATTAACAAGCGGCCCTACTTCACAATGAGCATGCCGGCGGCGACCATAGCGCCATCAGCCCGCACGGTGTAGATATAACTTCCAGCAGGCAAGTCTTGACGCTGAAAGGTATATTGGTGCCCGTCTGCCTCATTATAACGCAGTAACTGCCCCTGCAGGTTCATCAGAGAGAATTCCATATCGTGCGACCCTTGCAGCCCGTTTACCTGCAGCGTGATATAGTCAGTAGCCGGATTGGGGAAAGCATCTACGCTTACCCCGGAGAAAGCGTCCGGTTCATCGAGGTCCACAGGAATCGTTTCTAGCAAAGCCTCTCTAGTCTCACCATCTATGACGTGGCGCTCTACGTTTGTCTGCACCGGCGGGTTATTCTCTACATACACGAGGGCCTCATTCTCGATCACAGTACCGCTAGGGTTGCCGGGTTGCTGCTTAATGCGGAATTCAAAGAAACCAAAGTCGTCCGTATTGGCGCTGCCCTCCGTATCCACGGGCAGGGGAATATCCTCAAAAGTAACGCGGAGCACGCCTGTATTGAACACTTCTACCTGGGCAGGGTGGCTGCTGGCCCCCGGCTCGAAGGTCGTGATGTCAAGCACATCTTCCGGCAAGGTATCCCGGATGACGATGGTGGTCGTAGCGTCTTGCCCGATGTTGCGGAAAAAGATACGGTAAGTCAGCTCTGTTTCCGCTGTGATGATAGAGTCTTGCCAGCCCTTGGGGTGGCCCTGCAGGAATACAGCGGGCTGAGTCGAGAAGGCTTCATCGGCGTGTATGGAAACCGCGGGGTCGGCGTCATCCTCTGGCCACTGGGTAACGAAACCGGTATTGAAGGTGCCGCTCGTGTTCTGCCCACAGCCTTCTACCGCCTTCGTCGGCATAGAATTACCGGGGTGTTGATCGACCTGCTCCGCAATCATGCGGTAGGTCTTGCCATTAGGGTTGTCAATGACAATCGTCGTGTCCTGCCCTTCTTCCAAATCAAATGGGCGGGTCATGAATATGATCAAGTCATCTTCCACGACGAAGAAGTTGCGCTCCGATACCATGTCCGCATCCCCTTGGTTGGAGATGAGAAACTCTACTTCATCACCGGTACCGCACTGCCCCTCCACGTCCACGCTCGCCCCGCTCCAAGCCGGATCGGGTGACAGGCACAAACTGTCGGGCAGTATGCGGGCGGAAACCAGCGTAGCTTGCCCCTCGACCACACCATCGCAAGCCATGCTGGCCCGTATGGAAAAGCTGCCTTTGGTATTGTAGTCGACGTCGCCGAGTTCAAACGTGTAGACCTCGCCGTCTAAGGAGAAAGGCAGGCTGGCATCCAGTAACTCGAGCGCGTCATCCAGCACGACTTCGACGCTAGCACCTTCCGCTACCCGGCTGCCTTCATTGGCGTAGCGCACCGTGTAAGTGATTTCGCTGCAGGGTGCGACGAAAGGCGAGGATACGTCCACCTCCATGCGCGGGCAGTCTGGCACTACCGCCGTCATCGGCCCGTTCAGGCTGATGGAATCGTATATCTCGGTGAAGGTAATATTGATACCGTTGGGCTGGCAGGAAGCCCAGTTCTTGTTAACGGGCAGCGGCTGCACGACAAAGGAGCCCGTATCGACCAATATTTCGTACCGCCCGTTCTCGTTTGTCGTACCGTAGTAGGCTTTATCTTGTCCTTGCGCTCGGACCAACCAGCCTTCGAGCGGGCGCTCTCCGGGGTCCAAGTCGCAGGCACCGTCCAGGTCCTGGAATACCGTGCCGCGTATATAGTTAGTGAATATGCTGCCGCGGGGGTTCGTCGTCGTCAGCACCACATCGTTTACAAAATTAAAATTCAGCCCGCTGGCCCCAACCGTGGCATAGCCGCCTTTGGCCCGGGGAGCGACGCCCAGCGCTTCGTCCGTATTTTCAAAATCGCCGTTGTTGTTGAACCAGTTCAGCTCGAAGTCCGGGGAAAAGCTGGCGATTAATTGGTCGACATTGAAATTGTTGACTTCCGTGCGGCCGGCAATGATGTAGTTGCCGTCTTCTCCGAGGATGATGGCGTTGGCTTCGTCGCCCAGGCCGAAGAAGTCTTGTTGGTGTTCGTCGATCGGGTTGCCGGCCAGATCAAACTTCCATAGACTGATATCGCTGCCTTTGTCCCCTACGACTACCACTTGGTCATTATCATCGATCAGGACATCCGCCCCTACTTGATTGACAACGTCCGAGACCACTTCCGTCCATATCGTGTCACCTTGTTCGTCAATCCGGCTTAGCCCGATGATTTTATGCCACTCTTCTTCTCCGGCCTCATCGACCTTGATCAAAAGCATATCATCCTCTGCATCCTCATATTCGGCGTACCCCACCAGTAGATAGCCGCCATCCGCGGCAGCTACTAAGTCATTAATACGTATGCTGTTGACGCCCTCTACAGTATAAGTCTGCTGCCATATCTGTTCGCCGTTGCGGTCGATTTTCAACAGCAAGCCTTCATAGGGCCCGGCAATAGTCCCAAAACCGACTTCGCCGGCAACCAAGTATTCCCCTTCGTCCGTTTCCAGTAAAGAGCGGCCAAACTCGTACAAGCCCGGGTCGTAGGTCCGTTCCCAGACTAGCCTTCCGTCCACATCCGTCTTGATGACGTACACGTCAAAGTCTTGGTCTTGCCCGTTGGCAAAGGACTCGCTGTAGCCGACGAGCAGATACCCCAAATCAGAGGTCTGAACGATGGCGTGGCCAAGGTCTTCTTTGTTGCCGCCGAAATAAAAATCCCACCCCTGCGCTGACAATTGCCGGGGGCTGGTCATTAACAACACGAAAACCCCTGCAGCTAGCAGGCGTGCCAGGCAGCGGTAGAGAAGTGGAGGGTTGAACTTAGACGTCGTCATTAGCAATTGTTTTAGGTCGTTACCTTTTTTACTAGTACAAAAATGTTAGTTGCACCGCTAAAACGCAAAGACAAAAATGGTGATTTGTTGAATAAAAATCCTTATTTTTACAGATCATTACCAACAGGAAAAACTACAACAAACAGTAAAACAACAAGCTACGCATAAACCAGAATACATTTTTTGTTTTCTACAACCATCCCAACATAATATGCAAAACAGCCATTTGACCCTCGTACTCCGCACCCTTTCTAAAAAAGAAGAACGGGAACTCCGCAAGTGGCTATGCTCCCCGGTGCACAATCAAAGGGAGGACGTCGTAGCGCTGTTTGAGTACCTGATGGCAGGTGACCATTTACGAGAAGACAAGTTTCTGCGTAAGGAGCGCGTGTTTGCACGAATTTTCCCACAGGAGCCTTACGATGATGCCAAGGTACGGCAAACCATGCATTTTTTGCTGAAAGCCGTAGAGGAATTCCTGATCTACAAAGAACAACGGGGCGACGAGGTCCGGGCCCGTATGGCGCTCTCTAGCGTATACCGCAAGCGCAAGCTCGACCGCGCCTTCCGCAAAGCCGTCAAAGGAGTAGAAACGCTACAGCAAAAAGCCCCCTACCGCAATGAGCAGTTTTTGCGCAACGAGTACTTGCTGCAGATGGAAAAATACCAGTTCCAAGAAGGCAAGAAGCGGACCACGGAGATGAACCTGCAGGAAGTATCCGATGCCCTCGACCATACCTTCATCGCCGACAAACTGCGGCAGACCTGCCTGATGCTTTCTCACCAGGCCGTGTACAAAGCGGAGTACCAGATCGGCTTGCTGGACGAAGTGCTCGCTTATGTAGAGCAAAATCAGCTGGAGGCCCTGCCCGCCATCGCAGCCTATTACTTCGTCTACCGATCACTCACTGGCCAAGAGGACTCCAACCTGTATTTTGAACGGCTAAAGCAACTGATCAGCGACAAGGGCAAGCTATTCCCCCACCACGAGTTGCGGGACATCTACCTCATGGCCATCAACTACTGTGTATCCCGTTATAATGCTGGGGACGACAGCATGCCCGTGGAGCTGTTCAAACTGTACCGCAACGGTATAGAGAACAAAATACTGTTGGAGAACAACGCCCTTTCCCACTTCACCTTCCGCAATATCGTCAACTTGGGTACCGCCCTTAAGGAATTCGACTGGGTCAACAATTTCATCAACGACTACCAGCAGTACCTCTCCGAAAAGTACCGGGAGACCTTTGTGCAGTTCTCCAAAGCCAAACTGCATTTTACCAAGCGCGAGTTCGACAAGGCCATGCAGCTGCTCGCCCAGTCTGACTTCGACGACATCCTGACCAACTTGTACGGAAAATCTATGCTTATCATCATGTACTACGAGCAGGACGAGCTCGACGCCCTAGAGTCTTTGCTGGGCAGTATGCGCACCTATATCCGCCGGCGGCAGGTCACCGGCGTCCACAAGCTGGCGTATACCAATATTATCAAGTACTCCCGCAAGCTTATCCGTATCAATCCTTTTGACCGCACACAAGTCTCTAAGCTGCGCGAAGAGGTGGAAAGCGCCAAGCCGTTGCCGGAGAAGGAGTGGTTTTTGAAGCAGCTGGAGAAGTTGTAAGATTATCATTTTTTGTATACCAGCTATAAAGATAACGCCTTTTCATTAGGTTTGCAACCTGCTACCAAACACGAATACCGATGCCAAGCCTGTCGCTAGACACTTACGACATTCAAATTGCCCCCATCACGGAGACGCTGCCCGCCCTGCTCGAAAAGCTGAGCTACGACCGGCTTTTCGTGCTCGTGGACGAAAACACCGCAGAGCACTGCCTGCCCCGCCTACGGGAAGCGCTGCAAGACCATCCTTTCCACACCATACAAATACGGTCTGGCGAGCGCAACAAGGATATCGGCACCTGCCAGCTCATCTGGCAACAGCTGATGCAGCAGCAGGCTGGGCGGAACGCGCTGCTGCTCAACCTCGGGGGCGGTGTCATCGGTGACATGGGCGGCTTCTGCGCCGGCACCTTCAAACGTGGCATCCGCTTTGTCCAAATCCCCACTACCCTGCTCTCCCAGGTGGACGCCTCGGTAGGCGGCAAGCTCGGCATTGACTTCATGCAGGTCAAAAACAGCATCGGCCTTTTCTTGGACCCGCAGGCGGTGCTCATCGACCCTACTTTCTTGTTGACCCTGCCGCCCCGCGAGGTCCGTAGCGGCTTTGCCGAAATCATCAAACACAGCCTCATACAGGATGCGGCACAGTGGGCTCAACTACAGCAGCTCCAACAGCTCGAAACCGCCGACTGGATAGCGCTTATCCCAGACTCCGTGGCTATCAAAAAGCGTATCGTAGAGGAAGACCGCCTCGAGCAGGGCCTGCGCAAAGCCCTCAACTTTGGGCACACCATCGGGCACGCCATAGAGGGGCACGCCCTGCACACCGATGCGCCCCTGCTGCACGGCGAGGCCATTGCCATCGGTATGGTGTGCGAAGCTTACCTGAGCCAAGAACTATTGGGGCTAGGCGCGCAAGAATTACACCATATCAGCCGTTATATACTGGATATTTACGGGCACTACCCCATTGAAGAGTGCCACTATCCGGCTTACTTGCAATTGATGCGCAACGACAAGAAAAACGACGGGCAGACGATCAACTTCAGCTTGCTGGAACAAATCGGCCAGCCCCGCGTCAATCAGCAAGCGGAAGAGCAACAGATTAAAGAGAGCCTCGACTTTTACCGGCAATTGCCGCTGTAGTGCTTGTTCTTTGACAAAGCCCGCGGTCCAAAGCAAACAACAGGGGGCAGAAGTACGACTTCCTTCTGTCGTGTTGCTTCCACCCCCGTTATTTCCCACAGCCTTTGCCAAAGAAGGATAATTCACTACTTTTGATGGGGTAAGCAGCTCCCAAACGACCACCACATACCGAAATGTACTATGGAAAAAGATTTTGAGCCAGCCCGCAAAGAAAACCGATACCGCAATATCATCCGCATCCTTTGGTATACCGCCGGTGCAGGGCTTGCCTTGGGCGTCTTGATATTTATTGTGCTCTCCTTCTCCGACCTGCCCTCCGTCAAGCAGTTGGAAAACCCCAAAAGCGAGGAAGCTTCCCAGATATTTGCCGCCAACGGCGAAGTCCTCGGCCGCTACTATACCGAAAACCGCGTGCCGGTCAATTACGACGAGTTGTCCCCGCATCTGGTCAATGCCCTCATTGCCACCGAAGACGAGGACTTCTACGAACACGCCGGCATCGACTTTGGCGCCCTGGGCCGCGTAGCCGTAAAAACCGTCCTGCTGGGCCAGCGCAGCTCCGGCGGCGGCAGTACCATCTCCCAGCAATTGGCAAAACTGCTGTTCACCAAGCAAGTCTCCCGCAACCTCTCGGAGCGCGCGCTGCAAAAGCTCAAGGAGTGGATCATCGCCGTGCGCCTAGAACGCCGCTATACCAAGGAGGAAATCATCGCGATGTACCTCAACAAGTTCAACTTCATCAACGGTGCCTACGGCATTAAAGCCGCCTCCGAGATTTACTTCAACAAACCGCAAGACTCGCTGCAACTGCACGAAGCCGCTATGCTCGTCGGCATGCTAAAAAACCCCTCTCTGTTCAACCCGCTGCGCTTCCCCGATACGGTACGCCACCGCCGTATGGTCGTGCTGAATCAAATGCGCAAAAACGACCTGATCGACGAGGCCGCCTACGAAGCGCTGCGTGACGAACCGCTGGGTCTCGACTTCCAGCGGCAAACCCATATCGATGGGATTGCGCCCTATTTCCGCATGGAGCTAGCCAAGGATGTCAAAGCGATCCTAGACCGCCCGGAAAACCGAAAGTCCGACGGCACCAAGTACAACATCTACCGCGATGGCTTACGCATTTATACCACAATCGACCCGGAAATGCAGCGCATTGCGGAAGCCACAATGAAACAGCACATGGCCGGCTTGCAGGAAAAATTCTGGGAAACGTGGAGCGTCGTGCGCAAAGACCCCTGGGAATACACAAGCGGGTCGGACCATGAAATACCAGTAGAAAGGCGCCAGCAACACCTCCAAGACCTCGTCCGCGGCACCGACCGCTACCAAGCCCTGCGTGCTAAGTACCTCGGCAGCGTATTGGACAAAATTAACCAGGAGGTCGATCTGACCTTTCATGCGGATGACCGCGAAGTGGAGCGCATTATTAAAGACGAGGAAAAAGGCGGGGTGATTTCCGATCTGGTCGACCGCAACATGATCAGCTCCAGCCTGGCCGCGCAGTACCGCCGGGTGAAGCGGAGCCGCCACTTTACCACCTTGCGTACCAAATGGGATGAGCTGCAAGAGGCCGTCGAGCAAAGCTTCCACCAGGAGGTGCCCATGCGGGTCTTTTCCTACGATACGCCAGAGATGGAAAAGGACACCGTCATGACCCCATTGGACTCCATCAAGTACCACCGTATGATCCTGCAGACTGGCATTCTGGCTGTCGACCCCCTCACAGGGCATGTAAAAGTCTGGATCGGCGGGGTCAACTACAAGTATTTCCAATACGACCACAACCGCACCAACCGGCAAGTCGGCTCCACCTTCAAACCCTTTGTG
>JAAAOU010000080.1 GCA_009908745.1 Bacteroidota bacterium
GGCTTTTCGGCGGGTTGCTCTTCCTGCGTCGGTTTATCTGCTTGGGGAGTAGGCTTTTCGGCCGGTTTTTCCTCCTGCCTTGCCTTGGGGGCTGCTTTCTTGTCTTTATCGAGCTCGATTTTGCCTTTGATCTTCCACCCGGGTGCTTTTCTGCCGGTACCGCTTTCTTTGTCGGCAGTCTTTTGAGGCTCTTTAGCCGGCGTATCAGGCTCCTGCGTTTTCCCATTCTCGGTAGCAGGTGCTTCAGGCGCTTCTTGGGAAGGTTCTTGCTCCGCTTTTTTAGGGGTAGGAGGCGCGGTTTTCTCTTTTGCTTGCTCTTGCGGTTCTTCCTTCTTCGGCTCTCCACTCGGCCGGTTGCCGATGATCAACTGTTGAGCCTTTTCTTTGATAGCGATGGACTTTTGGAACTCTTTGAGCAGTTCCGCGTACATCTCTTCGGAGATTTTCGCCGTCGGCTTATTCTCGATCTCAAATCCATTATTATGGAGATGCTCTACGATCGTAGAAGTGCCGACATTTAATTCTTTCGCTATCTTAATTAGACGTTTCGCCATTATGGAAATTTAGTACTTGCACTACTTTAAGGACAGGCGAAAGCTTACTGCGACGATTGCAATCCTTTACATATTCTATTATCTGATTTTGATGAATAAAATAAAAGGCGACATACACAAAGCTTTGCCTACCAGCGTCAAAAAAAACTTATTCAGGCATTTGCTGAAGCGGTCAGCGTTTGCCGAAACTACACACAAAGATAAGACGATTACGGCTAATCCGTAATTCTCCGGTGCAAAAACGAGAAAAATCGCTGTAAATAAGCGGTTTCTCCTATTCCGTTATATTTCAACGAACACAAAGAACTGAAAAAGAGTTCGCTTTGCCCATTTTTATAGGTTTGGCGGCTCGGGAGCTGAGGCCAGGCTTGGACGGGAAGGCATTAGGTGCTCCTCCCGCCTTCCTGCGGTGGCCATTATTCTTCGAACTCTGCGGCGAGGATGCCGAGCACCTCGTCAATGGTTTCTTCTTCCAAATCGGTGCGGCGCTGCAACTCCTCCTTGCTGAGTTCCAGTACGGATCGGGCCGTGTCGCAGCCGATCTCCTTGAGGGAATCGATGACCCAGCCGTCGATTTCGTCTGCAAATTCTTCCAGGTCGACATCGTCGATTTCAATCTCTTCTACCACGTTGCGGTAGACGTCGATTTCGTAGCCGGTCAGTCGGCTTGCCAACTTAATGTTGGTACCGCCTTTGCCGATGGCCAGCGAGACCTGATCGGGCTCCAGATAGACTTCGGCGCGCATAGTCTCTTGGTTGAGTTCTATTTTGGTGACCTTAGCCGGGGTCAATGCCCGCTGAATGAAGAGGGTGTCGTTGGTGGTGTAGTTGACGATGTCGATATTCTCGTTGTTGAGCTCGCGCACGATGCCGTGGATACGGGAGCCTTTCATACCGACGCAGGCGCCTACCGGGTCGATGCGGTCGTCGTAGGACTCTACGGCTACTTTGGCGCGGTCGCCGGGGATGCGCTCGATGCGCTGCACCGTGATCAGGCCGTCCTCTATCTCTGGCACTTCCTGTTCGAGCAGCTTCTCGAGGAAGAGGCTATCCGTACGGGACATGATGACGGCCGGGTTGTTGTTGCGCATTTCCACGCTTTTGATGACGCCACGCACCATATCGCCTTTGTGGAAATAGTCGCCGCGGATGGTCTCGCTGCGGGGCAAGACGAGCTCGTTGTCGGTGGCGTCGTCAAGCACAAGGAATTCCCGTTTTAGGATCTGGTGTACTTCGCCCATGATAATCTCGCCAATACGTTCGCTATAGCGGCGGTAGATTTCGTCTTTTTCCAGCTCCATGATACGGGAGATGAGGGTCTGCCGGGCGGCCATGATAGCGCGGCGGCCAAAGTCCTCTAGGTGGAGCTGTTCGTAGCACTCTTCTCCGATTTCGTAGTCTTCGTCTATGGACAAGGCTTCTGAGATAGAGATTTGGCTGCGGTCATCGGTGACCTCCCCGTCCGGCACGATTTCGCGCACGCGCCAGAGCTCAAGGTCGCCTTTGGTGGTGTTGACGATCACGTCGAAGTTTTCGTCTGTGCCGTACTTTTTGCGGATAAGCGTACGGAAGACGTCTTCGAGTACCCGCACCATCGTAGGGCGGTCAATATTTTTCCCGGTCTTAAAGTCCGAGAAGGTTTCCACCAGGTTCATCATGGTATTATAGATTTAGTCGGATTGTTAAAAGGATACTTTCACTTTGGTCTCTTTGATGCTGTTGAAGTCGATTTCGGTTTCCACGACTTCCGTCTTCTTTCGTTTGCCCTCCTTTCGGCGGACTTTTTCTTCCAGTACGATGTGGTTGTCCTCCACTTCTTTGAGCGTACCGCTGCGTTTGTCGCCGTCTTTGAGTTTGACCTCCACCTTGCGGCCGACGTTGCGCGGGTACTGCCGTTTCATGCTCAGTGGCCGGCTGATGCCGGGCGAGGAGACTTCGAGGACGTATTTCTCGCCGAGCCACTGCTCCTCGTCGAGGTATTCCTCAAGGTAGCGGCTGATTTTTTGGCACTGTTCGAAGCTGATGCCGAAGTCGCTGTCGATAAAAACATCAAGCTTGTTGTGCGGGTGCAGCTTAAGGTCTACCAAAAAACAGTCGGAAAAAGCGTCCTCGCGGAATTTTTCTTCCAGCAGGGTAGTAATCTTGTCTTCTACCACGGTCATGAGTTTTGAGCATTGCGCAATAAAAAGAGGGAACGTTTTGGCGTTCCCTCTTTCGAGTACGTTTTGCTTTTTGCAAAAGTACGACATTATTTGTTGAAAAGCAAGGGGTAGGCATGACTTGTCCTCCGATGCAAAATAGTAGGGCGGGGGGCGGAATGGGAAAGCGGAGGGCTGTCCGGTTGTGCTTTCTTACCAGAAAACGACGAAGCCCTTCTTGATCGTTCCTTTTTTCTGCCGTACTCAACCCATAGGCGACCGCTGCTTGTCGATTGCCGCCCGTATGGCTTTCTCGGCTTCGGGGTAGGGGAGCCGGTGTAGCTGCTGATGGGGTGTGATGATTATGCGCTTAGGCCGCGTTTGTTTTCGCTGCTTTAATTTCGGTCAGTTCCTCCGCTAAAAGGTTTTGATACGCTTCTAAATCATGGTCATCTTGAAGCCCAAGCCAAAATTTGGCAGAGGTCCCAAAGTATTTGCTCAACCGTAAAGCGGTATCAGCAGTGATACGCCTTCTCTTTTTCACAATCTCACTGATCCGTGTCTGCGGGACGTTAAGGTCCTTTGCCAGTTGGTATTGGCTGATTTCCATTGGAATCAAAAACTCTTCCAATAAAATCTCACCTGGGTGTATGTTAGGTAGTTTATCCATGCTGCTACAGTCGATTAGTGGTAGTCAATTATCTGAACGTCGTAAGCGTCATTTTCGACCCATTTGAAAATGATGCGCCATTGGTTGTTTATTCGGATACTCCAAAAGTCTTTTAATTCACCCTTGAGCTTTTCCAGTTTATTTCCGGGAGGAATTCGAAGATCATTGATGTCTTGCGCATTATGGACCATTCTCAATTTCCTTCTAGCTATTGGTTGAATTTCCCTGGGGAACTTTTTAGCGTAATATCCTTCCCATACCTTTCTGGTTTCCTTGTCGCCAAAGCTCTTGATCATAGTTACGCGCTAAGTTACTAACGTTAAAGGTAAGCAATCGGTTCTAGTTGTCCAATCATTGATAATCTGGCTTTGACTTCTTTTTGCAGGGCTTGTGTGGCAATTCCCCTTCTTACCAGAAAACGACGAAGCCCTTCTTGATCGTTCCTTTTTTCCGCCGTATCCAAACCATAGGCGACCGCTGCTTGTCGATTGCCGCCCGTATGGCTTTCTCGGCTTCGGGGTAGGGGAGCCAATGTACCTGCTGATGGGGCGCGATGAGCCAGTCCAGCTTATGGGGGATGAAAAAGGTGCAATCGCGAAATGCCCGCAGCTCATCGAGCGTCAGGTAAAAGCCGGTGATGCAGTCGCGGTTCAGCGGGGCGATGTCTATCTCCTCCTGCCGGTAAGGTAAAAAGAGCTGGCCTTTGAAGCATAACCTTTGCTGCAGCTGCTCAAAAGCTAACCCGTACTGCTGCAGGTAGGTATGAGCCAATTCGCTTTGCAGGAGCGGAAACTGCTTACGGTGAAGCTTATGCAGTTTCAGCACCAAGCGGTCCTTGTGGTTGGGGCCGACCCAAGGGCCTAGCGGTGTATCATACTTTTTGCGGTTATCATAGAGGTACAACTTGTAGGCCACTTCCAGGTGGACGGGGCGGCCGTGGTAGTAGAACAAAGCATCCACTTCACCCACGGTCCGTTTGTCTTGCTGGATTTGGAGGTTGTCGCAGATCCAGCTTACCGAGCTTTCTTGTTTTAGAGCGTGGAAAATGAAGGCTTCTGCCAGTTTGCCAAGCCGGTAGAGCTCAAAGTTGGCATCGTTTTCTAGCGGGCCCGTTGTTTGCGGCAGCTCTATTTGCGGAAAACGGGATACGGCCGCACTTTTCCAAAGCGGGGGTGTGGCGAGGCAGCCGGCGTAACGTAGTTGGGTGGGTGTATGCATTGGCGGCTGAAGGTACGAATAAATTGGGGGTGGTTTTTCAAGGCTGCAATCCTATTTTTTTTAGGGTTGGCTTGGTCCGTGAAAGCAGGGCGGAGTTTGCTACACGGTTTCGGTTTCATTGCTGTTTTTGGAGGATGGTGGGCTCTGAGGAACGCCAAATTGGCCTTCTGCGCATACTCACCGCGGCCCTGGACGGCATTCAGGGGTTTTCCGATGCGCCGGCCAGTCCCACTTCTAGTCTCACTCGGCGAGGTACGAGCCTTAGAGAGACTTAAGCGGGAAATCCTACTTTTGGTGGATGGTAGGCTCTGAGGAACGCCAAATTGGCCTTCTGCGCTTACTCACCGCGGTCCTGGACGGCATTCAGGGTTGCCCGATGCGCCGGCCAGTCCCACTTCTAGTCTCACTCGGCGAGGTACGAGCCTTGGTGCGACTTAAGCGGGAAATCCTGTTTTTGGAGGATGGTGCGCTCTAAGGG
>JAAAOU010000006.1 GCA_009908745.1 Bacteroidota bacterium
GGAAATGGGAAATGGGAAGTGGGAAGTCGGAAATGGGAAATGGGAAGTCGAAGGGGGGAAGTTGGAAGTCGGAAATGGGAAATGGGAAGTTGGAAGTCGACCTCCTTCGCCCTTGGGGGCTTCGGCGGTCAGTGGAAGCTTGCCCTGAAGGCGGAACGACCGCAGGGAGTGGAGTCCTTCAGGGTGGGAAATTGGAATTGGAAATCGGAAGTCGAAAATCGGAAGTGGGAAATGGGAGGTCGACCACCTTCGCCCTAAGGGCTTCGGCGGTCAAGGGAAGGTTACGCGGAACACCCTCAGCCTTTCTTCTGATAGGGGATCGTCTCCAGGATATGCTCTATCGCTTCGATCCGGGCTTTGTCCTTTTGATTGGCATTGATGATGACCCAAGGGGCGATTTTGGTATCCGTTTTCTTGAACATTTTCTTTTTGTAGCGGCTGTATTCGTCCCACAGCTCCTGAGCCCGCTCGTCAACCGGGGTCATTTTCCAGCGTTTGAGGGGGCTACTTTTGATTTCTTTGAAGCGTTTGGCTTGTTCCGATTTGCTGATAGAAAAGTAAAACTTAATCAAGTAGGTATCTGACTGGACCAGCATGTTCTCAAAATCGTTGACCTGCGACATGAACCGCTTGTATTCTTTTTTGGTACAAAAACCATTCACCGGCTCTACTACTGCTCGGTTGTACCAGCTGCGGTCGAAGAATACGATTTCACCCGGTTTGGGGAGCTGGTTGATGTACCGCTGGAAAAACCATTGCTTCCGCTCGTCATCCGTTGGGATATTCAGGGCAATAATCCTGAAATGCCGGGGGTTGATGTACTGCGTGATTCTCCGGATGGCGCCTCCTTTACCCGCTGCATCGCGCCCTTCGAAGATGATGACGACTTTCTTGTCGTTTTCGATCACCCAATTTTGCAGCCGGATCAACTCCTCTTGTTTCTTTCTCAGGTCGTTGCGATACCGTGCTTCGGCGATGACCTTCTCCAGGTTATAGTCTTTATTCCTCAGCAGGGCGTGCAAGCCCTGTTTGGTATTGATCAGTGCAACTTCTTCATCCGTTATCTTGTGTTTTTTGCTCATCGCTCCGCTTTTAGATATCGATTTGAATATTGCCCCTGTAGTACTTCATCACTACATTGGGGTCAGGCAGGATGTTGATTCCTGATTCGCCTTTGCCTTCGTAGTCAAATTGCGACAAGACATACCTCATACTCTCCAGCCGGGCCTGCTTCTTGTCGTTGGCCTTCACAATGATCCATGGACTGAAATTGGTGTGGGTCTTGCTGAACATCTGCTCTTTGTAGTAGGTGTACTTATCCCAGCGCTTTTGCCCTTCCATATCTACCGGGCTGAACTTCCAGCGCTTGAGCGGATTTTTTAAACGGGAATCAAATCTCTTTTTTTGTTCTTCTTTGGAAATGGAAAACCAGAACTTGATAATTTTCAGGTTGTCTTCGTAAAGCAAGTGCTCAAACTCGGGCACCTGGACTATAAATTTTTTATACTCGCCCTTAGTGCAAAAGCCCATCACGGGTTCTACTACCGCCCGGTTGTACCAGCTGCGGTCGAAAAAGACAATCTCGCTGGGATTGGGCAGCACCTGTATGTAGCGCCTAAAGTACCATTGCCCTTTTTCTACCTCGGTTGGCTTCGTCAAGGCTACAACCCTAGACGAACGAGGGTTGAGGTGCTCCTTAAACCGTTTGATGGAGCCACCTTTGCCCGCCGCATCTCTACCCTCGAAGAGAATGGCTACCCGCATTTGGTGCTTTGCGATCCATTTTTGCAAGTTGACAAACTCCGTTTGCAGTTGGTATAGCTCCGCTTCGTATCGCAGCTTTTTCAGGGTTTTTTCGATCGGGATGCCGTTCTTCAGCGCAATAGCAATCAAGTCTTCGCGCGTTTTCGCTTGTAGAAGGTGTTCAGCTGTGTAATTCATGCAGTCGTTTTGTGTCTATTGCGCCATACTCAGCAAGTCTCCGCTTGGGCAGCGGTAAAAAACAAGGGATTAAAGCTACGGCAATCCCGGCCATCTAAAGATGATTTTCGTCATGTACTTATATTCAAATATGCTACCATAGCCTCTCCTATTTCCCTTTGCCAGAACGGTTCCTACATCTTATCCAGCTGCTTCCTTACCCTCTTCAGCCGGTCCTCCGTAGTCTTGAGTTCCTCTTCCACGGCTTCCAGCTTAGATTCGTTAGATTTGAGGTTTTTCTGGAGGTCTTTGATGTCTTTTTCCAGCTTTTTGATGGCTTTCTCATCGTCCTTTATCGTATCCTCGATCTCGTCCCGCTCATCGGTTAGTTCTTCTAGCCGGTCTTCCGTTTCCTCTATGCTTTCCTCGTAGTATTTGGGCAAGTAGGTTTTGAGGAAGTCTTCTAGTATGCCGCGTAGTGCCGCGTATTCTTTCGGCTGCTGCTTTTTGTCGATGTAAATGTCGTACCCGAAAGCCGCGAATACCTTCATTACTGTGCTGTTTTTACCCTCCACGATATGGGTGTAAAAGTTCATCTCCTTCGGCGAAATCGCTTTGACCACCACTTTTTCCGCGGAAAGCAGGTCTTTGTTGGCCAGAAATCCGATGCCTTTGAGCTTGAAGTCGTGTTCGTCTTTCAAGTAGTCGCGCCAGGCTTCTTTCAGGATTTTCGGGGGCGGGTCGACGGTAACTTGCAGGCAAGGGCGTTTTTCGTCGTTGTGCTCAATGGTGGCCGGTTGCGGGATCAGATTTTGGGCGAGTAGCTGTGGGGCGCTCAGGGCAAATAGCATTACAAAAATGGCAATTGTTTTCATGTTAGTTGGTTTTCACTTCTTCGCTACAGCTGGGGGCAAGCGGTAGTATAAGGAATATCCTAAGTGGAGAACGTTCAATCCAAGTGGGGTGTTCTTTCGGGCGGCGTCCGTGAAAAACAGCCCGATTCAACGCCCCGTTTTTTACTTTGGCACTTACTCATTTTACTCCTCATAAATCATCCGCTTCGTCATCACCCCATCGACGATAAAGGCTTGACCGGTGATAAAGCCCGCTTGCTCAGACAGCAAAAAAGCAGTGAGGCCTGCGATGTCAGGCGGATAGCCCACCCGTCCAGTGAGGTGTTGCTGATGATCGATCTCCCGTAAGTCCGGCGCCTGCCGCTCGCTTTGTTTCTGCCAGCCCTCCAATGACAGTTCTTGTATTGGCCCTTTGAATGGATCCGATATACCCGCCTTGTTGACGAGCGCTTGGTAACTGTAGAAAGTGAATACCTCAAGAAAAATCCACAAATTCTGGGTGGTCAGTCTATATATAGCCGTGTCCAAGAAAACAATTCCAGTTTCAAAGTCGTTTGTCATACAAATTTGGATGATTGGAAGCAAGAGTAAAAATAAAGCAAATCAATTCCATCCTGTCCATTTTCGGACTGACGATATTGCTTTTGTTTTCACCTTGCAAGGTTCGGAATCTGATTCAAGCTGAATTAGGCATTCCTCAAACCAAAGTATTAAACAAGAGCAAGGCAACAATTGCTCCATCAAGTTGTCAGGCTTTTGCAGCTTCTAAGGCGGTTCAAACGCTTTCTGTTCAAGAAGTGCTGCAACCTGACAGTCCAATTCAGGAAGCCTATCATTCGAAGATTGCAATTCACTCCGCTCAATACCTTTGTACGAGAAAGGCATTAAATGGTCAACTGATCTATGATGTTCCCTTGTACATACTCTATCATAGCATGCTGCTCTACTCGTAATTGATTTTCTGTTGAAGGAAAGAAAGCGGTTGCTCAACCGCGATTTTATCAATTACAACTATAAAGCATGACAAGCATAAAAAATGATGCAGGGCTCATGGCCTTGGCAATACGTCTGGTTATTGGCTGGACCTATTTTTCCGCCCTTTGGAGAAGAACCATTTTGGCCGATAAGCTTGATCCAGAAATAGCGGGTTACATCGGCGATAAATTCAATCACTTTCTACCCAACGCACTCGGCATACAACCAATAATTCAACATTTGGTAGAGCAGCCTGGCCTACTTTGGGTCAGCATGGTAATCTTTACCATTATTGAAGGTATAGTCGGGTTGTTTATCATGCTCGGCTTGTTCACTAGGTTAATGAGCGTTGGCGTTTTTGCCCTGGCGATGGGGATATTGCTAGGTGCCGGATGGATCGGGACAACCTGTTTGGACGAATGGCAGATTGGCGTGTTAGGGATCGCAACAGGGTTCGTCCTGTTCTTGACGGGCAGCGGAAAGTACGCATTGGACAATTACCTGATGGCAAATAATTTTAAAATTACCCAAAAGAAGTGGTTTGCCTGGATGGGCTCGGGTGTACTGCCCATTAGGGAAGGGCTTTTTCCTAAGGTTGTTCTTTGGGGGGCTTTGGCTATTCTTGGGATAACACTGATGACCAATCAAGTATTCCACGGAGGATTGTGGGGGCCGCTGCACAACAAATCAGTGAAACCAAAGCTTGAGATTACAGAAGGCCAAATCGAGGACGCTACCCTTTCTTTTGATATTTTCAGGACCGAAGGCGTTGATGTTTATGGTTCTTGGGTGATAGCTATAGAATTGATTGACGAACAAAATCATACCATTCTTGCATACACCCAAGATGAACTGGCTTCTTTGCCCGAGGAGCGTATTTCCAATTACTATGTTGCCAAGATACAACCAGGTGAACATAGCTTGGTGGTTCCTTTAGGCGCAAAAGCAACATTAAACCTGAAAAACGAAGCCTTTGCAAGCTTGCCCCAGGGGGCCTATACGCTGAAAATCACTGATATCAGCGGTGCTTATTGGACCCATAAGGTAGTGAAATAGCAAGGGCTGGAAATCCGGAAGCGTGCTTAGCGATTTGGGGTTAACTCAGAGATGTTTGAAGTAACCTTTACATTATAAATAGGTTCCAAACATCTCTAACCCCAAATCCCACTACTTTAGCTTTTCCTTGGCCTCTGCCATTCTTGGAAGCCTTCCCCTCACATCTGGCAGGTGGAGTCATGGTTTTATTGGTTTTTTATGGAAATTTTGTAGGCGATGCCTTCTCGCTT
>JAAAOU010000078.1 GCA_009908745.1 Bacteroidota bacterium
TCAATCTACAAGCTACAATGACAGTTTGCTTTGCAGTGTGCAGCAGCTTATCGCCCAGCCTGGTAATAATACAATCCGTTCAGAGCAACGAGTCACTGGATTAAAAGTGTTTCCTAATCCAGCCCAAGAGCAAGTTAATTTACAATGGGAAACCGACGCTAGTCAACTTCAAATCTACAGTGCCACCGGGCAGTTCATGGCGCAGTATCCGCTTGAAGGAGTAGCACGAAATTTTGAGTTAAGTTTAGAAGGCTACCCTAAGGGTCTGTATTTCTTAGCTTTAAAGTTGAGAGATGGTAGTTCTTCTACGATTAAGTTGATTAAGCAGTAATAAGCTCCTCTGATGACGGGCACGGATAGATTAGTCTAGCCGTGCCCGTATCATTTTCTCCTTTCAAACAACAACTTATGTTTACGGAAATAAAGGTTATTCTGAGCCAATCCTCTATTGGCTCTACATATAGTGGATTGGTTCTAATTTTGCTATTTAGCTTTTGGTTTGTCAATCCAGTATTCAGCCAGCTTCATGACTACAATTGGATACTCGGTTATGATGGCGGACCGGATATGCCTGTGGGAGATTCTTTTGGATTGTCCATCCTTAAGTTCACGGATGAAAAGTTGTTAATTGTGACAGAAGAAGAAAAAGGAAGCATGTCTTTTAACGGGAATAATGTTAGTTATAGTGACTATTCAGGCATGTTACTTTGTACGTTTAATGGTGAGGGAATATATAATAGCAACCACGAAACCATGCTAGGAGGAGATGGATGGTATCAAGAAGAGCTAGATCTTGGGTGGGCTTTTCCTCAGTCGGGCTTAATCTTGCCACTACCTGGAAATGCTGACAAGTTAATGTTACTCAACACCGAAGTTGATTTGATCGAAGTGGAGGGATTATTAGAGGTCGTAGGCGAAAACCTTTTTTATTCAGAGATAGACAAAACTGCTGCTGATGGGAAGGGAGCTGTCACCCTAAGAAAAGAACTGCTTTTAAGCGGCACTTTAGACGTAGGCAAGCTCAGTGCCTGCCGCCACGCCAACGGACGTGATTGGTGGATCATCCTACCCGCTTTCAGCTCCAATCGCTATTATCGATATTTGCTTACGCCTTTGGGTATTGAACTGGTAGGGGTTCAGGAAGTAGGCGAAGACGTTCTTACGGGACTTGGGCAAGCTTTGTTTTCCCCCGATGGTACTAAGCACGTCCGCTACAATGGTATCAGCAGCACCGTAGGCGATTATGTAACGATCTATGACTTCGACCGCTGTACAGGCTTACTCAGTAATTTTCGGCAAGGTAACTACGAAAAGGAAGGCACAGGTGGCGGTGCAGCAATATCAAAAAATTCACGGTATCTTTACATTATGGCATCTCTAGATTTATATCAATATGACCTCTGGGCAGAAGATGTCGAAGCTACCCGCACCTTAGTAGCGGAATACGATGGGTATTTAGACCCTTTCCCCACCACCTTTTTTCAGGGCCAGCTAGCCCCCGATGGCAAAATCTATATCGCTTCCAACAACGGCGTCACCAGCCTGCACGTCATCCACAACCCCGATGCCGACTGCCCCGACTGCCGCATCGAGCAGCACGGCATCGAACTGCCCACCTTCAATGCCTTCTCCATCCCCAACCAGCCCAACTACCGCCTCGGCCCCATAGACGGCAGCCCCTGCGACACGCTTGGCATCGACAATATCCCGCTGGCCCGCTGGCGCTACGAGCAGGATACGCTGGAGCCTTTCCAAGTACAGTTCTACGACCTGAGCGACTACGAGCCAACCGAGTGGCTGTGGGATTTCGGCGACGGCAGCACGAGCACGGATACCCTGCCGCAGCACACCTTCCCCGGATATGGCATCTACGAAGTCTGCCTGACTGTGAGCAACGCCAACGGCAGCGGCACGCAGTGCAAAGAGCTGGAATTCACCATGCCCAACAGCACGGCAGAGGAAAAGAAGGAAGCAATCGCCGCCAAGGCTTTCCCCAATCCTTTCCAAGAGCGCTTCAGCCTCTCCCTGCGTCCCGGCTGGCTGCCGGTGGATGCCTGGGTGGAGGTGTACGATGCGGTGGGCCGTCGGGTACACCGTCAGCCGCTGCGGGCGGGGGTGAATAGCGTGGAGCTGGCTGGGCAGGCGGGTGGGGTGTATGTTTGGCGGGTGGTGCAGAGCGGGCAGGTGCTGGGTGTGGGGAAAATTGTTAAATGGTGAAAATAGTGCTCTGTGGCAGATATTTTCTAAAAGTATGCCTGCCTGATGCCAATAGAGAAGAAGAGTGATGGCGAGTCCGTACGGATGCCTTCTTCTCCATGCGGGTGACGAAGCGCTTCCGGGCTTACGTCCGCCGGGAAAACGGCACGGCTACCTTGCGGGATGACTTTTTTTACCAGACGGCTTTCTACCCGAACCCGCGGGCGGTGGTGCGCATTGGGATTGATTGGCGGTTTTTGAATTGATTGAATCTGAACGTTTCATTATTTCGTAAAGCAGTAAAATTGAACTAATTTTAGTGTAAGATTTTTTATAAGAGTATAGCAATTGAAATAGGATAACATGGGAAAGATGAATATAGAATTTGTGATAGATGAGTTTGGAAACAAGAAAGCGGTTCTGATCCCCTTTCAAGAATGGGAGCAATTCAAGAAAGAATTACAGTCATTCTTCGAATATAAAGAGCAAAAAAAAAGTTTAAAGAAGGCTTTTACAGAAGTGGGAAAAATCAAGAAAGGGGAGCTGCCTAAAAGGACAATGCAACAGTTTTTAGATGAATGTTGATGTCATATTAACTCCAAACTTTGAGAGGGAGGCGAAAAAACTTATCAAAAAGTATCGCTCTCTAAAGCAATAACTGCTTGAGTTTACCGAGGAACTTAAAACTCAACCGCGCCTTGGCACTCAGATAAAAGAGAACGTATATAAAATCAGGCTAGCAGTACGTAGTAAGGGGAAAGGTAAGAGTGGCGGAATGCGTATTGTTACCTACGTAGAGACTGAACTGGTACAGGAAGCAGAGCAAACGGACGTTTATTTACTTTCGATATACGACAAGTCTTCCAGAAAGAATATATCGGATCAAATCATAGAGCAAATCATTGATGAGATTCAGTTAGAATTAAAAGGCTTACTAACTGATGCTAACGGAGAAGAAGAGTGATGGCGAGTCCGTACGGATGCTTTCTTCTCCGTGCGTGTGACCGAGGGGAGCATTAAATACAATCACAAAGCCTTGATTTCCTCCTCCGTAAGGCCGGTGTAAGTCATGATTTTTTCAATAGGCTCACCATTTTTTTTCATGGCTTTGGCAATTTCTACTTTCTCTTCTTCCCTGCCTTCTTCTCTTGAGGTGTCTACCACATTCTTTAGGTCTCGGTAATATTTCAAACTCTCTTCGTAAGCCTCCCGTTCTTCTGGGGGTGAATTTGGCGATCTCTGCGGCTTCGAATAACCTTTTGAAACCAAAATCCGTTAGCGGGTTGACGTATTTATCTTTTAATGTGCTCATTTCTATCAATTAGAACAAGGGGTTACTACCACTAACTCAAATATACTCATTTTTAGTTTCTCTTTTCGTTCCGATTAACGGTTTACTACCAAGGGCAATAGTTGCACCCCAGCCTCCTCATCTACCACCTGTAAATAATAAAGCCCCCCCGGTAAATGCCCAAGATGCAAGCGTCCCCCTTCAGTTGGGGTTGAAACGGGCTGTCCCATCGCATTCAGTAGCTGGACTTGCAAACCGGTGTGATAGGGGCGCAGTTGCACTTCATCCCGCGCGGGGTTAGGAAAAATGGAGAAAGTGTGCTCCGGCACGGAAGGTGTTCGGGTATTGGTAATGACCGCCGGGCGCAGGCCCAGAAAAGCACTCAACCCACCTGCTGCCGTCAGCTGTAGGCCATCGAACTCGGCAGTTGAGCCAAACAAGCCGCCCGCCAGCAAATCCCGGTTGGGCAGAAAAGCCAAAGCGCGCACCAGACCTAAGTCATCGGTGGGTATCGCCTGCAGCCATTGCCCTTCCCCGGTTTCTATAGCGAAGCCGGTGAGGTAGCCCCAAGCTGTGCTCATATCCCCAGTAGTGGCGGAAAGCCCGTCGTAAGCAATAGGCCCCTGAAAAGAACCGCCCACCACCACCCGGTCGGCGGCGGTAGCGATGCTGTTGCCAGTCTGTACGTCCTGCCCGCCAAAGGCTTTGCCCCAAATCGGCGTTCCGGACAAGTCGTACTTGATGAGAAAAACGTCCGAATTGCCAGTACTGCTTTCGATCATGATTTCATCCGAGACGTTCATCACCCCCGTGATATCGCCAGTGATGTAGATGTGCCCGCTGCTGTCTACCGTCAGCGCTTTCAGGTCGTCGAATACGACCCCGCCAGCATCTCGCGCCCAAAGCGGCGTACCATCGGCAGAGAAAGCGGCGACAAACACATCAGTATCGAAGAAGCCAGCATCTAAAGCGGACCCCGCTAAAGAAAAAGTGCCGTCGAAATTGCCGCCTACTGCAATCGTACCGTCCGGGGCAAGGGCCATGGCTTCTACGCGGGTGTTGCCGGTATTGCCCGCTTGCTGCACCCACTGTAGGCCCCCATCGCCATTGAAGCGGGCGACGAACAGGGAGGTACTGCCGGGCTCCGCCGCGCTGATGAGCAGGCTGTCGCCCAATTGCAAGTCATTCTCAAAATAGCCCGCCATCACCAGCCCGCCGTCTGCCGTGCTGCGGATGTCCCCGATTTGCTTCAGGCCGTCCCCGCTGAAGCGCTGTGCCCACCGCAGCTGGCCATCGGCTCGGACGCGCGCCAGAAAGAGCGAACGCACACTGCTGCCGGCTTCCAGCGTGGTATCGCCCAACGGCAGGCTAAACCAAAACGCGCCCGACAGCGCGATATCGCCGTTGGGCAATTGCGCCAAGCCGGTCACTTCGTCGGTTTCCAGGTTGCCGGCGGCAATGTGCCATTTGCGTTCGAGCTGCGCATCGTAGCACGCCAAGAAAATATCCGACTTGCCCGCTGAGCTGCCGTTGCC
>JAAAOU010000306.1 GCA_009908745.1 Bacteroidota bacterium
ATTGACGGTATTGATTACGATGATTTTCAGGCGGTGTTGCCAGCGCCTTATTTCAACCTGGGGTCCGATCAGTTCTGGTACGACGCTGCGGGTAATCTGCTGCCGCACACCCTCATACTAGGGGTGCAAAGCGGCTTGCCAACGACCGGCGCGGCACTTACCCGGACTTCCCGCCATCAGGCGTTCAGTCAGTTGCAGCTGGCCACGGAGCCCTACCGCCCGCCGGCGATTCTGGAGGACTTCCCCAATGATAAGCCGTTGCTGCTGCTCGTCAGCAAAGAGCAGTTCGAGCGGGAGCGGGAGCAATACGAGCATCTGCTGGAAGACGTCTACCTACTCTACGAAGACCGTGAACTCGCGTTGTACCGCATGCCGTTGCGCAGTTTTCAGACCCGCATCGACAACCGGGTGCGGACGATTACGCACCGGCTGCAGACCGACAGCCTCAACCTGCACGAGGTGGGCGGCTTCGTCAGCAATCAGGCGCAACAGACCTTTGCTTACCGCGGTTTTGACACGCTCTCGGCCAAACGTATCTACCAAGGCGGCGGGGCGTACCAAGGGCCAGCCGCTGAAAAAAATAGTATTTTTGATGGGCCGCTGCCCCGGCAACAGGCTGAAGGCTGGTATACTTTTTCCGCTTGGGTGTATGTAGACGAAGACCGGCTGCTGCGCGGCACAAGCCTTATCGAAGAATACGAGCCCGCAAGCGGTGAACTGCTCAAACAGCAGCAGTATACTTTGCATCGGCAGATCGCCGTGATGGACACTAACGGGTGGGCATTATTGGAGTTTGCCTACATACCCGCTTCTTCGGATAGTGCAATACGGTGGAGCCTCCAACAGCCGAATCTGCCGGACGCAGCTTTATTTGTGGACGAGCTATTGATACGGCAAAGCATCAACGATTTATACCGGCGGGGAGAAAACCATACCTTCAAAAACAACCGCTGGTACCGCAGCACGCCCGAATGAGCGGGCAAAATGAAAACAGAGACCAATGGATGTACTCATCAAAAACGCGCGGGTAATCGCCCCTGGCAGCCCGTATAACGGCCAGCAACGGAGTCTGCTCATTACCGATGGCTTGATTCGGGAGATCGGTGAAAACGTAAAGGCTGAGGCCGATATAGAAGTACTGGAAGAGGAGGGCTGCAGCCTTTCGATCGGCTGGCTGGACTGGGGTGTGCAGGCGGGCGACCCGGGGCTGGAACAGCGCGAGACCTTGCATACGGCAGGGGCGGCAGCAGCAGCGGGTGGATTCACGGCAGTGGTCGCCATACCGAATACCGACCCGGTCATCGACAACAAGAGCCAGGTCCTTTACATCCGCCGCAATGCGGAGGGCAAGTTGGTAAATTTCTACCCGATGGGGGCGGTGACGCATGGCTGCCACGGCAAGGAAATTACGGAAATGATCGACATGCAGCGGTCGGGGGCCGTAGCGTTCACCGATGGCGCACAGCCGGTGCAGCACTCGGGTATTATGCTGCGCGCCCTGCAGTACGTCAAAAGCTTTGGCGGCCTGGTTGTCAATCAGGCGCTCGACCAGCAAATTGACCGGGGGGGGCAGCTGCACGAAGGGACCGTATCCACCCGCCTGGGCATGCGCGGCATCCCAAGCTTGTCAGAAGACCTGATGGTCCAACGCGACCTCCAACTCCTGGCCTACACCGAAAGCCGGCTTCACCTGGCCAATATTTCCACAAAGGGTGCCGTGGAGCAAATCCGCCAAGCCAAAGCACAGGGGCTGCAAGTGAGCTGCTCGGTACCGGTGATGAACTTGATACACGACGACAGCGTGGTGGAAGGCTTTGACAGCCATTACAAAGTGATGCCGCCGTTGCGCAGCCCCGCCGACCGGGAAGCATTGATTGACGGCTTGAAAGACGGCACGATTGATGTCATCAGCTCCAACCACCGGCCGCTGGAGGAAGAAGCCAAAAAACTGGAGTTTTCCTACGCCGATTTTGGGGCGACAGGCCTGGAAACCTTGTACGCCCTGTGCCGCACCTACTTGTCGGACTGGCTGACGGATGAGCTATTGGTTGAAAAAATGGCCTACCAGCCCCGCCGCATTCTTGGCCTGGAACTGCCGGAAATCAAAATTGGCGCCCCGGCAGAGCTGACGCTGTTTCACCCTTCCCAGCCTTGGACGTACGAGCGGGCGCAGGTCTATTCTCGTTCCTTCAACTCCCCCTACTTGGGGCAGCCACTCAAAGGCAAGGCTATAGCGGTGATTAATAATAATCAGTCGTTTGTAAATGCCCATTCATAGAAAAACGTGGAAGCGGGAGCGTTTACCCAGTATATTGAAGGCATTGATTCACCAACTTTAACTTTTCACACATGAGTACACTTGATAGCATTGACAACCGGCCACAGCCGGAGGAAGTATCGCCTTGGCCCACGGCAAGCAGGTACGGTTTGCTGGCCAGCCTGGTGCTAATTGCCCTTTCCCTGGTCATGTATCTCTCCGGTATGGTAGATATGACCGGGCAGGATACGACTTCTTCTATCTTGTCAAACGTGGTGACCTTTGGTACTATAGTCGTAGCCTTGGTGCTCGCCATAAAACAGCACCGCGACCAAGAGCTTGCCGGATTAATCAGCTTTGGACGGGCGTTTTATGTGGGGTTCATCGCCATCCTGGTGATTGGGCTAGTCCAAGCGGTATATGCCTACGTTTTCTTCGCGTTCATTGAGCCTGACTTGATCAGCGAGATGCTAGAGATGACCAAAGAACAGATGATGGATCAGCAGGGGATGAGCGCGAGCGACGCTGAAAACGCCATGGGGATGATGTCTTGGACGTTTACGCCTGGCATGTTTGCCGTATTTGGTTTTTTGGGAACCCTGATCTTCGGTGTGATCATAGACCTGATCATCGCCGCCATCATGAAGCGGGATGCCTAAGCCGATAAAAAAAACTACACTAGAAGCAGCCCTGCATCCGCCCGATGCAGGGCTGTTTTTTTATCTTTGGCCGATCAATAATTGATTTCATGCTTGACAACAGAGGTGTTAAATTTGGTTTGTACGCAGGCGGCAGCGTAGTGCTGTTGTTTGTGGCCGTTTATCTGATCAATACAGAATGGTTTTTCAACCCCTTCCTCTTCTGGGCATCCGTCGGGGTGTACCTGGCTTTCGGCTGGAAACTGCTGGAGGACGAGCGGCAAGCGGCCGGCGGCAAGCTGTCTCTGCAAGAAGGGCTGCGCACCGTGTTCCTGATGTTCGTTGTAGCCAATCTGATCTACTATATTTTCCACTACACGCTTTACACCTTCATCGACCGGGATTTGATACAGCTGCAGAAGGACGTCATGTCGCAGACGCTAGAGCAGTGGAAAGAATCGATGCCGCAGGAAGAGTACGAAAAACGCAAAGAAAGTATGAGCGGTGACGGAATGGCGGTTACCCTGCCGAGCACAGCGCTGCAATACGCTTGGAGCTTGGTCGGTTATTTTGTGCTTTCCCTAGTCATGGCGGGGGTGATCAGCCGGCGGTAACCCGCGCAACTTCCTTTCCACTCGCCTCGTTATACCGAAGCAGAAAAGCTAGCATCTATTCATGGATTTATCAATAGTCATTCCGCTGTACAACGAAGAAGAATCTTTGCCCGAACTTGAGGCCTGGATTCGGCAGGTCATGGAGGCCAACGGCTTCACCTATGAGGTGATCATGGTGGACGACGGCAGCCGGGACGGCTCGTGGGTAGCCGTGGAGCAGCTGGTGGAAAAGAACCCTTGCGTGCGGGGCATCAAATTCCGGCGCAACTACGGCAAGTCCGCCGCGCTCAACCGGGGCTTTGAAGCAGTCAGCGGCGATGTGGCCATTACAATGGATGCCGACCTGCAGGATTCCCCCGAGGAAATCCCGGAGCTCTTTCGCATGATCAAAGAGGAGGGCTACGACATGGTCTCCGGCTGGAAGCAGAAGCGCCACGATCCGGTACTCACCAAGAATTTACCGAGCAAGTTTTACAACTGGACCGCCCGCCGCATGACGGGCATCCACCTGCACGACTTCAACTGTGGCCTCAAAGCGTACCGGCAAGCGGTCGTCAAAAGCATAGAGGTTTACGGTGATATGCACCGCTATATACCTGTTTTGGCCAAGTGGGCGGGGTTCAAGAAAATCGGCGAGAAAGTGGTGCAGCATCAGGAGCGGAAGTACGGCACCACCAAATTCGGCATTGAGCGTTTCATCCGCGGCCCGCTTGACCTGCTCTCCGTTATCTTCATTTCCAAGTTTGGCAAGCGGCCTATGCACCTCTTTGGCATGCTAGGGGTCATCATTTTCATCTTGGGCTTTGGGGCGGCAGCCTACATCGGCATCAGCAAGCTGTACCGCCTCAAGCAAGGGCTACCTACCATACTGGTGACCGACAATCCTTATTTCTTCATTTCGCTGACCTGCATGATCATCGGTACTATGCTCTTCTTATCCGGCTTCTTGGCCGAGTTGGTCTCGCGCAGCGCCGCTGACCGCAACGAGTATTTGGTGGAGGAGCGATTGGGATGGGAGCGGGGAGAAATGTAAAATGCCTTGCCGTTGCGTGAAGCCCATGATGCAACCGCAAAATGTAAATCGGTTTTAATGTAAAATTTAAAAGTGGGGCGCTGCACGTGGCTGCCCGACGTTGCGAAACGTTGCTCCGATCGATATCGGAGTGCGTCGTTGCGTGAAGCTCATGATGCAACCGCAAAATGTAAATCGGTTTTAATGTAAAATTATAAAGTGGGGCGCTGCATGATGTGTGTTGAAAACGGTTCTTCGTGCCCCTTCGTGTCCTTGGTGGCAACAAGCGTTCGCGCCGGCCCCTCAAAACGTCTCCCGCAACTCATACGCCTGCCGCATGCGCTTATACAGGCGCTCCGCTTCCGCGAAGCTCAGCGTCTGCTGCCCGTCCGAGAATGCCTTTTCCGGCTGTTCGTGCACTTCCATAATAACACCGTCCGCGCCAGCCATAATCCCCGCCAGTGCGATCTTGTCC
>JAAAOU010000077.1 GCA_009908745.1 Bacteroidota bacterium
ATGGCTAAACTGTACAAACTCGCCTTGGTGAGCAGTGTTTCAGTCTAAATTGCGGGGATTGCGTGACCTTAGTTCTTTCAGATTGGGTGCAGTTTTGGCTCAATCAGTGTACAGTTTCAATCCTGCAAAAACTTCGTTTTCGCAGGATTGACGCCATTCGAGGCCTTCCTCCGCTAAACCATACAATGCCGTATAGCGTTGCGCTTGGTTGCGTAGGCTGCTGAGGTGAAAGGTTGCAGCGGGAAAAGCGCAGTGCTGGTATAATTGCGCTATTCGAGTTCCTTTGCTTTTGGTAGCACTAGGGCATTCACGTATGGAAGAGCGTTATCTTGCCCTAATCAGGAAACTCCATCGAGCAATTGAAACTAAAGGGACAAATCGCAACTGCGCCCTGTATTGCTTATTCGTAGTCGATTTTAAAATTGTAAGAAAACTTTAAATGAGTAAAAGCAATAGCCAAGAAACCATGCACTATATAAGAAGCATGGCTTCTTAGCTACCTGACTACTAAATCAACTTGCGCGTCCCCGCAATCTGCTGTTTGATAAAGGGTTTCAGCTGCTCCGCTGCCTGGAACAACAGCGCCTCTTCGGAAGGAAACGGCTGCGGGCTGTTGCCGATACGCTGCCGGGTCTCCGCACTCAACGCTCGCTTATCCCCCTGAAAAGTGGCGGCGTAGTTTTCGAACAATGCCTCTGCCCGCAGTGGCCGGGAATCAATCAGGTTGTTGCTGCGCTTGTCGTAAAATTCTAAGCGGCCGCCGATGAGGGCGGATTTGGATTGATAATTTTCAAACACCCGCGCCCCTACCCGGATAAAACGCGGTTCGGTCAGTTCATTGCCGAGGGAATCGGTGAGGATATTGCCGTTTTCATCCAGCAAATAGGTTTCGCCATCCTGTACTTCTTTGTACTCTTCGTACTCCCGCTGATTGACCAATCCCGGCGATACATCTACTTGTGTGATGCGCATGACGATCTCGTAGTCGAAATTTTCTTGCCGGGCGTTATCAGTATAGTAGGCTTTCCAAAAACTGTTCAAATCGTGCAGACCGATGGTTTCAATGTCCCGTTCCAAATGCCGAGGCAATACGGTGGGCGATTGGTTCTCCAGCTTCACCAGCACCTTGGTCTGGCCTAGCGCGTGCGCCTGTTGCTGCAACGCTTCCCGTTCCTTATACCGTTCGAAGTAGGTTCTCGTCGATTCCAGCTCCGCGTAGGCGCGCCGGGCTGCCAGCTTATCGCCCCGCTCGGCTTCCCGCAGCAGCCGCTTGGCTTCGACGTAGTGGTACTCGGCCGCATTTTGACGGGCTTCGTATTCCAGCTCATCGACTTTGACAAATCGGAAATTGGCGGTAATGCCTTCCTTGGAGGCTAGGGGCAGCAAAGGCGCCACTGCTTCTTGCCGCTGCCGGATGCGCTCGTAATGATCGTGGATGCGTGGCCAGAACTCGGCGCGCCCCTGCCTTTTCAAGCGGTTAGCGGCAGACAGGTCGCGTTGGTTCGCTTTTTCAAAGGCTTCTTCCAAGGCGAGCACGAACTTGGCTTTCTTGTTTTTCTTACCCGCTAAACGACGAAGTGCGGTTTCAATAGCCGTATCATAATCGCCGCGCTCTACCATTTTTTGCGGGGAGACGCAGGAGGTCAAGAGGCTAATCAGCAAGAAGGCCGCAAAGGGGAGTGTGAGGGTACGCATAGTGTGTTATTTTTGGTTCATCCTTGTTCCAAAAATAAGCTTGATACCTACACCATGCTACTAAGACAGCGTTAAGGCCCAATAGCAGCTGCGTTAAATATACTTGAAGTGTTATCCCAGACCGTTATCAAACTCTTAAGTTTTCTCCTCCCACAGTTTTGCGATCTCAATAATCGTGCGGACGGCTGCCTCCATATCCTGCACAGAAGCCCATTCTTCCTTGGAGTGGAAAGCGTATTCGCCAGCAAAGATATTCGGGCAAGGCAGCCCCATGAATGACAATCGGGAGCCGTCTGTACCGCCGCGTATACTGCGCTTATCAGGTGTTACCCCTGCCCGCCGCATACCTTCTTCGGCGTAAGCAGCCACCTGCGGGTACTCGCTCAGCACTTGCTTCATATTCCGGTACTGCTCGGTGACTTGAAACTCCGCCCGGGAATTGGGGTAGTTGCCCATCACCTGCTTCAGGATGTCGCGCAGGGTTTGCTGATGTTTTTTGAGCAGCTTGTCATCAAAATCACGGAGTATAAAGGTGATTTCCGCTTCTTCTGCCGCCCCGTGCATGCTTACCGGGTGGATAAACCCCTCTTTGCCTTCGGTCGTCTCGGGGGACAAGCGGTCTTTGGGAAGCGCCGCTACGACATCCGCCGCGATTTTCAAAGCGCTTTCCAGCTTCCCCTTCGCGAAACCGGGGTGAATGCTCACGCCCGTAATCTTAATGGTCACCGCATCCGCCGAGAAGGTTTCGTCTTCTAAACTCCCCAACCGCTCCCCATCTACGGTGTAGCCAAAGTCGGCATCCAGCTTTTTCATATCCACATGATTGACGCCGCGCCCGATTTCCTCATCTGGCGTAAAGAGGATGCGAATACGGCCATGCTTGACCTCCGGGTGAGTCATAAAAAAATAAGCGGCATCCATAATCTCCGCCACGCCCGCTTTATTGTCCGCCCCCAATAAGGTTTTGCCGCTGGCCGTAACGATATCGTGCCCCACCTTTTCCTTCAGCTCCGGGTGCTGCGCGGGGTCAATATGCACCTCCGGACCATTCGGTAAAGCAATCACCTGCCCATTGTATTTCTTGTGTACGATCGGCTTCACCCCTTTGCCGCTGCAATCCGGTGCTGTATCCACATGGGAGCAAAAGCAGATGGTCGGCACTTTTTTGTCGGTATTGGCAGGGAGGGTTGCGTATACATAGCCGTGTTTGTCCAGTTCGGCATCGGCCACGCCCATCTCCTTTAGTTCCTGTACCAGCAGCCGGCTGAGGTTCTTTTGCTTTTCGGTAGACGGAAAGGTGTTGGAATCCGGGTCAGACTGGGTGTCAATCTGCACATAACGCAGGAAGCGGTCTAGGACAGTGTGTTGTATGTTCATGCTAGAGTTTTTTCCAGTAAGCGATTTGCCGAAAGGCTTGCGCCAAATACAAAAAAGAAACCCGAGAGGCGATCCCGGGTTGTCATTTCAGCATGATTTTTTTGCTTATGGCAAGCTATTCTGGAAGGCCGCCCAAGCCTGCGCGTCCGAGTCGAATTCGGTATCGCAATTGCGTTCTTCGGCTTGCATATTAATATCTTCCACCCGATTATCCGGATTGGGGTGCGTACTGAGGAACTCCGGCGGATTTGCCGTGCCCTGGGCGATTAACTTCTCGAAGAAACTAGCGGCCCCATTAGCGGCGTACTCCGTTTCGCAGAGGTAGATCACGGAAAATTCATCGGCCTGCGATTCGTCATCCCGGCTGAATTTCAGGCCAAGCAGGCTGCCCAGTACATTCTGCAGCAGTTCTTGGTCTTGCCCTAAAATCAGGCTCAGCAAAGTAGACACGCCGTACTGCTGGGTCAGCTGTTGCGTAGAGTGGCGCAAGTCAGCGTGTGCCATTTCGTGCCCCATCACACCGACAAAATCGTCTTTTTCGTCCAAAAACTTGATCAACCCGGAGTATACAAATATGTAGCCGCCCGGTGCCGCAAAAGCGTTGAGCGTCTCAGGGTCGTCGATAATGCGGACTTCCCAAGCAAATTCTTCGGCGTACTTCACTTCGCCGCTAGCCAATATTTCGTCCACGATGTCCCGCACATAAGCATAAGCGTCCGAGTACTGTGCTTCGTCCAATACCGGATATTCTTGCGGGTTGGCCAATATCTCATCCCGCAGGTCGCGCCCGAGCTGAATGTCATCTTCTACGGAAAAAATATTGATGCCCCCTCCCCGGTCATCATCGCCGCAACCGGCAAAGCCAATAGCGGATACGAAAAGCAAAAGTGCAAAAAAATAGATAGGAATGCGTTGCATAGTCATTAGGTTGTTTTGTAAGGATTGTGACGTCCCTAAGTCAGGAGGTCACGTTTGATTGCTAAACGCAAAAATAGCGGGCAAAAGTTTGAATGCGTTGCAAAAGTGCCATTTTTCACGGTAACTTGGTGCGGTTTCGGGACGGTGACAAGCACCGCTTGCCGTCAGCTGGCCTGCTCTTCTTCCGCCTCCTCCAAGGAGAGTTTGCGCACCAGCTCGGTGAGGGCCGACTGCTGCTTCTTGATCATAAAAAACAGTTTGTACTGAAAAAAGAAAATCAGGCCGATACAGAAGAAGATGATAGCATTTACATTGCTTTCTATGCCAAACAACTGGGCGATTTTGATAGAAAAGAAGTCGGGGAATAAGGCAAAGAGCATCACCCCTATCCAAAACACCCCGCCCACGCTCACTTCCTGCCAGCTGGCGCGCGTCTGGTAGTACCGCCTCACCAAGCCAATGATAAACAGCAAGCTGATGATGGGGACGATTATCTGAAAGAACTTCATAGCTAGAAAGTTTTTACCGCTGGAAAATCAGTTTCCACAGCAAGTTCATTGCCGTTGTGATGCCCATTTGCAAATCTTGGCCCTTGCTCATAGAGTACTCCGTGTAAGCCACGCGTATGGGCACTTCCTCTATTTTCAGCTGCTGCTGCTCGGCTTGCACAATCATTTCGCTGCAGTAGCCAAAGCCGTCGAGGTGCAGCTGCAGCTTTTCGATGGCCCGCCGGTTGAGCAGGCGCATGCCAGACTGCGAATCGGTATAACGGCGCCGGCAGAAGAAATTCGTGAACCAGTTGGAAATCCGGTTGTAAGCCACCCGGGTAGCCGGTACGCCGGTGTTGCGCCCTAACCAGCGGCTGCCGATGACGATGTCACAGCCGGTAGCTGCCATATGGGCTGCCATCGCTTCTATATCTGCAGGAAAGTGCTGGCCGTCGGCATC
>JAAAOU010000383.1 GCA_009908745.1 Bacteroidota bacterium
GGCAGCGCGCGTATGTGGGCTTGGGCGACTATGCGGATGGCAGCGTGCTGCGCCTGCGTATGGTAGGTGAAGAAGGGGGCGGTTCCCGGGGCGATTTAGCGATTGACGAACTGACCTTGCACGGCTCTGCCTTAGAAGGAGCGCCAAGTTTTACCTTTTATGTAGACGCCGATGGCGACGGCTACGGGGACAGTGGAAGGCCGGTCCAAAGCTGTCTGGGCACAGCCCCCTCTGGCTACGCGGCGGTAGACGGGGATTGCAATGACAGCGACCCGGCGATCAACCCCGGGCAGGACGAGCTGCCTTGCAACGGTATAGACGAAAACTGTAATGGCAATGCCGATGATACCCTACTGCCGCCGCCCGATGGGGTGAACGATACAATATGCGTGGGGCAAACGGCGGTGCTGCGGGCCAACAGCAACTTTGGAAAGCTCATACTGTGGTACAATACACCTACTGGCGGGAGTCCGATCTCCTTTGGGGAAACCTACATTCCCACCGCGCCGTTGGATAACACCGGTCCTGTGCCGGTGGTCTACACCTTTTACGCGGAAGAGAGCGATTTTACTTGCGTATCTTCACCACGGGCGGAGGTGAAAGTCGTTGTCAACCCTACTCCCAATACCAGCGTGCCCAATCCGCCCAGCATCTGCCCGGGCGATACCCTTGATTTGAACAGCGTGGTCATAGCCGATGACAACTTTACGGGCGGCATGGCGACCTTTCACAGCAGCTTGCCCACTACGTCTGGCAATGAGCTGCCCAGCACTATTGTACAGCCTGCTACCGGGCAGACCTACTTCTACCGGCTTACCGCGCCCTTCGGCTGCACCGACGAAGGGGCCATCACCGTAGGGGTAAAGCCGGGCCCTAACCTAGACTTGCTGCCTGCTGATTCTATTGAGATATGCAAAGACCAAACCCAAGTATTACAAGTGCAGCCCAGTGGCGGCACGGCCCCCTATTCTTACCTCTGGAGTACGGGCGATATGGGCTCCGCCATCACGGTGCAATCGGCAGAGCAGGCGGGTACAGCGGATACCTACCAGCTTACCGTGACTGACGCGACAAATTGCTTTTCTGTGGACAGCTTCCGGGTGGAGACTACCGTGAGCGTAGATGCGGTGCGCCGGTTTGTGACTGATGTTAGTGTTTGTGACGGTACAGACGGCAGTATCACGTTAGTCCCCCTCGACGGGCAGGCCCCTTTTAATTACCAGTGGGAGGGCACGAATGGCGTGGCTGGGGATACTGTTGGAGTGGCGGATACGCTTTTGGTCACCGACTTGCCGCAGGGGGCTTACCGGGTGACCATTACGGATAGCTCGCCGGAAGGTTGCGCCCGGGTAGTACGTTCCATACTGGTCAATGGGCCAGGCGCAGCGATACAGCAAGTTGACCGCTCTGCCGTAAGCTGCCCCGGGGAGATGGACGGGCAGATTTGCCTGGAGGTCTTTGGTACCGACCCGGCCATCAGTTGGAGTACGGGGGACACGACCGCCTGCCTGGACGAGCTGGCTGGCGGTTACTATTCTGTAACGGTTACCGATGGAGAATGCGAAACCTTGCTCGATAGCCTGTTTATTGAAGAAGGGGAGCCTTTGCAATCCGCTTTCACGGGGCAGATGCCATCCTGTGTGGAGGCCAGCGATGGCGCTATACAGACGCAGGTTTTTGGCGGGGTGCCGCCTTACAATTACCAATGGAGCCAAGGCAGTAATTTTGCGGACCCCTTCGGCCTGTCAGCCGGCACTTACTACCTGACGGTGACGGATAGCCGGAATTGCAATACGATAGACAGCTTTACGCTGGAAGCGCCCCCGGCATTGAGCCTCAATTTGCTGAGGTCGAGCAATGTGAGTTGCCCGGGTAATACCGATGGGCTGTTGCTGGCGCGCGGCGCTGGGGGGATGAGCCCTTATCAGTACGAATGGAGCCATGGGGTTAGCGGCCCTTTTGCGGTCAACTTGGCTCCTGGCGACTATACGGTGACGGTCACGGATTTTAACGGTTGCACCGCCGAGCAAACCTACACGGTGGAAGCGCCTACGCCGGTACAATTGGCGGTAGAGGAAGTGCTCAACCCGGAATGCGTAGGGGAAAAGACGGGCTTCATCCGCCTGCGTGGGCAAGGGGGGAGCCGGCCATACACTTATCAGTGGAATGTACCGGGTACGGACAGTTTGCAAACCAATTTGTCGGTAGGCACCTACAGCGCGGTATTGGTAGATGCCCGTGGTTGCACTTCAGACACCGTGACGGTGGAAATGAGTGCGGAATCGGTACTAGCCCTTGAAATTGATATCAATCCTCCACCCTGTATCGGCTTGGAGACGGGCAGCATAAATTTAAACCCGCAGGGTACGCCCCCCTTTACCTACGATTGGGCAGATGGAAGCACTGGGCCCAGCCGTAGCAACCTGCCCGCTGGGGCATACCCGGTATTGATTACCGACGGGCAGGGCTGTTTGTACGATACGGTAGTAACGGTAGACGCCCCACAGCTTTTTAGCGTCAATATCAATACCCTGTCGCCGGCCTGCGCGGGTTCGGAAGATGGGCTGATTAACCTGACCGTGGTCAATGCACCGGGCGCGCCGCCGTTTACGCCCCCGTTAGCTTATAACTGGAGCGACGGGGCAACGGCGTCTAGCCGGGTAGGCGTCGATGGGGGCGATTATGTGGTGACCATCAGCGACGAGCAGGGGTGTGCGTTCGTCAGTGATACCATCCTTTTGCCTGAGCCGGCACCTTTGCAACTTGGCTTGGAAGGCTTGGGCCCGATTGCCTGCCGGGGGGACAGTACAGGGTTTATTGAAGTAGATGTGCGTGGTGGCACGCCGCCTTATGACTACAATTGGGTAGGGCAATCCGCAACAACACAAGACCTATTCAATATTCCCGCGGGCACTTACCGGCTGCTGGTCAGCGATGATAATGATTGCTCTTTCGATACAACTTTTGTGCTGTCGCAGCCGCCTGATTTGGAGGTGGCGATTGGTATAGATGCCGAGGACATCTGTCTGGGGGGCAGGGTAGAGCGCTTGTTTGCGGAAGTGGAAGGCGGAATGCCGCCTTATGCGCTGAGTTGGAGCAATGGCAGTACAGACAGTATTATCGTCAACCCTCCTTCTGCTGATTACATCCTCAGTGTGACCGATGCCAACAGCTGTACCCGTTCTACGGCCCCGCTGAAGGTGAAGGAAGAAGTAGCCCCGTTGCGCTTGGACTCCCTGTACGCCGAGCCCGCCGGTTGCTTTGGGGAGAACAGCGGCTGCCTGACGGCAGATATTTCCGGCGGGTCTGGAAATTACCAATATCACTTTAGCAGCGGCAGCATCACGTACACCGATACCACTGCCCTGACAATATGCGGGTTGTCTCCTGGCAATTATCGAGTGACAGTAACCGATTTCACGACGGGCTGTACGGTCAGCTCCGCTAACGTAGCGCTGACTGAGCCTATGCCGCTGACCTTCCAACGGGACAGTGTGCAGGCGGTGCGTTGTTTTGGCGGGTTGTCCGGAGCCGTTTATGCCAGTACAAGTGGCGGCACTACTCCTTACAACTATGTATGGCGCGACAGCAACGGGCAGGTGGTCGGCAATGAAGAGGACTTATTGGACGTAGAAGCGGGTACCTATACCGGGCTAGTGGTCGACGAACGGGGCTGCACCGCCAATTTGAGCGGTACGGTACTCCATCTCAATACCCTGATGGAAGATACGCTACTCGATATTGAGCAGGTGGCTTGCCGGGGGGAGGCTAGCGGCCGCATCGAAGTGGGAATTTCGGGCGGGATGCCGCCTTACGAAGCCAACTGGAGCAATGGGGCTAATGGCTTGGTATTGGAGGACGTGCCTGCAGGGGCTTACACCCTCACAGTAGAGGATGCTTTTGGCTGTACGCAGATTTTCCCCTCCTACGAAATTGAACAGCCCGATAGCGCACTGGTATTGGATAGCCTAGCTGTAGACAGCATCCGTTGCTACGGTGGTGCGGATGGGAAAATACAAGTTGATATAGCGGGCGGTGTGCCGCCTTATGCCTTGGAATGGGAGCGCAGCGGTGTGCTTTTGCCAACGGCGGCGGATAGCCTGGTGAATGTATTTGCGGGTATGTACCGCTTGCGCGTAACAGACGGCAATAGTTGTGTGAAAAACTTCGACATCTCCATGCCTCAACCCGATAGCATCACGATAACGATAGACACCCTGATTGGCGAAGGGCTGCCACCCCGGGCTTACGCGGAGGTGAGCGGTGGCACCCCGCCCTACGAACTTCTATGGTGGGACAGTGGGGAAACCGGTGATACCATATTCGTGGAGAATGGGATATACGCCTTGCTGGTCACGGATGCCAACGGCTGTACGAACACGGCAAAAGCGGTCATCGTTGCAGCCGAAGAGGTCTCGCCTTTTTTGTCAAAAGTCAATGTCTACCCAAATCCAACCCAAGAGCAGCTGTGGGTAGAAGCCAAACTGAAAAGACCACAGCTCGTCACCCTTCGTATCCTGCAAGCACAAGGGCAGATGGTCCGGCAGCTAAAGCTGGGCCGCCGGGGCTCGCTGCATGAGCAGGTGGATTTATCGGGCTTGGCTGCCGGGGTATATACCTTGCAGTTGCTGGGGGAAAGGGGGCTGCTGTATGCCATCTTGGTGCAGAAAATGTAGTAGGGTTGTAAAGTTGTAAAGTTGGAAGGTTCTAAGGTTCTAAAGTTGAAAAGTTGCTGATCCGTCAGCCCAACCCTGAAGGACTCCACTCCCTGCGGTCGTTCCGCCTTCAGGGTAAACCCTTCAACCTTCCTCCGCCCGCCGAAGCCTAACTCTTGGACAAAGCTAACCCGCTAAACCGCCAAGGCGAAGGAGGGCCAACCTTTCAACTCTCCAACCTTTCAACTTTCCCAACCCTTCAACTCTCCCAACCCTTCAAGCT
>JAAAOU010000239.1 GCA_009908745.1 Bacteroidota bacterium
GGTGTACGCGGAAGAGGCACGGCAGCGGGCCAAAATGCTCGACGAGCGCTACCGGCAGTCGCCCGGCGAGATGGGCCGGCTCTACGGTATGGTGCTCTCCCACAAGGATGTCATCTGCTACCAAGGGCATGGTGTCACTGCTGCTTCCAAGATATTGCAAGGCTTTGAGACCCCTTACTCAGCTACTGCGGTAGAACGCCTGCTGGCCGAAGACGCCATCATCATCGGGCGGGTCAACTGCGACGAGTTTGCGATGGGGTCTTCCAATGAGACTTCGCACTACGGAGCCGTGCGCAATGCCGCTCACCCCGACCGGGTGCCCGGCGGCTCTTCCGGTGGCTCGGCCGTGGCGGTACAGGCGGACACCTGCTTGGCTTCTTTGGGTTCCGATACAGGCGGCTCCGTGCGGCAGCCCGCTGCTTTCTGCGGGGTAGTCGGCTTCAAGCCCACCTACGGGCGTATTTCGCGCTACGGCCTGCTAGCCTACGGCTCCTCCTTCGATCAGATTGGCACCCTCGCCCATTCGGTAAGCGATACCGCCTTGCTGCTGCAGGTGATGGCGGGCGAAGACCCCCACGACGCCACTTGCAGCCGCCAAGCTGTACCTGCGCTTGAAGAGCTGAAAGCGGAAACGGCCAGCAAACGCTTTGCCTACTTTCCCGCTGCGCTTGAGCACCCCAGCTTGCAGCCGGCAGTACGCGAGCAGGCCCAGCAGTTCATACAGCGCCTGCAGGACACGGGGCATACCGTGGAAGCCGTCGATTTTGACCTGCTCGACTACCTCGTACCGGCCTACTACGTATTGACCACCGCAGAGGCCTCCTCCAACCTCTCCCGCTACGACGGCATCCGCTACGGCTACCGCAGCGAAGGGGCGAAAGACTTGCTCAGCACCTACCGGCAGTCCCGCACGGAGGGCTTCGGCCCGGAAGTGAAACGGCGGATTATGCTCGGCACCTTTGTGCTCAGCGCAGGCTACTACGATGCCTACTACGGCAAAGCGCAGCGCGTACGCCGGCTCATCAAGGAACAAACGGATGCTATATTTCGCGCCTACGACTTTCTGCTGATGCCCGCCGCGCCGACTACTGCCTGGAAACTAGGCGAAAAAATGGAGGACCCGGTAGAAATGTACCTCGCGGATATCTTCACCGTGCAAGCCAATATGGCCGGTATACCCGCTATTTGTTTGCCCGCTGGGCAAGACCGGGAAGGGCTACCCATTGGCCTGCAGCTGATGGCGCCTAAGTTTGCAGAAGAAGCCCTGCTGCGGATGGCGCTTAGTCTTTTTCCCACCGTAGGGTAGCTTCTACGGAGTAGTGGTCGGAAAATCCTTCCTTTTCCACATTGTAATCCAAAGCCTCAAAGCGCGGATCTGCCAGCACGTAATCTATACGCAGCGCTGGTATCAATCCGCCGTAGGTGGTGCCCAGGCCGGTGCCCGCCGTGCGGAAAGCATCCTGTAAACCCGCCGACAGTTGGGAGTAGGTATAAGATTGCGGTATCGCATTGAAATCGCCGCAGAGGATTACGGGGTAGGGGCTTTCGGCAATCGCCGCGGCAACCTGTTCCGCCTGTCCGGCTCGTTTGGAGGCAGAGTGTTTGAAGCGGGCGGCCATCCCCCGGATGTTGAGCCAAGTTTCGCGTTTTTTAAGGTCGCCCTCGGTTGCCACTTCGTTAGCGATGCTAGAGACGTCGTTCGATTGCAGGTGCAGGTTGAAGACCCGGAAGGTCTGCCCTGCTACTTGAATATCGGCGTATTGGTAGCCATTATACTGCCGGTTGAAGTAGTGGGTTTGTCCGTCGATTATCGGGAAGCGACTGAATAGGGCCAAAGCGCTACCCGGGGTATTGAGTACATGTTTGAGCGGGGTCTGGTCTTGAAAATAGGCGGTAAAAGGGTTGTTGTGCCGAATAGCGGGATACTCCTGAAAGCAAACGATATCCAAGCCTTCAACGGAAAACATTTCAGCTAAGTGGTCTGTATCGTGCCGTTTCCTACTGCCATCGTACAATCGGAAGCCATAGGTGTTTAACGACATCACCCGCAGCACCTGATCGCCCTCATAGGCACTTGGCAAGTGCAGCCCTACAAAGCTAGTCAGGTGGGTCCAGCCCACGAGGATACAAGCCAGCGACAGCAAGAACTGTTTGCGGCGCATGACCGACCACAGTACGACAAAGAGCAGGTTAAAGAGCAGCAGCCAAGGGTAGAGCAGGCCAAAAAAGGCGAGGGGCCAAAAAGAGGCTGGGCTTACATAAGGCGAAAGGTAGCAAAGCAGCGTGATGAACACGAGTAGCACATTGCCCCACCTCAGTAATTTCAGCATGATAAATGTTCTTGGCTACTTCTTTTTTTTACTTGCATTGAACAGGAACTCTTTTTCCTCAGCCGTCAGGCTATCGTAGCCAGACTGTTTGATCTTGTCGAGTATCGCATCCACTTTTTCCTGGTTGACGCTGTCTTTGGAGGGGCTATCCGAGGCGGCACTGCCCTTTGTAGACCGGCGGGAACGTTTCTTACTAGGGTTGCGGTAGACTACTTTGGGGCGTTTGCGGGGGCCCTGCCCGGAAAAGAGGCGTTCAAAAAAGCCGCGGATACTGTCCAGCACGTTATTGACGGGGCGTGACATATCATTGCCGCTGCGCAATTGCGCTACGAAAATATAGCCAAACAGGGCACCGCCCAAATGCGCAAAATGCCCACCCGTGTTGCCGCCCTGTGGAATCAGTATCAAGTCCAGAAAAACCAGTACCGCTACAATGTATTTCAATTTAACATCCCCTATGAACAGCAAACGCATGATATAGTCCGGGGAAATGGTACCCGCGGCGACCACTATGGCCATTACGCCCGCTGAGGCACCCAGCGCAAAGGAACCACCAGCGCCGTAGGGCAGCAGGTTAGCACTGATGAAAAACAGCACACCACCCGCTACGCCCCCCAGGAGGTAGAGCGGCAGTATGCGCTGATCGCCGATGAAGTCCCCCACGATACGCCCAAACCAGTAGAGAAAAAGCATATTCCAAAGGATGTGGAAGAAGCCTTCGTGCAGGAACATGCTCGTGAACAAGCCCCAAGGGTGCGTGAGGAAGAACGTCCAATCGGAAGACATACAGAAAAAGTGCAGTATCTTTTGATAAAGCGGAGAGGGGGTGCCGCCGTTGGCAATAAACAGGATGAGGTTCACCAGGTTGATGGCCACGAAAACCGCTATGTTGATGATGATCAAGCGGGTGATCATATTCCCTTTATCGAGTTCTCGCCTTACGTCGTCCCAAATTGACTGTAGCATTATGTATATGAGTTCGTGGTTTTAAAAACAGTGGCAGCAGACCCTGCAAAAATACCAGCTTCTGGTCATTTTATCCAGTAAAGCCCTGCTGTAATACTTTCCCGCGTCAGAGCCTAGAGCCAAACTTCCGCCAGTAGAGTATGATTAGAAAGCCGAACAGCGCCCCGCCCAAGTGGGCATAGTGAGCTACTCCGGTATTAAAATTACCAAGCCCCAAGAATAGTTCAATAGCCGCGAAAATGATCACAAAGTACTTGGCTTTCATAGGGATAGGCGGGAAGATCAGCATGATCCTGTTGTTGGGGAACAGCATACCGTACCCCGTCAAAATACCAAATACCGCTCCCGAAGCGCCAAGCGAAGGCACATGAGCCAGCGACGCGCTTGCCCCGCCGTAGTTGAGGTCGATGAACCGCACCAGCATATGCAAAATCGCCGCCCCGAAGCCCGTCGCCAGATAGAAAAACAAAAAACGTTTCGGCCCCCAGGTCGCTTCCAAAGGCGGGCCGAACATAAACAGCGCGAACATATTAAAAAGGATGTGGGTAAAATCAGCGTGCATGAACATGTGCGTCACGATCTGATACGGCTGGAAAAACTCCGAGGTGGGGTAGAACAAGGCCAGCATGTACTTCCCCCAATCGCTCAGGGTCGGATCCCCGCGCTCAAGGGCCGACCAGCTAGGGTCTCCCAGGATAAATAAGGTGCCAAAAAACATCAGCACATTGATGATGATCAGGTGCTTGACGACATCTGTGACTCTAAACATGCTTTTCGTATTGATGCGGTAGTATTAACAGTTCGAAATGAAAACTGGTCATGACTGGCTCTTGAGTTTGGATAAAACCGATAACGAGATCGATAAACTATCATTAAACAGCCATCTAACCATCAAACCGCTTAGCGAGTTCATCCAGCGCCAGATTGATGAAGCACAGCCGCCCGCTCGGGCTTTTGAACGGCACCTCGCAGGCAAACAGTTTGTCGATCAGCATACGCATTTCTTCCTGGCCCAGCGCCTGCCCTTGTTTGATAGACGCCGAGCGCGCCATAGCACGGGCAATATTCTCTGTGACGGGCAGCTCAAACTCCAGGTTGCCTTTGTACTGCTCCAGTAGCGCTTCTATCACCTGTTCCTCATCTTGCTTGCCGGCCAGTTCGGCGGGCAGGCCGTTGATGACGAAGGTGTTTTTGCCGAATTCCTGAATGTCGAAACCCAGCAGGTTGATCTTTTCGCGCAGTTCTTTCAGCAGGTTGGCATCAGAGGGGTTGAGGGAGAGGGTGCGCGGGAACAATTGCTTTTGCGTAGTGCTCTGTTGCTGTTTCAGGACGTGCAAGTAGCGTTCGTACAAAATCCGCTCGTGTGCCGCCTGTTGGTCGATGAGGAGGATGCCCGACTTGATTTGGCTGACAATATAGCGGTTGTGCAGTTGATTGGGGGCTTTGCGGCTTTCGTCCTGCTCAGCGCTAGCCCCAGAAAGCCGGTCCGAATCGCTGTCTTGGTGCCAGTCGCTTTCCAGCGTAAGCGGTTGGTCACTCTGGTTTTCAGTGCCGTTTGCGTCGTATTCATCCAGGCCTTCGTAGGCGCTTTCCCAGTTGGCCAGGTTGTTGGCGTGGCGCTTGCGGTCATCAAAATCGCT
>JAAAOU010000114.1 GCA_009908745.1 Bacteroidota bacterium
ACTCGGAAGCTTGAAATGTACCGATCTCCTGCCCCCGATCGTTGGTCTCGGTGAAGTCGCCGTAGCTCACGTACTGTACGCCGAGGTGGGACGTCAGCCCAGGGCCTTCCAAGTGGTGGGCGTAGCTGGCGTAGCCGTGGCTGATGCCTGCTACGTGGAAGCTGTGGTTGACCGAAATCTGCTGGTGCATCAGCTCATTCAGGGCCGCCGGGTTGCCTAGTGCAAGGTTGGCATCGTCGCCGCGTACGGTGATCAAATTGCCGCCTAGCGCCGTGATACGGGCGGAGGGCGACAAATTCATGAATTCGTAGGTGTGCAGGCCGCCGATTTGCGCGTGCAAGCTGCTGACCGTCAAGAGCAGTAGGACGTTAGGTAGTAGTAGTTTCATCAGTTGTGTATTGTGTGAAGGGGGCAGCGCTGCCCCCCTATTTTAAGTTTAGTCCGACTCGCCGCGCTCCCACACGGTGCGGCATATACCCCGCTCGCATTCCATCTTGCGTATCAGCTCGCCGGATTCGTCGTAGAGTTTGAGCAGGCCATGTTCGTTGTCGCCATCGAGGTAGGCCCCTTCGGCTTTGAGCGCGCCATTTTCATAGTACTCGATGAAAGGGCCGTTTTCAATATTGTTTTCAAACTGCACCTTCTCCATCAACTGGCCATTTTCGTAGTAGCGCTTCCAGTAGCCGGTCATTTCATTGTCTACATACTGGCCTTCTTGCTCCAGCGCGCCACCTTCGTAGTAGGTGCGATAGGGCCCCTCAAAGCGCCCGTACTGGTAGTGCTCGACGATCTGCGTGTCGCCTTGTTCGTAGTAGAGGATACGCATGCCGTGTAGGGTGTCGTTTTTATACTGAGCCTCTTCCAGCAGCCGGTCTTTTTCGTCAAATTGCTGGTACAGGCCTTCCTTGGCGTAGGTCTCTTTGTCGCGTGTATACTTTTCGGTGTACCCGTAATTGTCTACGTGCTCTACCTGCTCCATTTTGCTTTTGCAAGCGGAGAACAGCAGCAACAAGGCGCTAATCGTCAACAACTGTACTTTCATTTTGGCATGTGTTTGATGGTGTAACGCAATTGTACGCCCTACATTTTCGGGCGGGGCGAAAATAACAGCTAAAAAGGAGTTTTAGGTGGGCGGACGACAGGAGTTTTCTGTTTTTTGGGGCGCAAAAATCGCCGGTTGTGCGTTATTAAAGTAGAAGTATTCGAAATGAATCAAAAGCTGCGCGATATATACTATTCTTTTCCGGTGCAATTGTTAGTCTTGCACTTGCGCAGCCATTTGCTGTTGTTGTCCATTTGGCTGGTCTTTGTCCTGCTCATCACCGGTACGTTGGCCCGCCGTTTGGGGTTTCAGTACCTGTTTTTGGATGCCGAATACCTGGGGCAGGTGAATTTCTACAGTTTCTTCTTTGTAGGGGTCGGCTTTGGCAGTTTTTTTATGAGTTGGAACCTGGCTACCTACCTGCTCAGCGCGCATTATTTCCCCTTCTTAGCTTCTTTGTCGCGCCCCTTCACGAAGTTCGTGATCAACAACTTCCTATTGCCGCTGGCTTTCCTGCTGCTCTACTTGGGCATCAGCATCTATTTTCAGCACTACTACGAAGGGCTGGTTTTCCGTGAGATTTTCTTGAACACCTTTGGCTTCCTCTGCGGCACGGCTTTCCTGGTGGTGCTGTACGCTTTGTATTTTCAATTTACCAACCGTGATATTTCCTACTACATTCGGCGGCAGGCCAAGCCGCCCCACCTGATGACCCGCGCTTACACGCCGGGCCGGCGCACGGTAGACCTCGAATACATCAAACAAGACACCCGCCGCTGGCGCGTGCACCACTACCTCAATGAAGCCTTCCGGCCCCGTCTTGTCCGTTCGGTAGCCCACTACGACTCGGGGATTCTCCGCAGCATCTTCAAGCAAAACCACCTCAATGCTTTGGTACTGCAACTCATCAGCATGATACTGCTCTTGGTGCTGGGCTATTTGATTGACTACCCGCCCTTCCGCATTCCGGCCGGCTCCAGCTTGTTTATCCTGGCCAGCGTGCTCACGGCTGTGATTGGGGCTATCACCTACTGGTTTAGCGAATGGAGCGTAGCCGTGTTTTTGCTGATGCTGCTGGGGCTCAATTTCATCACCCGCTTCGAAGCGTTCAACTACACCAACAAAGCCTACGGCCTCAACTACGACACCACCCGGGCGGAATACTCCCGCGAACGGCTCCGGCAGCTTGGTGCCAGCGACCGCATAGAGGACGACAAAAGCCATACGCGGGATATACTTGAAAAATGGCGAGAACGCACCGGCGAGCAGAAACCGAAGCTCGTCATTCTCTGCTCTAGCGGCGGCGGCCTAAAATCGGCGACTTGGAGCATGCAAGTGGCACAAACAGCGGACCGAATGCTCGAAGGCGAATTGATGGACCATACCGTCCTGATCACCGGCGCTTCTGGCGGGATGCTGGGGATGGCATATCTGCGCGAACTATACCTACGCCAAGCTTTGGGGGACTCCATCGATGTGCACGACAAGCGCTACATCGACGACATTACTAAAGACCTGGTGAATTCTATTGCTTTTACCATCGTCTCCAACGACCTGTTCATCCCCTGGAGCAGCTTCGAAAAGCACGGCTACACCTACTACAAAGACCGGGGGTATATCCTAGAGCAGCAGCTCAATGAAAATACCAATGGGTGGCTCAACAAAACCATTGGGACGTACCAGCAGCCCGAAGCAGAGGCCCTCATCCCCATGCTTTACCTCACGCCTTCCATTGTCAATGACGCCCGCCGGCTGATCATCTCCCCACAGGGCGTTTCCTTCATGATGATGGCGCCGGTCGGCCAGCGATACCCGCAAGCCGTGGAGGTAGATGCCGTGGACTTCCGCGCCGCTTTCCGGCAGCAGGATGCCGACAACCTAGGCTTTTTAAGCGCATTGCGCATGAATGCGACTTACCCGTACGTCTTGCCGAATGTGCACCTGCCCAGCCGACCAGAGATTGAAGTGATGGATGCGGGCTTTCTGGATAACTACGGCATCGTATCGGCCACCCGTTTCACCCAGGTGTTCCGCGAGTGGATACTCGAGCATACCAGCGGGGTAGTGCTGGTGCAAATCAGCAGTTCGGACAAAGAGGAGGAAATACAGCCCAGCGGCGGCAAAGGCATTGTGGAGTCCATTCTCAACCCACTCGGCATCGCTGGCAAAGTACTGGTGAAGCAGGAGTTCGAGCACGACAACAGCCTTGGTTTTATGTACGACCTGTTGGGCGAAGAAAACTTCGAGGTCATCCGCTTCTTCTACTACCCTACCCAGGAGAACAAACTCGAGGCCTCCATTTCCTTCCACATGACCGCCCGGGAAAAAGCTGATGTGCTCAATGCCATCCATCATCCGGAGAATATGGTGGGGCTACGACGTTTGCAAGCCCTAATTGGCAAACAAAATACCGAGGCTGCGCATTTTGATTGGAAAAAAGCAGAATGAACCACATACCGCAATCCGTTGTGGCAAAATCCATGGACTATGATGCCTACCGCAGTTTGATCAGCGAGCTGCTGGCTAAAGGCAAAACCACGGGCGAAAACCACAGCGATGCCATGATTAATTACACGGAGATGAACGTGACCCGCATGAGCCGCCTCGACAAAACAACAAAGCTGACCGAGGAGGCGCGGGAAGCCCTTGAAAATGTTGACCGGCCGCTCATTTGGCTTACCCTTACAGAGGCGTGGTGCGGTGATGCGGCTCAAATCATACCCGTGCTGGAACACTTGGCGCAAACCAGCCCCAACAGCGAGTTGCGCCTGATTTTGCGTGACGAGTACCCTGACATCATGGATGCTTTTCTGACCAACGGCGGCAAGTCCATCCCCAAAGTGATCATCCTCGATGCAGAAAGCCGTAAAGTGCTCGGCAGCTGGGGCCCAAGACCGGAAGCCGTACAGCAAATGGTCATGCAGGCCAAGGCGGACCTAGAGCACATAGCCGACAAAGAAGAGCGGACAACCCGGTACCAAACACTAGTCAAAGAGGCACAGAAATGGTACGCACGGGACAAAACACGCCGCGTTCAACACGAGTTTTTGGCTGCCTTGCAGGAAAGTATTGGTCTTCCCGCTACGACTTTGTAGCTTTTTGGCCGCTTTTTGCCAATTATTATAGTATTTTCGCGTTTATTCGGATAGTACCGTATGGAAAACGATGTTCCATACGGTACTTGTGTGTTAACGATTACCCCAATTACCTTCAACGAATGCCATATGATCAACGTCGACTTACTCCGCCAAATCTGTAAAATACCCGGCGCGCCAGGCTTCGAGCAGCGCATCCGGGAATTCGTCATCGAGCAAGCCCGCCCCTTGGTAGACGAGCTGAAAATTGATGCCATGGGCAATGTGCTGGCCATCAAAAAAGGCAAAGGGGACAAACGCGTAATGGTAGCCGCCCACATGGACGAAATCGGCTTCATCGTCACCCATATTGACGAGGACGGCTTTGTCCGTTTTCATACCCTAGGTGGTTTTGACCCCAAAACGCTTACCTCGCAGCGGGTCATCGTGCACGGCAAAGAAGACCTGCTGGGCGTCATGGGGTGCAAGCCTATCCACCTGATGAAGCCCGAAGAACGCAATAAGCAGCTGCCTATCAATGAGTACTATGTCGATTTGGGTATGCCCCGCGAGGAGGTACTGAAAGTCGTATCCGTTGGAGACCCCATCACCCGCGAACGGGGGCTGATAGAAATGGGCCACTGCGTAAACAGCAAGTCGCTGGACAACCGGGTCTCCGTATTCATATTGCTCGAAACGCTTCGTGAGCTCAAAGACAAAGAGGTCCCTTACGACATCTACGGCGTCTTCACCGTGCAGGAAGAGGTCGGCTTGCGTGGGGCTATGTCCTCTGCCCACCACATCGACCCTGACTTTGGTTTTGGCTTGGATGTGACCATCGCCTTTGACGTACCGGGGGCGCAATCGCACGAGAAAGTCACCAAACTAGGCGACGGGGCGGCTATAAAAGTAATGGACGGCACCAGTATTTCCGATTACCGTATGGTGCAGTATATGAAAGACGTGGCGGAACGGCACAGCATACCCTGGCAGCCAGAGGTGCTTCCCGCCGGCGGCACGGATACGGCCGGCGTACAGCGTTCCGGCAAAAAGGGGGCTATAGCGGGAGCCATTTCCATTCCGCTGCGCAATATGCATCAGACGATTGAGATGGCGCATAAACAAGACGTCCGGCACTGCATCGACCTGCTGACCCGCTGCTTGCAGGAATTGGACCAAAACGATTGGAGCTTTGGTAAGCAGGGCGGCAGCTCGTCCGCCGGGCAGGATATATACGAGATACTCTAGTCATGAAGTTCAAGCAAATATTCATGGGCATCGTACTAGGCGGTGCCGCAGTCTACTTTTTCATCAAATACTTACCCGACCTGGAACGGCTGTTCGACGATGGCAGCTCTACTTTTTTCATGATTGTATTGCTGCTCGTACTGGGTTTTATGGTCTACCGCATACTCAGTTATTGAGGATGGTGAGCAGCTCATTGACAATCATGGCGGTGGCGCCCCACAGCACTTTCCCATCCAGGTTGAAGTAGGGCACGTTGCGCAGCGTGATATTTTGCGAAAGCTGCAAATCGGTCTGTTGCTTCGTATCGGGGTACATGAGGTGCTGTAGCGGTACCTGCAGTATGTCGCGTACCTCTGCTTCTTCGGGGGTAAACTGCGGCGTCTGCCGGGCCATACCGACAAACGGGTTCACCAGGTAATTGCTGACCGGAATATAGAGGTGAGTCAGCCGGCCGAGCACTTCTACTTGATTGCGGTCTAAACCGACTTCCTCCTCCGCTTCCCGCAGGGCGGTTTCCTGCAGCGAGGCGTCTGAGGGTTCCTGCCGGCCACCGGGGAAGCTGATCTGCCCGGCGTGGCGGTCGTCCGGGTGCAGCGACTGGCGCTCAATAAAAACCAAGTGCCAACGTTCTTGCAAAGGGTAAAACAACGCCAACACCGCCGCTTGCTTGGCATGGGCGGGTGGCGGTTCCACACGGCGGCGTACGACGTGCGCCATCCTGTACTGCGCTTCTTGCCCCGGCAGGGGTTGCTTCAGCCCAGATTGCAGTTGTTGAATCAAGCGATCATCCATATCTTTAAAAACCAAACTTCATACCGATGGTTGACCTCCGTACTCTACTCGCCTTCACCTTGCTCGCCTTGTTGATAGTCGGCTGTGGCCAAAATGCCGCTGACACGCCCGGTGCAAATTCCCCAGAACCGCCTTCCGCCAACGAGGTGCTGCGGCGGAGCTTAGAATTCCACGACCCCGCCGAAGCTTGGGGGCAGCAGAATCTGCGCTTCATCATCGACGAGCCGCGCGTCGGTTTCCCCGAGCGGCAGAGCATCGTCGTACTGGGGATGGCGGATGATTACTTCGAGATACTGCGGTCCTACGATGGCGTGCCGATCCTTCGTCACCTTAGCCCAGACAGTTGCTACAGCACGGTAGAAGGGGAACGGGTAAGCGCTGCCGATACCGCTGTGATGGCCCGCTACGGCCTGCAGTGTGAGCGCACGGAGGGCTTTAGGCGGTTTTACCGGCTGCTGAATGGCATGCCGATGAGCCTTTTCAGCCCTGACGTTTCCTTGAACGAAGGCGTATCGGAAGTCACGGTTGGAGAGGTGCCTTGTTACCGCATCACCGCGCGGCTCAACCAGGAAATCATCAGCGAAGCGTGGTTCTTTGACTTCGACCAACGGGACTACCGGCTCCGGGGCTATGGCTTCGCAAATGAAGATGCAGGTGAATATTTGCGCATTGACGGCCTCGTGCGAATCGGCCAAATGCAATTGCCACGCATGCGCCATTGGTACAGTCAAACGGATAGCACCTACCTAGGCTCGGATATCCTCGTAGAGGCCAGCCTGGTTGAGGAAGCAAACTCTACACGGTAGATGCTGTTTCAATCTAAAACGTCAAGCATGAAGAATTTTGCCCTACTGGCTACCAGCCTCCTACTACTGCTAAACTGCGGCCGCCTGAATCCGCCCGGCCCGGGTTTCTTAAAAAGCTCGGATGTGCCCCTAGAAGATATTGAGCTGCCCGATGGTTTTACTATCGAGATTTATGCCGATGAAGTCAAGAACGCCCGCTCGATGGACTATTCTCCCGAGGGTACGCTTTTTGTAGGTACGCGGGACGAAGGCAAAGTATACGCCCTGAAAGATACGGACGGCGACTACAAAGCCGATAAGAAATATGTGCTAGCCGAAGGGCTGAACATGCCAAACGGGGTAGCTCTACGCAACGGTGATCTCTACGTGGCAGAAGTGAGCCGGGTTTTGAAGTTCCCCAATATCGAAAGCCGGCTGGAGACCCCAGGAGAGCCGGAAGTCGTATTTGACGATTACCCTACAGAGTCGCACCACGGTTGGAAATACATCGCCTTTGGGCCGGACGGCAAACTGTACGTCCCGGTAGGGGCCCCCTGCAATATTTGCAAATCGGAGGACGAGGTATTCGCTTCCATTACCCGCATGAACCCGGATGGCTCCGAAATGGAAGTGGTGCAGCACGGTATCCGCAATACGGTGGGCTTCACTTGGCACCCGGAGACCCAAGACCTTTGGTTTACGGATAATGGCCGCGATTGGATGGGCGACAACAAGCCGGACTGCGAACTCAACTACGCGCCGCAGGAAGGCATGCATTTTGGCTACCCTTACTGCCACCAAGGCAATATCCCAGACCCTGAATTTGGCGATCAGCGGGATTGCAGTGAATTTACCCCGCCTGTACAGAAACTGGGGCCGCATGTAGCCCCCCTCGGCCTGGAGTTTTACACCGGAGATCAGTTTCCGGAGCGCTTTAACAATCAAATCTTCATTGCCCAGCACGGCTCTTGGAACCGCAGCGAAAAAATCGGCTACCGCGTGATGCGTGTCAAGTTGGATGGCAATAAAGCCGTAGAGTACGAGCCTTTCGCGCAGGGTTGGTTGAAAAAAGGCAAAGTATCCGGCCGTCCGGTAGACGTCGAGCTGCTGCCCGATGGTTCTATGCTGGTGAGCGACGACTATGCGAATGTGATTTACCGCATTGTTTACAAAGCGTGAAAGGCTTTAACGGGTCCGCCCTCTACTCTTATACGGATAGGAAACGTATAATTTTCTTATTTTTACCCCCAGACGACGATCAAAAAACAATGACATGAAACAATTGACTATTCTATTCGCCCTATTGTTTGTAGGGGCATTAGGGCTGCAAGCGCAAAGCCAGAAAGCGTGCTGCGCCGGGAAAAAAGCGGCTTGCGCCAAAGAAGCCAGCGCTAAGAAAGCCTGCTGCGCTAAGAAAGGAAAAGGCAAGGCCTGCGCCAAAACGAAGAGCAAAGCTGAAGCCTCAGCCGTAGTGGGGCCAACCACCGCCGACGATGGCATACAAGTAGCTGCCATCCGCATCTACGGCAACTGCGGTATGTGCAAGCGGACCATCGAAGGGGCGCTCAAAGATGTGGACGGCGTAGAAAAAGCCAACTGGGATATCAGCAGTGGTATGCTCTCCGTAGCATTTGTGCCCGAGCAGGTGAGCAAAGATGATATCAAGGCGAAAGTAGCAGCTGTTGGTTACGACTCCGATACGCACCGCGCGCCGGACGAAGTATACAACGCCTTACACGCTTGCTGCCAATACGAGCGGCCAAAAGGATAACGATAATTCAGGTGGAGCTCAGTGCAAGGCATTGCATTGAGCTTCCCCTCCCTCACCCGCCTTTCCTTAGTACCTTGAGCTCGGTACGCCGGTTCTCCTCGTACTCCTCATCCGTACAGTCTTCTTCTTCGCTGCAATCGCAATCGTTTACCGGCTGCGTTTCCCCGTAGCCGAATGCCCGTATTCGCTTGGGGGCTACCCCTTTTTCGATCAAGTAAGCTTTGGCGTTTTCGGCCCGTTCCAAAGACAAGCGCAAATTGAAGGTTTCCGACCCTTGGCAGTCCGTATGGGCAATCAGCTCAATTTCCATGACAGGGTCTTCTTTCATCATTTGGGCCAGCTCGTCAAGGCTGCCGGCTGCGCCTTCCCGAATAGCGGTTTCCCCAAAGTCGTAGTAGATATCGCCCAGAATGACGGTCTGCCCAGCCTTGATATTGCTAGCCCGCAACCCTCCGGAGCGCACGACCGTATTGATCCTTTTATCTACCGTATCCGATGCAGCAGCAGCCCCACCGGCGGAGGAAGCAGAGGGGGGTAATTGCAGGCGCACAGCAAAGGAACGCTTGCCCCGCAGATCTTGCGTAGATATCGTTCTGCTTTGCCGTTGGTAGCCGGGCAAGTTGGCGGTGATTTCAAAGTCGCAGCCTTTCTCAATGCAAGTTTGAAAAGTACCGTTAGCATTGCTGCTAAGGGTGGATAAGCGCTGGGTACAGCCGTTTTTGACGTGTACGGTTGCCTTGGACAAAGGCTTGCCGTAGCTGTTTTCCACCAACCCGCTCAGGGTAATGCAGTTGTCAGAAGACAAGGGCACCTCCACCGGCCGGTTATAGGTGTTATCAGCAGGCGTATACGGAACTTGCTCCGATGCAAATCCCGCTTTGTCGACGAGCAGCACATATTGTTTGCTTAAATCAAGGGTGACATAGGCTTTTCCACCGTTGCTTGTTATCGCTGTAGGCTCACTAGTTTCGCCACTTTTGATCGCTTCCCGGCGCAAACGGAGCGGCGCCGCTTCATCATCCGATTCGGCGATGCCCAGCTTGTATAGGGTTTCCTCGCCTTGTTCGTCAACTACTCGTTCGTATACCCGCAGAGCCGCCCCATCAATACCCCGCCCGGTATAATCACTGTAGACGGAAACCGTAGCAGTGGTCAAATCCGGAAATTCAACACCTTGTATACCATCCGGGGCTTCAAAGAAATAGATATCGTCCTTCCCAAAACCGCCGGGCCGGTTGGAGGCAAAGTAGCCCTGCGTGCCATCCGCATTAAGCACGATCCCCAAGTCATCCCGTTCGCTGTTAAAAGGCTTGCCCAAATTGATCGCCTCCCCAAAGTAGCCGCCGGCTAGGTCAATCATGAACAAATCGAGCCGGCCATAGCCCTCGTGCCCGTTGGAAGAAAAAAAGAGCGTGCCGCTATTGTGCATGAAAGGGAAGCCCTCATTGTCCGGCGTGTTGATCTTGCCTCCCATATTGATAGGGTCGGACCATCCATCCCCTTGCCGCAGCACGACCCAAATATCAAATCCCCCTTTGCCACCGGGCATGTCAGAGGAAAAATAAATCATCCGGCCATCAGGAGATATAGAAGGGTGGCGGCAGTCGTATTCATTGGAATTGAACGGCAGCTCCTGAACATCATCCCAATCCATCATCCCCTGTGCGGCTTGGTAAATCTTCATCCGTACTTTCTGGTCGGAATCCGCCCCTTGTACACCTTTGATGAAATTGTTGCGGGTAAAGTACATGACGCTGTTGTCCGCATTGAACGTTACCGGCCCTTCGTGCACTTTGGAGTTGACCCGCAGCGAAAACGAGCTGGGCCGAAGGGGCTCGCCGTTGGGATCGAGGCGAGCGTAGAACAACTCGAAAAACGTCTCCCCCAATTGCTCATCCACCGGGCCGTTTTTGCGGCGGGACGAAACGAATACCAAGCCATCCTTGTAAAACGCCGGCGAAAAATCGTAACCTTCCGAATTGATAGCCGTGGCATTCTGCAACCGGACTGATGCGTTGAGCTGGCCGTCTTGGGCAGCGGGGCGCTCTGCCAACAGGGCCACAGAAAAAATTACCAGTAGGATGTAAAATCTGCTCTTCATGGGGTAGTCGTCTTTGTATTTTCAACCTGAGCCCAACTCATAAACGCTAGTAATTACCTTCCTCGTTTCCAAAGAAGCGGGGATTCTCAAAAATAAGGCCGTCTGAATCTCCACCCACAAAATAATGCAGGAAGACCTCCGCGCTGCCGCTGTTGTGGTCACGCAAATCCGTGAGTGTGTAGTCGTAGTTCAGTCCAAACATCAGCTTGTCGCTGACTTGGTAAGAAGCCAGTGCGGAGACCGACTCGCCGACACTCGTCTCTTTGTTGCCGCCGATGCGGTAGGAAAGCCCGGCCGTAAACTTGCTCATAAAAGTAAAGCTAAAATTAATATCAGCGTCAAAGGGCGCGCCGCTTACGTATTTAAGCAGCAAGTGAGGCTGCAAGACGATGTCGTCGCCTTTTATGGGAATGACAAAACCGGTCATCCCGTAAAAGTGGCGCACCTCTCTAGCGAGTTCCTCCCCCGTCTCGGAAAGGTTGATGCTGGTATTGAGCAAACGGGGGGCGCTGAAACCCAGGTAAAATTTAGACGTATTATAATACACCCCCGCGCCAAAGTTGGGGACGTAACGGCTGCGGAACCCACCGGGGATAGCGCCGTCTATCTCTACAGGCTGGTTGGCTCTTACTTCCCCAAAGCGGGCCTGTATAAGGCGGATGGAAGCTGAAATGCCGAAGCCCAGGTAGCCATTGCCCAACTCAAAGCGGTAGGCATAGTCGCCTTCCAGCGTGTAGCGGTCCGTTACGCCAATGCTGCTGCGCGAAAGGCTGGCACCCACCCCCACGCGGGTCAGCGGTGCCATGTTGAAGGTAATGAGCTGGCTTTCCGGCGCACCTTCGATACCAACCCACTGCTGCCGGGCCATGGCCGTAATACGGGTTTCGCCCGTAGCTCCTGCATAGGCCGGGTTAAAGCCAAGCTTATAATGCATAAACTGAGTGAACTGGTCTTCCTGCTGGGCAAACACGCTGCCCGCCAGGCCAATAAAAAGGAAAAGAATATAGCAGTTTTTCATAGTCGTATATTTTGGAACCCACCCTAAGGGATGGCTTATCGTTGAATGAGTAAATAGCCCGACTGCGGCTCGCTGCCGTCACCCAGGTTAAGGACATAGAAATAGGTGTCTACCGGCAGTTCCGCCCCGTTGAAAGTGCCGCCCCAATCGTTGGGGTAGGGCACCGGCGAGCGGTACACCTCATCCCCCCAGCGGTTGAAAACGAGCAGCTGACTGTTGGGGTAGTCCCGCTCGTTGAGCAGGCAAGGAATGATAAAGGTATCATTGACACCATCGCCGTTTGGGGTGATGATATTAGGGGCTTCGCACTGTACTTCCTCGCCTACGTTGATGCGCAAGACCGCTTCGTCACAAGCACAGCCTTCCCGGCAGACTTCGTACACCAATTCATCGGTGCCGACAAAGTTGGGGTCTGGGGTGTAGGCAATGATGGTGCCATCGATAACCCGGGCCTGGCCGCGGCTCGGCTCCATGACGATGAAAATATTGGAACCTTCGGGCACATCGTCGTTGGCTAACACCGCTACTTGGGACTCTATGGCAAAAGGAACGGACGTCTCATCGTCAAAAGCCCGGGGCGGCATCTGGTACTCCACAATTACCGTATCGCGGGAGTCTGCCCCGCACAATCCACCGTCGAGTGTCCAGACGACGATATTGTTCCCTACCGCCAGATTGTTAACTGTAGTGGCGATATTATTGCGGTTGGAGAATACCAGCATGTCATCAGGAGAAGACCAGCGGCCGGAAGTGCCATCGGCAGGTTGGGCGGCCATAAGCTCTACCCGGCCGGCTTCGTTGCAGGCAATCTGGTCAGCCCCAGCGAAGGGGTTGTTGTCGGCAATACTAACAAAAACCTGCGCACTGTCGGCCCCGCACTCGCTCTCTACCGTCCAGGTGAAAACGTAGGTGTTACCCGGTAAGATACCTGGCCCGGAGATGGTCGTATTGGGGCTAGCCGCCTCGTCTATAAAGATATTGAAGTCCTCTTGTACCGTAGACTGTGACCAACGGCCCATACCACCGGAGGGGGGCGTGGCGTCGAGTAGGATGGGGTCGCCAGCGCAAAGCAAGGTGTCTTCCCCGGCTAATGCTGGCACAATCGTATTGGCCGTAATGGCGATTGTGTCTTGGCTAAAGGCCTCACAAGCCCCGTTGGAAAGCGCCCAACTCAGCAGAATTTCGTCCTCCCCTCCGATACCAGAAAGGACAGCGTCCGCCGTGTTGGCATCCGACAAGGATAAACCCGATGGTCCATCCAGAACCGTCCAACTACCCGTGCTGAATTGGGGGGGATTAGCACCCAACATCAGTTCTTCGCCCGCACAAACCGCTGTGTCCTGTCCGGCTACTGCCTGTTCGTCCGGTATGCTGTCTAGCGCTACGGTAATACCGGGAGAAGGGTCAGAAACACAATCGCCCAGCACGGCTTCTGCTTCAACCTGCAGGGTATTGGAAGCCAAGCTGTCGAAAGCATTGAAGAGCAGGTTCGGCCCGAGGGTGGTGTCAAAAGGCTCCCCGTCCAAATACCAGTAGTAGGCATCCACCGGCACACCGTCAGCAGTGAGGGCCAGGGTAGCACCAGGGTTGTCGATACAGATGGGCCCATTGTTCAGGATTTCCATCACCGGTGCTGGGGTTTCGTTCACTTGCACAGCGACCGTAGCCGGGGCGGATGGGCAACCGTCAAGGGTGGCGACTACTTGGTAATCGCCTGTGTGCAGCATGGAGTCGGCTGCATTGACCGTTGGGTTCTGCAAGGCCGAGTTGATCGGGCCGTTCCATTCATAAGTAGCGCCAACATCGCTATTGGCAAAGAGCTGCAGCATTTCCCCTTCGCAGACCGGGCTGTTGCTGGAGGCGCTTACCGTTGGGACAGGGTTCACGCTCACCGGCAGCGGGTCTGATAAGAAAGAAGGGCATCCATCGACGATGGTAAAGACGCGGTAGTCCCCTTCGTCAGATTCGGAAGCTTGCGGGATGACAATCTCTGGTTCTGTATTCGTGCTAATCTGGCCAGCGGGTGTTGACCAAATATAAAGGGCATTGGGATTGGGGTTGGGCGTAGTACGGATGGCCATCTCCTCTCCCTCGCAGAATACGGCACTGGGGCTGTCGGCAGCCGTTGGTACGGGCAGGCGCGGCGGTGCATCCTGCGTATTGATTTCCGTGTTTGCCGCCAAAGAGGGGCAACCCTCCGAGGTGTACACAATCAAGCTGTATTCGTTACCGTCTACGGTACCAGTGGCCCCCGGAATGACCGCTACACTGTCGGAGGCCATAAAGCCCGGGCCGCTCCATTCGTAGGTATATCCGCCGTTGTCGGGAGGGAATACGGTGGCTTGCAGGTTGATGTTGGTTGGGCCGTACAAGCAGTTAGGCGCGCTGTTGCTGATAGCTAGAATATCCACAGATTCGATGACGTTGATCTCTACGGAGGCAGTGTCGACGCAGCCTGCAGGGGTAGTGACCCGGAAGCGATAAGCCCCCGCTTTGTCCAGTGTCATGTTGCTAATACTAGGGCTGCTGAGGAAAGACGTAAAGCCATCGGGGCCGGTCCAGCGGTAAGTAGCATCTTGCAGGGTAGGGCTGCCAGTGAGTTCTAAAGAGCCCCGCTCGCAGACCTGCAACTCATTGGCCATCACTTGGGCCTCAGGACGGGTGTTGACGTTTACGGTCAAGGTATTGGAGACCTCTGAGACGCATCCGAATTGCGTGGCGGTGACTGTCCAAGCACCGTCGTATTCCATATCGGCATCGGGAAGCACCAAGGTGTTCTCCGCTGTCGTAATCGTACTGAGGTCCGGAGCCGTCCAAGTGTAAGACGTGGCCCCATCGGGCAGGGTCAGTAAGGTCAGGGTGTCGCCTTCGCAAAGGTTGCGCTCGTTGGGCAGTTGCGGCTTGCTGGGCCGGGGGTTGACATTTACGAAAGTGAAGGCGGGGTTGGAACTACAGCCGTTGCGGGTCACCACCAGCTGATACGCCCCTTCGTCTACCAATTCGGCATCCGAAACGGTAGGCGGGAACTGCAAGCTAGAGGAAAAGCCGTCCGGGCCGGTCCAGCTATACGTTATGCCAGGGCCGCTGAAGTTGGTCCCCAGCGAGAAAGAACCGCCTTCGCAAACGGTGATGACCGGGTCGTTGACAACAGCTTGGGGTTTTGGCGTCACCTGCACGGTTTTAGCCGGCGAGGGGTCGGAAAAGCAGCCGTTGGACTCGATAATCAGGTAATAAGAGCGCGTGGTGGGTGCCCCTACATTCAGCGCCGGAATGGTCAATGATGGCGAAGTGGTGGTTTGTAGTAAGGTGCCGTTTGGCGCCTGGCCTTGATACCAGTGGTAGGAGGCATCGCTCAGGGTGATAGAGGAGGTCAAGACAATATCCTCATCGGCGCACTGCTGGTCGTTGGCTTGCACTTCAGCAGTCAGTGGCTGGTTGATGATGGTTACGTTTACCACACCTTCTGCTACACAACCCGTGATGCCCTCTATGCTCACCACGTAAGCACCAGCATCGTCTTGGTCTACATTCGGTAGTATAGGGTTTTCCGCTGTAGAAACAAGCTGTCCGTTCGGGCCCCGCCATTCGTAAGAATAGACAATGCCACCTTCGGCTGGAGGCGGGTTGGCAAACAGGTACAGCGTGTCCCCCCCGCAGATGCCCGGACTAAACGTAGGCTCCGGTGCTTCGGCCTCTATGCGAATCAAGTTGGTACAGGTGGAAATGTTGCCCGCCATGTCGACCACGGTCAGGGTGGCGTTCACAGTGGTTTCCGCTTGCTCGCAACTGAACGTATTGGGCGACAGGAACATGGTGTCAATGGCGCAATTGTCAAAGCTGCCGTCGTCAAAATCGGCAACTTGCACGGTATCTACATCAAGGCCGGAGGGGTTGATGGGCACGATAGTGGCCCGGCACCTTGCCACCGGCGGCTCGTTGTCTATAATATTTACTTGGTAAGTACAAGTGTCCGCATTGCCCGCTGCATCCTGGGCAATGTAAGAGACTTCAGTGGTGCCTAGGTCGAATTCATGTTCGGTAGACAGGGCCGGCTCCTGCATTTGCGAAAGCGGAATATCGGTAGCGCCTTCGGCAAAGTACATGGGGGTGAAACGCTGGTAGCTGAGCCGCATGAATACATAGCTGAGGCTATCGACCTCCCCATCGGCGTTTACCACGGCCGGGTCGCAGGGGTTGATGCCATCACCGGGGCCGCCGGGGGGTACAGCGATAAACTGGGGCTCCAACGTAAAGGTAATTTGGCCGTCGCTTGCCCATTCGTTGAAATCCTGAGCAGGGATGCTAATAGACAATTGACCGGCATTAGCACAGGACGCCAGGCCGATAGGGGTGGTAGTTAGCGTGTCGGTGTTGTCGACCACAATATTCGCCGAAGCGTTGCTGCTGTTAAAATCGCCGCGCAGGCTGAGGGTCAAGTTGACGGTGCCCAGGGCGTTGGCCGCTAGGTTGTCAAAGGTGTAAGATTTAGGATTGGCGATATAGTCGTTCAAGTTGGGGTCATTGACAAAGCTCAGCCAGGCACTGGCGGTATCCGTGGGCAGGGTTTGTTCGTAGCCCGGTGTGCTCAGCGCGCAGTTGTCTGCCAAGCCATCTGGCAGGGGCAGGGAGACAAGGGCGGCGCATTCACCGGGTTCCAGTGGCACATTGATATCGCTGGGGCAAGTGAGTAGCGGGGGCTCTTGGTCCTCGACCAGCACCTCGTAGGCGCAGCTGTCGATGTTGCCGGCACAGTCCGCTACAAAGTAGGTGACACGGTTGGTGCCCAATGGCAGATTGACGGTGACGGGGGCAACGGGGTCGACACCTATGAGGTTGCTGCCATTGATGCGGTAGGCATAGTCGAGGTCCACTAAGCTCGCTACGTTGAACGAGAGGTTAGCGTTGACCTGCCCGGGGGGGTCGCAAACGGCGTTAATGGCGAATCCACCCTGCTGCGCGCTAGGCAGGTTCGGTTCTAGCCGGATGTCGATCACCCCATCTACCGCCCAGTTGTCGATGAGGGTGGGGGCGATAATGAGGGAGGTATCCGCGTTGCCACATTGCACATTCGAACGGCCAGTGCGGCCAATCAGGGTGCCATCCTCGCCGTAGACAAAGAAAAACTCGGTACCGCCTTCTGCATCGGCATTGACCAACCCCAAATCAAGGGTGGCACTGCCCACCGCATTGACGGGCAGCGGCTGCGTGACGGGGAAGCTCAGGTCAATGGCATTGACGGGCGTGATGCTTTCCTGGCCAGGAGGGGCATCAGAGGTAATGGGCGCGCTGTCGCTGATGTTTTCCGACTGTAGTGCCGCTGCGCATTCTTCCTGTATAGCCGGTACTTCCAGCGTAAAGTTGGCGGAGCACTGCCCGGGGTCCGTGCCGATCGTCTGGTCTTCGGGGCAGGCGGTGAGGTTAGGCGGCGTATTGTCAATAACGATGAAGCGGGCTTGGGTCACCCGGCTGTTGCCGCAACCATCATCCACCACAAAATCTACGGTTTGCTGGAATAGGGTGTCGTTACCTGCCGGGCAGGCAATCATAGGGGTAGTACCTACCGGCTGCATGCTGCCTGCTACTAAAGCTTGCCAGACTAAGTCTTCCTCCATGGTGCAGAGGTCGCTGGCCGTAGCGCCGCCGTGGGTGCCGATCCAGTCGCTGTAGGCTTGCTCTAGGTTGATGCCGTCCATGCAGGTAATGACTTGATCTGCGGCTTGGGTGCTAAACGTCGGTGCTATGGTGTCGATGACGGTGATGCGCTGCACTTGCAGGCTGTCATTCCCGCACTCGTCCACCACACGCCAGGTACGCTCCACGATGTAGTCGTTTTCGCAGCTGCCGGCGATGAGGTCTTCCGAAAGGATGTCCACTTGTACGGAGTCCGCTACGGAGCAGTTGTCATTGACCATAGTCGGTTCTCCGGTAATGGCGAGGTCGTTTTCTTCCCCGCAGTTCACGGTGGTGTCGGCAGGGACGAGGAAGGCAGGGGGCGTGGTATCCTGCACGGTAATGACTTGATTGACGGACTGCCCGTTGCCGCAAACGTCGGTGGCGGTCCATAGCCGCTGTATAAAATAGTTATTGTCGCAGGTGTTCGGCTGTTCTACGACCGCATCACTGTAAGTTAGTGAAATAGGGCCCCCACAGTTATCTAGGGTATCCAATACGTCCCCGGTGATACTGAGGTCATCAAAATCGACGTCGCAAGAAACGGTGACTGGCCCGGGCGGTGTAAAGGTAGGCGCTTCTTGGTCGAGCACCCTGATCAGTTGCACGGCTTCGGTGCTATTGCCGCAGGAGTCCATGACGGTCCAGGTGCGGCGGAGGTTAAACTCCCTGCCGTCCGGGCATTGGGAGGTGACGGTCATGGTGTCTTGGGTGAAGGTGGGCACCAAATTCGGCTGGCAGTCATCTACAGTGACCATGCCCGGTGGGTTGTCCACAAGGTATTGGTCGAGGGTGTCGCAGGCCAGCGTGACCGTATCGGGTACGTTGTTGAGCACAGGCGCCACGGTGTCTAGGGTGATAAACTGCCCGGCGTACTGCCGCTCATTGCCACAAAAGTCGGTGAGGGTAAACGTGACGGTGAGGGTGTCGCAGGGGTCGGGCGTGAAGTTGGCCGGGCGGTCGTCAGTGACATCCGCTACACCGCAACCTGCCCGGTTCAGGATGACCGTATTGCTAATCCGGTTAATCCAGGGGCCGTAGGCGGCGCCGGCCAGCTCGCAGGAGACAATAGTATCCAAATTGGCGGTGAAATCAGATATCGGTGCCATGGTATCCGCTTCCACGACAATGCGCTGAAAGGTGTCGATGATTGACATGTCGGTAGGGAAGGTGTCCCGCCAGATGCGCCAAATGGTATCGCCGGCGCAGTAGTCCACATTGGCCAAGAGCCCGCTGCTCGACGTGCTGTCGAAGGGGGCGGTCAGCACCGTATCCATAGTCATGGTGTTGATAAAGCGGATGGTATCCGCCTCGGGTACACTGCAGGAATCCGCTACCGTGATATTGGCGGGCACGGTATCTGTCACGGCGGTAATGCCGAAGGGTGCAGCAGCGCAGTTATCCGCCTCCGGGTAATATGTGTTTTCGTCCATCGCCCCGGCCTGTAGCAAAGGGGCAAAAGCGAGTGCCCAAAGGAGGGGGTAGTGTAGTAGTCGTCTCATAATAATGTATTCATTTAAGGGATTATCGGCAGCTGTACTGTTACAGGTTTACCGGCGGGCGGCCATCATCTATTGCTCTAAACTGGCATGCCGCCTAGGTTTCTCTTACTCAATCGCTTGAAGGCCGGCAATAGCTGCTTCGGCGCATTGCCTTTCCCAAGTCGTTGATGGCTGATCCCGTTTGCATAGATAGGTGTGACGAGTAACTCGTCAGCGCGCTCGTAGGAAGCAATCTTGAGCCACAGCCGAGCACTTTGGGGAATCAATTCCCGCACCTGCCGCTGTCGGCTTTTAGTAATACGAGCCTGCGAAGTACAAATACAATCGGTTTCAGAACAACATTGTCTACGGGCCTTGACGGCATACTGTTGCGTCAAAAGGCTTCGAGTTTTTCGTTTTGGTACTTTTTAGTAAAAGTAGCAGGCCGCTTGCCCCCTACTCACGATGTCAGGAGTGTTGTGTTGGAATGCTATACATCCGGCAAAATATTAAAATGTGTGCAATCGCGCCTTACTCCACCGGAACAAAAAAGCAATCGCCGGCGTCAGCAGTAGCTATTCCTCTTCCTCCTTGCGGTTTTTCAGCTTTTTGTCCTCTAAGTTTTTATTGAGAAATTTATTAAGCTTTTCCACATCGTAGCTGCTGGTGATTTCCCCAAATTCGTTGATCTTGATTTTGAAGCCTTCCAAGTCTTTGTGGACCTTTGGGGCCTCCTCCTGTTCGTTGTCTTGTTCGTCTTTTTTCTTTTTTGCCATAGCTTTGGTTTTTAGGATTGTGCGATATCGTCAAACGCATTGAAGGCCGAACGCATCCGCTGGCTGACCTCTTCTTTGCCGAGGAGCTCCATCATTTCGAATACGGCAGGGCCCTTCATCGTGCCGGCATTGGCCAGGCGCAGCATCGGCAGCACTTCGCCGAATTTCAGGCCGTGTTTTTCCATAAAAGCTTCGCTGCTGGCTTTGATGGCCTCAGCGGAGAAGTCCGGGAGTTGCTCCAGGCCGTCTACCAGTTCGGTGAAGAGGGTATGGCGCTCCGGTTTCCAGCGCTTTTTGATCATCTTTTCTTCGTACCCGCGGGGCCGCTCGAAGAAATAGTAGCCGTTTTCCACGAAATCGGGCAGGGTCACCGCCCGCTCCTTCATCAATTCGATAAATTGCAGCAAGAAGACCTCGTCGGGCGCGTAGCCTTTTTCCTTGAGCATGGGGCGCAGTTGCTCAGCGAGGTAAGCGTTGTCCGACTTGATGATGTACTGCTGGTTGAACCAGCGGGCTTTGTCGATATTGAACTTGGTGCCGGCTTTGTTGACCCGCTCCAAGCTGAAGGCGTCGATCAGTGCCGCTTTGTCAAACATCTCGCGCTCGTCGCCGGGGTTCCAGCCGAGCAGGGCGAGGAAATTCAGGGTGGCTTCGGGCAAAAAGCCATATTCCCGGAAGCCGATGAAGCTGTCCTCCGCGGTTTCCCCTTCCCAGGAGAGGGGGAATACGGGGAAGCCCAGGCGGTCGCCGTCGCGCTTGCTGAGCTTGCCGTAGAGGGCGCTTTTGAGAAAGGCTTTGAAAGCAGCCTTCTGCGCGTCGTCTTTGTCTTTTTCCTTGAGGTGGGTCGTCAGGTTTTTCTTGTCCTGAAAGGCTTGCAGGGCGAGGTTTTCCGCTTTGCTTTCGTAGCCTTTGGCTTCGTCGGGCTGCCTGCGGGCAAATTCTTGCGCCATGCGCTTGGCTAGCACGGGGGTAGTCGATTTGTTGAGGTAGCTCTCTGGTGATGGCTTGAGGATGAGCGGCAGGTGGGCAAAGGTCGGCATCTCGTCTTCCCAACCTAAGAATCGGTAGAGCAGTACGTGGTGGGCCGTGCTTGAGAGCCACTCCTCGCCGCGGATGACGTGGGTGATTTTCATCAAATGGTCATCCACGATGTTGGCCATGTGGTAGGTGGGCATGCCGTCGGCCTTCAACAATACCTTGTCGTCCAACTCTGCGGTGTCGAAAGCGACTTCTTCGCGGATCACATCGGTAAAGAGCACCGTTTCGCTATCTGGGACTTTGAGGCGTATGACGTAGGGTAGGCCTTCGGCCATGGCTTTTTCCACTTCTTCGGGCTTCATCGAGAGGCTGTTGCGCATCTGCATGCGGGCGCCGGCGTCGTATTTGAAGGTGACGTCTTTCTGGCGGGCTTGCTCGAGTTCTTCAGCCGTGTCAAAGGCGTAGTAGGCGTCGCCCTGATCGATGAGCTGCTGTGTGTACTTTTGGTAGATGTCTTTGCGCTCGGACTGCCGGTAGGGGCCGTATTCGCCGCCAAAGCCCGGGCCTTCATCCGGCTCCATGCCCAGCCATTTCAAGGCATTGATGATGTAGTCTTCTGCCCCGGGCACATAGCGCGACTGATCGGTGTCCTCAATACGCAAAACGAAGGTACCGCCCTCTTTGCGGGCTAAAAGATAGTTGTACAACGCTGTGCGTACGCCGCCGATGTGCAGGGCGCCGGTAGGGCTGGGGGCAAAACGAAGCCTGATTTTGTCCATGTAAATTGCTGTGCTTTTGTAGAAAAATCACTATTAGAAAAAAATTGCAGAAAAAGTAGCCTTTCGGGCAGCAAAATTGGGCGTTCGGACGTTGATAATTTCAAACTACTCACCCAATAATCAGAAAACTCCTGCAAAGCGATACCGCTCGGTGAGCAAATGTAAGGAATTTACAAGAGCTTGCCAGCAATATCGGAGCCCGAGCCACGACCAGATAACCAAAAAACCGGGGAAAAGCCCCCGGGTACTTGAATTGTATTTAATCCATGAACATTACATAATCCAGAACAAACCATGTACCTCGTTAAAACACCTCAAATTATCCAAAACCTCTTCCCGAACTTTACGTGGAAGATACCCGCTCAGGAGCCGGTCGTATACTTGACTTTTGACGATGGGCCTATCCCCCGCGTCACACCTTGGGTATTGGAACAACTGTCACAGTTTGATGCCAAAGCCACCTTTTTCTGCGTGGGCGACAACATCCGCAAGCACCCGGAGGTCTTTCAGCAAGTGGTGGATGCCGGGCATTCCGTGGGCAACCACACCTCCAACCACCTCAATGGCTGGACAACGGAAAATATCCCGTATTTCCACAACGTGCGCCACTGCGCCAATCAGGTCAACTCCGTGCTCTTCCGCCCGCCCTACGGCCGGCTGAAGCCCAAACAGGCACAGTTCCTGCAGCGCCACTACCGCATCGTCATGTGGGATGTGCTGAGCGGCGATTTTGACCCGAAGATTACGGCGGAGCAGTGCTATTCCAATGTGGTAAACAATGCCGAGCCGGGTTCCATCGTGGTTTTCCACGACAGCCTGAAGGCAGAAGAAACGCTGAAGCAGGTGCTGCCGCGGGTGCTGCAGTACTTCGCCGACAAGGGCTACCGCTTCGGCCAGCTGAATGAGCAGGCGCTGCCGAAATTGACGTACAAAGTCAGCGCTTAACTACAAGAATCTGCAATGTTACGATTTGATAAAGCTGCCTCTGTTTGGGGGTGGCTTTTTTAATGTAAAATGTAAAGCGGGGTAATGTAAAAGTTAAAAGTGCATACACGGCAGGGCTCGGGTGCCTTGCGAAGTGCAACGGAGAAAGGCATGCGGACTGAAACATCCGTACGGGGCATGAAGCCGTGCTATGTCATTCCAGACCGCAAGCGGCTGGGCGATGTGCCAGGCACAGTGGGCGTGTCGAGAAAATTAGCCGGCAAAAAGAATGTGCCGCCCAAGGGGCGTGGCGTGACTCCGCTTCGTTCCTCCGATCGCTATCGGAGTGGCGTGAACCCCCGTGTAAACCGTAAAATGCACTGTCTGCCGTAGCCTCAGCGAAGGCAGGTAAATCCGTGGTAATGTAGAATGTCCCCCTCCGCCCTTGCGGGCACCTCCCCAAGGAGGATACCCCCTCCGCCCTTGCGGGCACCTCCCCAAGGAGGATATCCCCTCCGCCCTTGCGGGCACCTCCCCGTGGGAGGAGACGAGCAGGGGCATGGCTCGGGCATTTTTCAGGATGGATGAGGAAATATAAGAGTTACTGCGTACGAACGTTTCAGTGT